>JAZRIL010000069.1:0-31513 GCA_045645285.1 Elusimicrobiaceae bacterium | reverse complement strand
TGTTTTTCATATTTTTTGCTCCTTTATTTTTTAACTGACACTCTATTATCGTTTTTTTTTTTGATTTGTCAAGTACAATTTTGCTTTCCGGCAAAATTGTACTATGGTTTAATTGAGCAAAAACAAATTGCATCAAGTTGTATTATGAACAGGTAGAATTTTGATATAATTTTTCCGGACGCTGTAGCGGGGATTTTTATGGATATTTTACTCATTACGCCTCCCTTAAATGTGTATGAACATATGGCATTGGATGAGCAGGTTGTTCACCTGCGCCCTCGGGCCGTTACGCTGAGGTTTTATAACTGGTCTGACGGGCCCGCTGTTACGTTTGGTTATGCGCAATTTTTTAAAGAAGTACAACAAACGCTTACCGCGCAAAATTTTTCCGGCGAATATACCCGTCGGCCTACAGGCGGTGGTGTGGTTTTTCACGCGGACGATTTAACATTTTCGCTCGTATTTTCCTCACCCGGTCAGCGCCCGACGGAAATTTATAAAAAACTACACGGATTTATCTTGACCCAACTGACTCGCATGGGGGTTACCGCGCACGCGTTAGATACCAAACTCTCGGCATCGGCCTACGCGCCCAGCGTCAACCACCAGGCCAGTGCGTGTTTTATTCGCCCGGTGGAAAACGATTTGTTAGATGAAACCGGGCAAAAAATGCTCGGCGGTGCCATTCGCCGCTTTGGCGAAACGGTGCTGTATCAGGGCTCTTTGCAACTGCCCGGTGCCCGCAATAACCCCGCCTTAAAACGGGCCGTCATAGACGGCGTACGTGAATTTTTAGCCGTAGATTTACGCCCGACTCCGGCATGCGCGGGCCGCTTGGCCGCCATGCGCCAACTGGCCGCGTTGCAGTACAAAAGCCCTTGCTGGGTGGAGAAATTTTAATGCGCTTTCTAAAATTTCTGCTGGCACTTATCCTACTGCCTACCGTGTTCTTTGTATGTGTGGAAACGGGCCACATTTTGCTCAGTGTGTTGGGGCACTTGCGCACCGTGCTGGCGTTTGTGGCCGGGGCGGGGGTGTATGCGGCCCTGCATTATACGGTGTATGATTTTTCCCGCCCGTATGTGCTCGTGCACGAGTGTACCCACGCACTAGTGGCGTTTTTATTCGGCTCGCGCGTCAAAGATATTTCTATCAAGCGCGAAAGCGGCTATGTAAAAATGGATAAAACCAATGCGCTCATTGTGCTGGCGCCGTATATCATACCGGGGTATACGTTAGTGGTTTTGTTTTTGTATGGGGTGGGCGACTTGTTTGTGGATTTGACGCCGTATCGTACGGTGTTTTTATTCTTGATAGGGTTTTTCACCGCTTTTCATTTTATCCAGACTGTTAAAACCTTGTCAGAGGCCGACCAGCCCGACTTAAAACTGGCCGGGGGAAAGATTTTTTCGCTCGTACTGATTATACTGGCCAATTTAATCGTTTTGGCCTTGATATTAAAAGGGTTGTTTCCGGAGCAAGTTTCGCTCCTTTCGGCCGCCGAAAACGTGTTAAAAAGCACCTTAAACACGTGGCGAATTTTAGTAAACTATATAGTAGCGCATCTCATTAACGCGTTGTAATATGACAAAAAAGACCTGGACAAAAGAAGTTCGCAGAGGGGTAAAATCTGTCTGTATTTTCGGATTGCGGTTGGGCTTACTGGCCGCTATGGTGCTTTTGCTTCTTTTGGCGGCCGGGTGGATCTTTTTCGTTAAAAATTTTAATGCCCAACATGTAAGCGAAATCATCGTGGCTGAATTGCAAAAACGGTTGCAACGGCCGGTGGCTATTTCGGCGGTGGATGTTAAATTTATCAATACGTTGGAATTGAAAGGATTCCGCGTGTTAGATACAGAAGGCGTACCGGGGCAGGATTTATTATCGGCCGAATCCGTGACGGTGCGTTTTCAACTGTGGCCGCTGCTTAAACAAAATTTAGTGATTGATGAAGTTTCTCTTCAAACCCCGCGGTTTAATTTAATCCGCCGCGCCGACGGGGTGTATAATATGCCGCCCATCCGGGCAGCGCAATCGTCGGTTTATACCAGTTCTTCTTCCGGTAAAAAATTTACGGTAAGCGTAGAGGACTGGACGCTTAAAGACGGGGTGCTTAGTTACAAGGACCTGGCCAGCGGGGTTACGCACGCGGTGTATGGGCTTAATGTACATTTTGAACGGTTGCGGTTTGATGAACTGTCGCGTTTTACGGCCGATATGGTGTTGCGTAACGAGTGGGACTCAGGGATGTCGGATATGGAAATCAAAGGCACCGGCCACGTCAATTTTGCTAATTTTGAATGGGCCGATTTTGCCTTGCGTAGTTTGCGGGCGCAAGTATATTTGTTTCAAAAACCGGTGGATATTACGCTGGATTTGGATAATTTACGCATGCCCTTTTTTAATATAAAGGCCAAAGTGCCTGCGTTTGAAAGTAAAAATTTATCGGTGTTCCACTTGGAAAAAACCCCCTTTTCCGTTCCTAAATCTACCGTGACGGCCAAAGGGGTGATCAGTAACAACTATCACTTGCTTAAAGTCAATCAGTTTACGGCTTCGGCCGCTGATGTAAAGGCCGAAGGAAAGGGGGTGGTGGACTTTTCCGAAAATCCGTACACGGCTGATTTTACGGTTTCTACCGGAGCGTTTGACCTCAAAGGGAAAAATAAATATTTTGAGCCGCTCACGCGTTATAAACTGACGGGCAAGGCCTCCTTGCAAGCGCAACTGGTCCGCCAAGACGGCCGATATACCTGGCCGCTAATCGTGGCCGACGCCAAAGAAGTCAGCGGGGATATACACGGCTTTTTAGCGGATCAAGTATCCGGCCAGTTCCGCGCCAAGAAAAACTTTTCCGACTTGTATGCCGAAACGAAAAACGGAAAACTAACCGTTCGTAATACGGTGTTTGATAAATTAAATTTGAGTGCCAGTTGGCGCGGCGGCAATTTGTATGGCTATATCGCTTCCAGCGAAGTCAACGGCGTGCCGCTTAAATTAAGTGTGTCGGTAAATAATTTAAAAAGTGCGCGCCGCCGCGTACGTACCGCCATGCATTGGCAACATTTTAATCCGATGGATTTTATTGCAACGGTGCAGGATTTTGTGGCGGTCATTGTGCCGCTGGTGCCGGGCGGGGGCGATACACCTAAAGAAGTGAGCGGCGATTTAGCATGGTTGCGCAATTTCCGCAACCGCTTACCAAACTTTATGAGCAATTTTGCCGGGAATATTTCTGCGGATACATTTTCCAGCCCGGTGTTATCGGGGAACCGCTTCAACGGCGAGTTTGAACTAACCGGCATGCGCGCAGGGATGAAACGGCTTTCCGGCAATATAGAGGCGCGGCTGGAGGGCGGTATTATCCACCAAATGGAAAAATGGGCCGAAGAACAACAGGCCCTTAACATCACCTTTCAGCCGTTTATCATCATGCACCGTATGGAGCGGGCGGGAAGTTTCAAAATCGGTAAGGTGCTCAAAGATGTGGCTTTTAGCGATATGGCGGCCTCGGTGTCGTTTGAAAACGGGAAAATGAATATTAACAATGCTTACACCGTAGGGCCATCCATTTCTGCTACGGTAAGCGGTTGGGTGGACTGGGTAGCCGAAAATTTTGATATCATAGTAGGGACGATGTTTTCCAATACCTCGCGCTCGGGCGCGTTGGCGGAAAACTTGACCGATGAGTCGGGCAATCCGGCGTTGTCGTTCCGGATTTCGTCGTCCATGTTAAAGCCCAAAGTGGAAATGTTGCGTGCCAAAAAAACCGGCGAAACTATCCGCGCCGCACAAACCCAAGGGTTGAAAACCGATTTTAAAGCCGGACAAGACTTCTATCAAGGAGATTACCATGCCAAGAAATAATATGGATATCTTGTGCTTGTTACAAGAACACGGAGCCATTTTGGAAGGCCATTTTGTGATGCCTTCGGGCTTTCACAGCCAGACGTACATTCAAACGTCTTTGCTGATGCAGCATCCGCATTTGGCGCAAAAGATTGCGGGGGCCCTGTCGGAGAAATTTACGCAAAAGGCCGACGTAGTGATGGCACTTACTCCGTCGGACTCGGTACTGGCGCAAGAAGTGGCACGTGTGCGCGGCGTGCGGGCTATTTTTGCCTCTAAAGATGAAGACGGCGCCATGCTTTTAAAACACAATTTTACCATCAAAGAAGGCGAAAACGTGCTTGTGGTGGACGACGTAGCCGTCTCCGGCCGGAAAATCAACTCCGCCATTGATTTGGTTAACAAACAAGGCGGTAATGTAATTGGCGTGGGTGTGATTGTGGACCGCTCTATGGGATATTTGCCGCTGACGGTGCCGCTTCGGTCCCTGCTTGCTTATCCGATGCAAACATTTACCGTCAAGGAATGCCCGCTCTGTGCGGCTAAAATTCCGTTTACGGAAGTGGAAGAATTGCGCGAAAAAGGAATGTAAGTCATGCGGGAAATCAGATTAAAACCCAAAGAAGAACGCCGTTTAAAAGCCGGCCATTGGTGGGTGTTTTCCAACGAGATTGACGGCTTAGATACCTCCATTGAGCCGGGTACCCTGGTCTGTGTGCGTGCCAGCGACGGCGTGCAAGTAGGTATCGGCACCTTCAATCCGCACAGTTTGATTGCGGTACGTTTGGTACAAAAAGGCGCGGCCGACTTATCCGATGATTTTATTTTTGAAAAATTAGACGAGGCCTACACGCGCCGCAAAGAAATCGGCGTGCGCAAATACGGCCGTATGTGCTACGGAGAGGGCGACAATTTGCCCGGCTTGGTAGTGGACCGGTACGGCGATGTTTTGGTGGTGGATATTTTAACAGCGGGCATGGAGTTGTTAAAACCGCAAATTACCAAAGCACTCCAAAAGATTTTTAAACCCACCGGCATTTATTATAAAAACGACAGTGCTTTCCGCGCGTTAGAGGGCTTGACCAACACGCCGGAAATCGTCGGCGAAGTGCCCGAAACGGTGCAGATAGAAGAAAACGGCGTCAAATATATCGTGCCTATTCGTGGCGGTCAAAAGACGGGCTTTTATTTTGACCAACGCGAAAACCGCGCTTTCTTAAAACCATATTTCAAAGATAAATTAGTGTTGGACTTATATTCGTATATCGGCTCGTTTGGTTTGACGGCCGCTTTGGCCGGCGCGGCGCAAGTGTGGGGATGTGATTCTTCCGCGGCCGCGGTGGAACTGGCTAAGCAAAATGCCGAACTTAACGGGGTCAGTGACATCGCTGTTTTCCACCGCGACGACGCCGAGCGGTTGTTGTCTGCGATGAAAAAAGGTGAACTGCCCGACCAACCCGACATTGTTTTACTGGACCCGCCCGCCTTTGTCAAAAGCCGCAAGGCCTTGCCGCAAGCGGTGGGATTGTATGTCAAACTTGTCAAAATGGCCTTGGAAGGATTAAAACCCGGCGGCTATTTGGCCTTTTCTACCTGCTCGCATCATGTATCGCGTGAGTTATTTATGGATATTATCCGTCAAGGTGTCAGCAAAGCCGGCGTACAAGCCAGTTTAATTGAACTGCGCGGCCAAGCCAAAGACCATCCGGTTTTAATCGGTATGCCGGAAACGGAGTATTTACATTTCGCGCTGATACAAGTAAGATAGATTGAGGAGTAGTAGTACATCCGCGGCCGCGGATTCGTAAATTTAATCTGTTTTTGGAACAGATCCAGTTGGAAACAACTTGGCAACGAGGTCCAAAAATAGCCGTTTAGGTAACAAAACGATTGCAAGCGTTTTATTACCGAATGTTCCCTGCCTGCAAAAAGGTGGGGAACTACGGCTGTTATATTTGGGATCAACTCGTTGCCTCAAAATATAGCAGCCGTTTTTTTATGGAACGGCTGACAAGGAGAAATACATGAAAAAAATAAATAGCCGGGAAGTATTTTACGACCCGGACAGCCGTTCCCCCGTCCTGGTGCTGATGGATATGGAAAAGCGCATGGCGCAAATCAAGACGTTGATGGTGTCCTTGGAGCAGGAAATAGTGGCGCTGTCTGTAGAGTTGCAATCGGCGCAACGGTGCGCCTTGCGCCAAACCGCCCATACGTTGCAGGACAATTAAAAAATCCACCCGTTTGGGGTGGATTTTTAAACGGGGGGCGAACCGGTTAATGTAAATCTATCCGGTAGGTGGTGTTTTCGCCATTGGTGCGGGCTTCCGCGCCGGCGCTTTCGCAAAATTTTACATCTTCGGCGGTGCATTCAATATATTTGAGTTCGCCGCCTTGGTTGTACGCCGTCAACGTGTAATCCCCGGTACGCCGGGAAGTAACGATAGATACCGAGGAGGCATTATCGCTGCAAGTCGCGGAGCGTTTGGGTTCGTCAAAATAGCGGCCGTAGGTGCCGGCGCCGGTTTCGCCTTTGGTAAAAATTTCCGGCGACAAAAAGGATACTTTATCGCTTGCAAATACGCTGGCACATTTGTAGGCGTTGCCGTCCATGACGTAATGCGCATTGAGCACATCACTGGCGGCTTTTAGGTTCGTAATGGCCTCCACCGCGCGCCCGCGCTCTAAGGACGTGTTATATTTGGGCAAAGCGACGGTTACCAAAATCCCTACGATAATCATTACGATTAAAAGTTCAATCAGTGTAAACCCTTTTTTCATAATTCCTCCAAAGATAAATCTATTATATCAAAATTTTTATAAAATAAAGTAGATGACACGCCGCTTATTTTTGGTTTTATTTTTACTTAACCTGTTTAACTACATAGACAGGCAAGTGTTGTATGCGGTTTTCCCGCTGTTGCAGGCGGATTTGCATTTGTCTGACGGACAATTGGGGGTGTTGGCCTCCGTGTTTATGGCGGTGTATATGTGCTACGCGCCCGTTATGGGTTATTTGGCCGACCGTTACCGCCGCCCACATTTAATCGGTTTTAGTGCGCTTATTTGGAGTGTAGCCACGCTGGCCAGCGGAGCGGCGAAGAATTTTAGCCACTTACTTACCGCGCGCGGACTTATCGGTGTGGGGGAAGGCGGATTTACTACGATTGCTCAACCGTTTTTAGCCGAACATTACCCCAAAGAAAAACACGCCTCCGTCCTGGCGTTGTTCGGGCTGGCCCTGCCGTTGGGCAGTGCGCTTGGGTACGCCTTGGGCGGGCTTATCGGGCAGACGTGGGGGTGGAGAATGGCGTTTATGGTGTTGAGTATCCCCGGTGTATTTTTGGCTTTGTGGGCGTGGTTTTTGCCCGATAAAGCCCGCACGGTGCAAACCGCGCGTCCCGCTTTCTTCCAGTATGGGCAACTTTTTACAAATAAACCGTTTTTGTATGTGTGTCTGGTGCAAACGGTTATTACCTTTTTAATGGGTGGATTTTCGGCTTGGATGCCCACATATTTATGCCGCTATTTACATCTCAATGTTGCACAGGCGGGCATCTGGTTTGGCGGGCTGGTGATTGTATGTGGTGCGCTGGGTACATATGCGGGCGGTGTGCTCGCGCGGCGCCGGTTGAAAACTTCGCCGCGTGCGTATCAGGAAGTGATGTTTTGGGCGTTAGCCGGGAGTATCGTTCCGGCGTGGCTCGGCCTATGGACGACGCATCTGGGGACCGCGCTTGTCTGTTTTGGTTTAGTGATTACGTGTTTATTTTTGCCAACGGGGGCCATTGCGGCCGCGCTTGTTGCTACCACACCTGCCCCGGTACGTGCTATGGCGTTTGCCGTCAACATTTTTATGATTCATTTGCTCGGGGATGCGTTCTCCCCGGTGCTTATCGGGGCGTTGTCCGATGCGTGGAATTTAAAATGCGCTTTCCTCTTATGCACGCTTGCGGTATTGCCCGGTTTATTTTTCTGTGTGCGTGTTTCGCAAACAGACTAAATTCCTCCCTTCATTTATTGCGCCTGTGCTATCAAAAGACATATACTATATAAAAGGGCCGGTTTTGTCCCCGGCCGACAGGAGGCCTATGCCTAAAATTGAAGTAGACGCTAAGCGCTGTAAAGCGTGTTATTTATGCGTGAGCGTGTGCCCGAAGAAATGTTTGGGGCCGTCAAAAACCATCAGCAAAAAAGGATATTTCCCCGCTGAGATGGTCCACCCCGAAAATTGCATCGGCTGTGCGATGTGCTATCGCATGTGCCCCGATATTGCTATCACGGTTATCAAGGAATAATTTTTATGAGTGAAAAAACATTACGCAAAGGAAACGAAGCGTTAGCCGAAGGTGCTATCCGCGCCGGGGTACGCTTTTTTGCGGGATACCCGATTACGCCGCAAAACGAAGTGCCGGAATATATGTCTGCGCATTTGGCCGATAACGGCGGCGCGTTTGTGCAGGCCGAAAGCGAAGTGGCCGCTATCAATATGGTTTACGGGGCGGCCGCGACCGGTACGCGCAGTATGACGTCGTCCTCCTCGCCGGGGGTCAGTTTGAAACAAGAAGGTATTACCTATTTAGCCAGTGCCGATTTGCCGTGCTTGATTGTCAACGTGATGCGCGGCGGACCGGGCCTGGGCAGTATTTCCGGGGCGCAGGGCGATTATTTCCAGGCCACGCGCGGCGGCGGTAACGGCGATTATCACGTCATTGTGTTGGCACCGAACTCCGTAGAAGAATTGGGCAACTTCCCCAAACTCGCGTTTGACCTCGCTGAAAAATACCGCATGCCGTGTATGATTTTGGCGGATGGGATTTTGGGACAGATGATGGAAAGCATGTCGTTTAACTTTGACCCCGTGGACCCTAACAAACTCGGTAAATTTGATTGGGCCGTAGATATCAATAAGCAGGGCCGCGGTAAAAGTAAAGTGTTTTCCTACAAAGGCGATAACTTGATTGCCGATGTGGTGGAACGTGCCAAACGTTACGGGCTCATTGAAAAAACCGAGGCCCGCTACGAAGAACGTAACTGCGAAGATTGTGATATCTTGCTCGTGGCTTACGGGCTTTCTTCCCGGGCGTGTTTGGAAGCCGTCAATTTGGCCAAAGACAAAGGGCTAAAAGTAGGGCTTTTCCGTCCGATTACGTTGTGGCCGTTCCCGTCTAAACGCTTGGCCGAATTGGCTAAAAAAGCCAAAGGCGTTTTGGTAGTGGAACAAAGTTTGGGCCAACTGGTGCAAGATGTTAAACTTGCGGTAGCAAATAGTGTGCCGGTGGGTTTAAATGCGTATCCGGCCGGCGGTCAACCCGACGGAGAGAAAATTTTAACGGCGGCTCAGTCGCTTTTGGCGGGTAAAAAAGAGGGCTTGTTTGATTTGCAAGAACACGCCGCGAACTTTACCTACAACTGTGAACGCAACATAAAACTGGGCGTACAAGGCGACGCCAAAGGAGGCAAATAAGATGACCATTATTGCCCAAAAACCGAAAAGTTTAACCGATGTACCCATGCATTATTGCCCCGGTTGCGGCCACGGTATCGTGCACCGCTTGATGGGGGAAACCTTTGATGAGTTGGGGATTGCCGATAGAGTAATCGGGATTGCTCCGGTAGGTTGTGCGGTGTTTGCCGACGATTATTTTGCGTGCGATACGGTGCAAGGTGCCCACGGACGCGGCCCGGCGATTGCTACCGGTGTCAAACGCTCCAAACCCGGTGCGATTGTGTTTTCGTACCAAGGCGATGGTGACTTGGCCTCCATCGGTATGGCGGAAATCGTTCACGCCGCCGTGCGTAGCGAAAACATTACCGTTATCTTTATCAATAACGCTATTTACGGGATGACCGGCGGCCAAATGGCTCCGACTACGCTAGTGGGCCAAGTGGCTACGACCGCCCCCAAAGGGCGCGACCCAAAATTGCAGGGCTGGCCGATCAATATGTGCGAAATGCTCGCGCAAATTACCGGCAGTAAGTTTTTGGCGCGCGTGGCGGTGGATAGCCCGCAAAATGTGGTAAAAGCCAAGCAGGCCATCAAAAAAGCATTTGAAAACCAGGTCAATAACGTCGGATTTTCCATGGTGGAAGTGTTATCCCAATGCCCGACCAACTGGCACGCCAGCGTGCCGCAAGCGTTGGAATTTGTGCGCACTAAAATGATGCCGCAATACCCGCTGGGAATTTTTAAAGACGAGGGGGCGAACTAATGTATCAAGGTATTCGTATAGCCGGATTCGGCGGACAAGGGGTTGTTTCTGCCGGGATTTTACTGGCGCAAGCCGGCGTGGAAGATAAGAAGAACGCCAGTTGGCTCCCTTCGTATGGCCCGGAAATGCGCGGTGGTACGGCGAACTGTTCGGTGGTGGTAACAGACGGCGAAGTCTATACGCCGATTGTTTCCGCGCCCGATACGGTAATTGTGATGAACGAGCCGTCGCTTCCTAAATTTGAGCCGCTACTCAAAAAAGGCGGACTGCTTATTTTAAACAGTTCGCTTGTCAATTCGCGCCCGACGCGTAAGGATATTACGGTGGTGTGTGTGCCGTGTAACGAGATTGCGCAGAAAGTCGGTATGGACCGCATTGCCAACTTGGTGGCGTTAGGGGCGTTTGTGAAAGTGACGGGGGCCGTGTCGTTAGATAGTGTGGCCGACGCCATGAAGAAAGTATACAAACGCGCTAAACCGGAAATGTTGGAACTCAATAAAAAAGCGTTGCAAGCCGGGTTTGACAGCGTGAAATAACGGGAACTGTTTGTAAGTCTTTTACGCATAACGCCTCTTTAGGACACGACGAGATCCTGAAACAAGTTCAGGATGACGTCCTAAAGGGGCGTATGAATACATGCGTTGGGTGCCGTTTGCGCGAGACGTGAAAATTTGGTACTATATATGTGTAATGCCGAGGTAGCTCAGTGGTAGAGCACTGGTCTGAAAAACCAGGTGTCGACAGTTCGATCCTGTCCCTCGGCATTTCTTTCTGCCTAATTGGGCGCACTTCGTTGTTGCTCAGTCGGTCGGATACCTCGGGCTCCGCCCTTTCACAGTATACACTCCCTCCTTCGCGCCTAGAATTGCGCCCAATTAGTTTGAAAGAAACTGATTTGTTGACGCGGCATTTTTTTTCGTCCTAATTTTGCGTAATACTTTGTTGCTCGGATAGTCGGATACCTCCGCCCTCCGGGCGCGTGCCGACAGTATCCCTCCTATCCTCGCGTCGCGTCTTGCGCCAAATTAGTTAGAAAAAATCTCACGCCTAGAATTACGGGATTTTTCTTTGAAAAAAGTGCTGCTTTAGGATAACTTGCCGGAAGAATTTTGTCTAATGGCTTCAAACAGTACAATCGCGGCGGAGGAAGATAAATTGAGCGAGCGTACGGGGCCCGTCATCGGAATTGTAAATAAACGGTGGGCGTAGCGGGTGTAAAAACCCTTGGGTAGTCCGCACGATTCGGCGCCGAAAATCAAATAAGCATCCGGTGGAAATTTTGCGTCCCAATACGATTTTTTACCTTTGGTAGACAAGAAAAACATCTTGTCCTCAGACGGATTTTCCGCTGCCAAAAAATCTTCCCACGTGTTGTGGCGTTTGTAATCCAAATTAGGCCAGTAATCCAGGCCCGAGCGGCGGATTTCTTTAGACGCAATAATAAACCCGAGTTTCCCCACCAGGTGCAACCGCGTACCGGTAGCCACGCACGAACGGCCGATATTGCCGGTATTAAAAGGGATTTCGGGATTTACTAATACGATGTTTAACATAATGTATAACAGCTGTTGGCATCTTCTATAAGCACGCCCCATTTTTCTATATCCCGCACACCAACACTGCGGGATGACGAGGAAAATGGGGCGAAATCACTCTATTTTATTCTTCCCAGCGGATGAATAACGGCGTTAGTACGTTGGGAATGTTGTTATTAGCGGGTAAAATCCGAAGCGCATAATCTTGCCGTCCGCTGTTAAACGGAGCCACAGTTACTTCGTAATTATACCCGTTTTCGGCTTGGCCGGTGCATGTCATGGCTACGGCGTTTTCTTTGATAATATCGCCGCGGGTGCCGCGTTTACCCAGATACAGTTCCACTTGTATATCTTCCGGCGACAAACCGCCCAAATTGACGCGGGCCGTAAACTTAACCTGTTGGCCCATTGCAATGGCCGACTCCGGCATAGCCGTCGTATCGGTAATGCTGACGCGGTACCAGTTATCGGCGATTTTCTTACGCCAGGCGGCCACTTCTTGTGCTTTGCCGTCCTGATTTAAAATTTGTCCGTAGTTATTAGCCGGAATGTAAAAGCGTTCGTAATACTCTTTGACCATACGGTTGGTATTAAAAACGGGGGCAATATGTTTGATGGATTCCTTCATCAAATTCATCCACGTGGCCGACATGCCATTTTCGTCCTTGGCATAATAGGCCGGGGCGATTTCCTGCTCAATTAAACTGTACAGTGCCTCTGCCTCTACGATGTCACGTTCGGCGTCGGTTTTGTAATTTTCCGCACCGCCGATAGACCACCCGAAATCGCACGGGCCCACTTCGTCCCACCAGCCGTCCAATACAGACAAAGCGAGCGCGCCGTTTAAGGCGGCTTTCATGCCGCTGGTACCGCTGGCTTCCATGGGGCGGATGGGATTGTTCAACCACACATCTACGCCTTGCACCATGTAGCGGGCGGTGTTCATGTTGTAGTCTTCCACAAATACGATTTTGCCTTTAAAGCGCGGGTCGTTTTGGGTCAGACTCACAATGAGTTTAATAAATTCTTTTCCGGCCGTATCGGCGGGGTGTGCTTTACCGGCAAATACAAATTGGACCGGGCGGGTCGGATTATTGATGATTTTATCCAAGCGGTTTAAATCTTTAAATAAGAGCGTCGCTCGTTTGTAAGTGGCAAAGCGGCGGGCAAAACCGATTGTCAATACGTCGGGCCACAAAACTTTACTGGCTTTTTTGACGGTCATTACGTCAAAACCCTGTCGCTTTAATTGGCGTTTTAAGCGGCTTTGCACCAGCGCAATTAACTTGTTTTTGCGTTCGTTGTGCACATGCCACAGTTCTTCGTTGGGAATCGTGTCAATTCGTTTCCACGGTTTCTCGTCAGACGGGTCAATCTCGCCCAGTTGGTCGTTGTTCCATAAATACTTGCGGAAAAGTTCGTTGAGTTCATGCGAAATCCACGACGAACTGTGTATCCCGTTGGTAATGCTGGTAACGGGTACTTCGCTGACCGGCAGTTCGGGCCAAAGGTTTTGCCACATTTCGCGGCTGACTTCGCCGTGTAATTTGGCTACCCCGTTGGAGTAGGCCGATAAACGTAACGCCACCACGGTCATACAATACGTGGCAGAGGTTTGTTTTTCTTTACCCAGGGCCAAAAATTCATCCCATGAAATGCGCATTTGGTCGGCATAGAATTGCATATATTTGCGCACGAGTACGGGGTCAAAATGTTCGTTACCGGCGATGACCGGGGTGTGGGTGGTAAATACGGAAGAACCCCACACGATTTCACGCGCTTGGGCAAAAGAAAGATTTTTCTCTTGCATGATTTCAATAATGCGTTGGAAAAGTAAAAACGCGCTATGGCCCTCGTTAATGTGATAGACCGTCGGTCTAATGCCCATGGCGGTTAAGGCCTTCACACCGCCGATACCCAACACTACTTCCTGGCGGATGCGGTTTTCGCGGTCGCCGCCGTAGAGTTTTTCGGTAATGGCACGTTGGGCGGGGGTGTTTTCCTGCAGGTTGGTATCCAACAGATAAAGCGAGGTGCGCCCGACGGGTACACGCCATACGCAGGCCTTTACGTTTTCGCCGGCCAGCGGGATGTCCACCACGATTTCTTTACCGTCCTTACCCAGCACGCGTTCCACGGGCATGTGGGCCCAGTCGTTATCGGGATATTCTTCGTTTTGCCATCCTTCGCGGTTGAGCACTTGTTGTACGTACCCTTGTTTGTAAAACAATCCTACGCCGATAATCGGCATACCCAGGTCGCTGGCGGACTTCATGTGGTCGCCCGCGAGCATACCCAAGCCGCCGGAGTAAATCGGCAATCCTTCCCCGATACCGTACTCCATAGAGAAGTAAGCGGTTAACAGTTGCCCATTTTCGTGTTTGTGGTCATGATACCACGTGTGCGGATTGTTTTTGTAATTGTAATAAGAGGTTTTCACTTCATTGACTTGGCGGACGAAATTTTCGTCTTTGCTCAGTTCTTCAAAACGTTTTTGCGGCACGCTGCCCAGAAGCCATTTGGGGTTGCGTTTGGAGGCGGTCCACAAGTCGGAATCAATTTGTACAAAGAGTAAAATGGCCTGCCAGTTCCACGTAAACCACATGTCGTTGGCGAGTTCTTCTAAAAATTTAATATTTTCCGGTAAGTGCGGTTGGACGGTAAAAGAATGGATTTTCATGTGTTCTCCTTACTAATTTAAAGTACAGTTCATTATATAAAATTCATACGCGTACGAAATAAAAATTTGGGCAAATATCTTTTACAATACAATGTGTAAAAGCAGGAAAAAGCCCACCATTAAACAAATTCCCATTTTCCAGGCGTGTTTTACCCAATCTTTACTTTTGATACTCAGTTTGGAAGCGCAAATGATATTGGGAATGTTTCCCGGAATCATCATTCCGCCGGAAACTACCAAACTCATGAGCAGAAACGTCAGTGAACGGTCGGAGATTTCGGGTGTAATTTCAATGGCGGCCAAGGTGGCATTGTCCAAGATAGCCGAAGACGTGTTTATCCAATACAACCAATCGGCCGACAGGTGTGAGATGGTGCGCAAGGCAAAGGGTTTTAATCCGTCGCCCAGTAGTGTAAGGGCCATGACAAATAAATATACTTTGCCGGCGCGCAGGAGGATTGTTTTAAAGGAGCGGTCCTCTTGCGTATCAGTTACGTGCGGGCCGGGGATGACGTGGTTGGCATATAAGCGGGTAGCCCACACGGATAATAAAATAATCCCCAGTAATACAAATCCGCCTACGTGCTTAATCAGATAGAAAAATCCGGCGTAATGCGGCGCCCCGGAAAGTTTGGAAATAACAATCGTCCCCAACGGTTCCCCGATAGCCGTAAGCACGGCGCCCATGCCGATACTGTAACACGTTAGCACGGTGAGGTGGGTGCGTTGTTCGCGGTCCAAGGGCAACATAATAACCAGTTCCGAAAGTACCAACGCGGCAATAATGGCCGTAATTAAACTGGAGGTAAGCCCCAATGTCAGCACCAGCAAAGCCACGGTGCCTTTTAAGCCGATGTGTTGCACGGCTTTAAAGGTGATGTGTTGCAAATGATGATTAAAATGACGAAATAAAAGGCCGGCGGCTAATACCGCTAAGGTAATTTTGATAGGGTCTTCCAGCGCACGCAAGAGTAACGCGCCACTCCATTGGTGGGAAACCGACACAGCCGTTATCCCGCACGCAAACAAAAAGATTTCCAGATTTTCTTCTACCTTGTGAACGGCTAACGGTAAAATGAGCACCAGTATAATGAGTAGGGACAACAACCCCATTTGCCACACAGACAATTCCACGTAACCCCCACTGCGCGTCGGCCAGGTGGCCGCAAGCCCGTAAAAAACGTCCCGTACGAGATTCGAACTCGTGATCTCCGCCTTGAGAGGGCGGCGTCCTAGGCCACTAGACGAACGGGACTTCTCTATTTATTTTATCATATTTTTACTCGGCCCTGCCCGGCAAATATACAGCCGGCGGAAAAAGTTGCCCTCTTGTCTTGGGGAAATTTTGGCGAGGCGAAAAAGACACCCGGGTTATTTTAGCGTTGGGCCTTTTGGGCGTTGAAAAATTTTACTAAGGGTTTGTAAAATTTTTCATAAAATCCGGGTACATAGGGGGCCACTTGCTTGAAAGCATCTTTGGCTTCCAGCAGGATGGCACGGTGGCTGTCAAGGAGATTTTGATTGGCTAAATTCTGCCGGAAATCTTGCTCCGTTAGTTCATATTTTATTTCCTGATATCCCTCTACTTCCGCCTGATATTTTGTTTCCTGTAAGGGCCGCTGGAGGCGGGCTGAATGGATGTTATCCTCCCCGTTAACGGTTACAAAACCCGAGCCACCGGCGGACAAACGAACAGTCCCCTCCTTGAAGAGGGCTGCCACCGAATAGTTGTTTTCCATCGGGAATTCCTGGCGGAACCGATCGGCTTTACCCGAAGGCGGAAGGATGACGAAGACGTACCATCCCGGTTTTTCTATGACGGGGAAGGAATAAGTCTTATTATTTCCCACGCAGTGGATTCGGATTTCATACGTGCCATCCCAGTTTTTGGAATAACTGAAATTGCGCACGGATTTGCCTTTGACAACAGGGCACAACGAGGTCCCCTTGGCCGACGTAATACGGGTGATAAGCCCGGCGTTATTTTTGGCTATTGTATCCGCCCGGGCCATGGTAAACAACGGCCATAAATTTTCATCCAAAGAGGTGGCATAAAGACTCTCTGTCGGTTGGCCTTGTTCGTTGTACGATGTCGTTCGTTGTGTTTGGCCGTCTTTTAGGGTGACGGTGTCAGACTCACGGTTGATCGTTTGGGCGTTTTGATATAAATTTTTTGTTTCTTTACACAAACTCCACCACCCGTTTTGGGAACGCTCGGGGAACAGTCCGTTAAATTGGCTCAGCCGCAAATCAATCAGGTTGATAAACCCGTCGTTATCGTCACAAGTGAGTTCGCCTTTTGTTTCATACGTGTTGCTCATTACACTGCCCTCTATGTAGTTGGGGTTACTGGAGTAAATCGGGCTGGAATCGTGGCGGCACCGTTCGTATTGGTCGCCCAGGCCGTAGAAGTGCCCGATTTCATGCGTGATTACTTCTTTGAGCAAGTGGCGATAGTCTTTCCGGACGACAATGCGGTGGGTGGACGTGAAATGGCATCCCCCGGCGTCTTGCCCGCAAATATCTCCGGTGGGGTCAAGTTCCAGGGTCACTTCCCCATGTTTCATGTCCGTTTTTTTGAGTTGGATATCTTGTTGTAAGATTGGCACAATATCGGCAAAGTCTTCCTCCCGTTTCACCTCTTGGATGGCTTTTAAGGTGTCTTTGGGCCACTTACGCAAAGCGTCGGTGAAGATTTTTTCTTCTTCGGGGGTGATGTCGTCGGAGACCGCATAATAGAGCGTTTCCCGGTTCAATAGTTTATCCACCCCAAAAATGTTAACGTCTATGGAGTCCTGGGAAATTCCCCATGGGTCATACGCCCGCCCGAATATAGGGGCGGTTAGTAAAACAACCCATGCTAAATATAAGAAAAATATACGCTTCATACACTTTACTCCTCGTTGGGATAAAGGGCTTATTTATAGTATAAGTGCGAAATGCCGTATTGTCCAGGGGGCAATCAGCGGGCTGTTTCCAGTTTTTGTGCGGCGGCCCACACGGTTTGTTGCAACTGTTGGGCTTGTTTGACAAAAGAATCCCCGTCCAAAGATATTGGGTCGTCCAGCGGTTCTTCTTTATCAAAGGCGAAATCGGTAAGCAACCAAATTTTATCGGTGTATTGGGCAAAGCGGTCGGTTAATTTTTCCACGTGTTCCGGCTCCATGCAAAACACGAAATCCGCCCGTTGTAAATCTTCCGGCGTTAACTGGGTGGGACGGTGCGGTGCCGGGGCCAAGCCGTACGTTTGTAAAAAGGCCGTTACTTTGGCTGGCACGCGCAGGGCCGGGTTTACGTACAAACCGCGGGAGAACACTTCCGCGTGCGGCTTGTATTTTTTCATCAGTTCCTGTGCCATAAAACTACGGCAGATATTTGCGTGGCAGATAAATAATATTTTCATGAGCCCCTCTTTAGAATTTTATAAAATATGGCTATGGATTTGTTTGCTAAAATCATCCTTGTTTTTCTATTGTTTTTTGTGCCTTTTGCCTTTGCCGGTGCCGAACCGTGGGCTTTTTGCGTGTTGCAAGGCGGGGTGGTGCTTAGTTGGGGGCTCCTATTACTTTCCCGGCGTAAATTGGTTTGTTCCGTTTTGTTTTATCCTGTCTTGGCAATCCTGGGCTTTTTGACTCTTTTTACGTTATTGCAAACGTGTTTTGCCAAAACGTTGCTGGATGAAACGGTTTGGTATCCCGTTTCTTTTGTGCCGCTCTACGGTTGGGAACACGCGTCCTTGTTTGTTACCTACTTGGCGGTGACGGCTCTGATACCGCAGTTGTATCCTTCGCAAGAACAAGGAAAAAAATTGCTTATTTGGGTGGTGCTGAGTGTGGGAGCGGTGGCCTTTTGTGCGGCGTGTTTGCCGCAGGGAGAATATCTCTTTCAACTCATCGGACAACGCCGGGGGATTGGCCCTTTTTTAAACCGCAATCACGCCGCCGTGTTTTTGGTGATGGGGGCGCTTGTTACGTTGGGGCTTTTTTGTACCCGTTCGTTGCGTTTGGACAGGTTGGTGGGGCGGCAAAGAAATCTTTTCTACTTGGAACAATTCGGTTGGTTGGCGGTGTTTGCCGGGTTATGCACCGGCGCGGTAATGACGCGGTCGCGCGGGGGGATGTTGTCGTTAGCGGTGGGATTATTCTGTTATGCGTTTTTGTGTGTTTGGTTTGTACCGCGCCGGTTTCAAAGGCGGCTTAAAGGGATCTTTATTACCTTGGTGGCGGTTGTGGCGGTGGCAGGGTGGACCTGGCTACACGTGGACCAAATCAATGCGTTTGCCCAACGCGGAACCGGAGTTTCTACCCAAACCCGCGCGATGATGTATCGCGGGGCCTGGAAGTTACTTCAAGCACATCCGGTATGGGGGATCGGAGTAGGGGCGATGCCGGTGGCCGTTACCTCGTATTTGGAGTGGCCTATCCCGTACTATATTGAACATTTACACAACGATTGGTTGGAGATTTTAATAGGTGTGGGATATGGGGGCGCGGTGGTTATTATAGGTGGAATCGGATGGTTTTTACTGCTGGCTTTGCGGCGCTTGAAAAAATTAAGCATCCGCAAGCAATTTTTATTTGCGTCCTTGCTGGGGGCATTGGCGGCCATGAGTGCGGGAAGCGGGGTGGATTTTCATTTTTTTATTCCGGCCAACGCCTTTTTATTTTTTATTTTACTGGGGCTGTGTTGCGCGCCGACGTACGCCAAACACCACACGGACACGGTGCCCTTGGGGTACGGGGGAAAAATCGGCTTAGCCCTGGTGCTGTTGTTGGCTCTGTATATTCCGCTACATAAGACGCTTGCCTGGCGGTGCGGGGTGTTTGGTTCCGGGTTAAAAATGCCCGCCAAATTGGTTCAATACGAACGTTCCGTGGCGTATTATCCTTCTGTGCGTAATGCCGTGCGCTTGGGAAATACGTATTACAACGCTTCCTTACACGCCCAAACGCCGCAAGAACAAGAGGTCCTGCGGGCCCGTGCGTTGGAAGTGGCCGTTACGTATTTGCGCCGCTATCCGCGCGAGAAAGCGCTTTCGGCCCTCTATGCCCGCGCCCGTGCTGCTTCTAGGAAGTAATCTCCATATTTAGTAAAATATGAAGTATGAGAAAATACATATTCCCCTGTGTAGGTACTCTTTGTCTGCTGGCTTGTGGCGGACAAAAAACAATTCAACCACCGGCCAAACCTCTGTTGCAACAAGATGTTGCATCGGGGATTGAACAAGTGCGTATGTCCCAATCGTATACACTTCAGCCGGGAGATTTACTGGAAATTCAAGTTTTCCGTGAAGAAACTATGTCGCGCACGTTGCGTGTGGGCAGCCAAGGAAACATTACGTTCCCGTTGGTCGGTCCGATGCAGGTGGCCGGGCTTTCGCTGCAGGAGGCCGAGCGTCAGTTAGAAGATAAATTGACCACCTACCTCAAAAATCCTCAAGTTTCCATGCTTGTTAAAGAATATGGCAACAAGACGGTATACGTGCTTGGCCAAGTGCAAAAGCCGGCGGCTATCCAAATCCCACCGGAAAAATCTCTTACCGTGTTGGAAGCCATTACTTCCGTAGGCGGGTTTACGGATATTGCCAACGTATCCAAAGTGCGCGTGTTGCGTGTGCAACAAGGCAAACAAGTCGCGCTGGATGTGGATGTTACCCAAATTACCAAACAAGGTAACAAAGCCATGGATATTGCGTTGCTGCCCGGTGATGTGGTGTTTGTGCCGCAGAGCATGTTTTGAGGAACTATTATGGATATGACCCCTTCGCAACATGAGTTAGATTTTGGTGAAATTATCAGCATCGTATTAAAACGGTTTTGGCTGATAGCCGGCCTGATGGTGTTTGGCCTGTTGGGTGCTGTGTTGGTCAATACGTTTATGCGGCCGATGTATCAAGCCGTGGCTTTGCTGATGATTAACAAAGAAGATGCCGGTAAATTGGACGCAGTTTCCTACGGATCGTTTATCGGTGAGGAAGATTATTACCGCACGCAATACCAACTGTTGGAAAGCCGTTCGCTTTTGGAAAAAGTATACCGCCAACTGGACCTGGGCCAATATGAGCAGTTTGCCGGGCCCCAAGGGGTGGAAAAATTACACCGGGCGTTGACGGTTTATCCCATTACCCGCAGCCGGTTGGTACAAGTGCGTGTGCGCACTTACGACCCGCAACTGGCCGCAGAAATTGCCAATACGCTGGCCAATACGTTTGTGCAGGATAACGTGAGTAACCGTATTTCTATGGGGCGAGATGTCATCCGTGCGTTGGAAAGTTCCGAAAACAGCCCCGAAGAACAAGAGTTGTTAAACTCCATGCCGCAGGTGGTAAACAGCGATTTTATCAAAACGCTTAAACAACAAGCCGCCGCTTTGGAAAGCCAACGCGCCCAACTGGCCGCTAAATACACGGAGAAACACCCGGAACTCATCTCCATTACCGGCCAACTTAACGCCGTGAACGCGCGCATCGCGCGTGAAACACGCCGCTTGGTGCAAAGTATCAAAATTGAACTTTCCGGTCAATTTTCCGGTAACAACATCCGGATTGTGGACCCGGCTATCGTGCCGGTAAAACCCATCCGCCCGCGCAAGTTAGTTAACTTGGCCCTGGGGATTTTGCTGAGCGGACTAGTGGGTTTAATGTTGGTATTTGGGCTGGAATTTGTAGACCAAAGCATTAAATCATCCGAAGATTTAGAAGAAAAACTGGGATTGGCGTTTTTAGGGTTTATCCCGTATGAAAAAAGCAAAAAACGGGAGCGGGAATATGCCGCCATGCTCCAGCAGGAAGGCAATTCCTTGCAGGCCGAACATGTGCGCAACATCCGCACGATGTTAGGGTTTACGTTGGCCGATGTCCCTCACGCGCCCTTTTTAATTACCAGCGCGATACAAAGCGAAGGCAAAAGCCATTTGTCGTCTAATTTAGTAGTGGCGTTGGCCCAGGCCGGTAAGAAAATATTGGTAGTGGACGGCGATTTGCGCCGCTCGCGCTTGCATAAAGTGTTTCGGCTGAGTACGGAAAAGGGCCTGAGCAACATTTGGTCATCCGACGAGAAAACCGCCGACTATGCCGCCAATATACAACCCGTAAAAGAGGTGGCGAATTTGTTTGTCATGACCGCCGGTCAACGGCCGCCTAACCCGGCTGAATTATTGGGTACGCCCAAATTGGCCGATTTTCTGGCGTGGGCCGAAAAACATTTTGACCACGTAG
The DNA here is from genome assembly GCA_045645285.1 of Elusimicrobiaceae bacterium. GTDB lineage: Bacteria > Elusimicrobiota > Elusimicrobia > Elusimicrobiales > Elusimicrobiaceae > Avelusimicrobium. The sequence goes on along the minus strand of JAZRIL010000069.1, from coordinate 10,021 downwards.
TGGTGGATTGCCCGGCCATTTTGCCGGTGTCCGATACTATGTTATGGGGGCGGTGTATTCCGCGCGCGGTGTTTGTCGTGCGTTGCGGGAAAACACACGCTAAACTCGCCCAGGCCGCATTGGATAAATTACATAAAGCCGGTATCAAAATTTTGGGAGCGGTGATTACGCAATACCACGCCCAAGGTTTATCCTACGGCAAATACGGGTATTACAAAAGTTACCACTATTACGAAGATAAGTGACAGGTGGCGATTTTTTGCTGTGTAATAACGGGTGCAATTTAAGGTTGCCCCCGTTATTTTTATCCGATTTTTCGGCGGGAATAAAAAGGGCTTGACTTCGTTTTTTTTTGCTATGATTTGCGTATACTCATTTCCCAAGGAGGGATACGTATGCAAAAGGAAAATAGTTTTAAAGGTGTTTTGGAAGGAAATAAAAAGGCCGTTAATAAAAAATCTGTCATCCTGAACTTGATTCAGGATCTTCCACGTTTGCCGTTTCTCAAGGGCAACAACCCGCGTGGAAGATTCCCGATAGAAACCCTCGGGAATGACAGCATATTATATAACGACGACAACAACAACGCATTTGCGCCCCTTTCGTCATCCCGCAGTGTTTTAGTGCGGGATATAAAGGGCGTGCTAAAGAATTTTGCCGCGCCTATACCCCGCATAGAAACCTTGCGGGGTGACGGGGCGCGGCGTGGCGGTTTCACCCTCATTGAACTCTTGGTCGTTGTCCTTATCATCGGTATTTTGGCGTCTGTCGCGCTACCGCAGTATAAGTTGGCGGTAGCCAAAGCGCGGGTAAACCGCTTGTTGCCGATTATGAAAAGTATTGAAAATGCGCAGTTAGTTTACAAAATGGCAAACGGAGAATATGCTAACGATTTTACACTTTTGGATATTGATATGCCTGCCGGCGGGCAAATAAGTAATTCTAATAAACAAGTAGATTATACTGATTTTACTTGTTTTTTGGGAAATACTAGTACGACGAAGAATTCTTTGTATTGTCAAGATAAGCACTACGCATTTAGTTTGGAAAGATACTATCTTTCCCATACCTTTTGTTGGTTTACCAAGACGGATGATACTGCCAAAAAATTGTGCGGTTATTTGTGCCAAACTTCTTCTTTTGGTTCGGATTCTACCGGTAATTCCGGGGTGTGCAGTTTTTGAAAGTAACGGGGATATGAAGTCCGGGTAAACGGAAGTTAGCGTGTACCATGGCTAGCGGTTCAAGGCCGCGGGCCTGGGCCCGGCGAGGGCTATTCTTCATCAATCTTGAGCATCGCCACAAATGCTTCTTGCGGAATGTTTAGACTGCCGATAGATTTCATCCGCTTTTTCCCTTCTTTTTGTTTCTCTAACAGTTTGCGTTTGCGGGTAATATCTCCGCCGTAACACTTGGCGATAACGTCTTTGCGGAAAGCGGGAATTGTTTCGCGTGCGATGACTTTGCCGTTGACGGCGGCTTGCACGGCTACTTCAAATTGTTGGCGTCCGATAAGTTCCTTTAATTTAGCGCACAGCGCACGGCCCATGGTTTGCGCTTTGTCTTTATGCACCACCACAGAGAGCGCATCCACCGGAGAGCCGTGTAGCAGAATTTCCATTAACACTACGTCGGAACTTCTAAATCCGGCTACTTCGTAATCAAACGACGCATAGCCCTTGGAAACGGATTTTAACTTGTTGTAAAAATCAATCACCATTTCGCCCATCGGCATTTCGTATTTAATAATGACACGCTGGTTGGATAAGTGGTCCATATTCATAAATGTACCGCGCTTTTCTTTGAGCAGTGTCATTACGCCGTCCATAAATTCCACCGGGGTAACAATCGTAATGTGAATAACGGGCTCTTTGATATCAATAATATCGCCGTGCGGCGGGAAGTTGGCCGGGTTATCAATGATTTTATAATCGGGGTCGTCGGGTGCATCGGGCAAAGCGGCCAGTTCTTGCGGGTGTGATTTCCGGGACGTAAATTTGACGTGATACACCACGTTGGGGCTGGTGGCAATTAACGATAAATTAAACTCGCGCTCCAAGCGTTCTTTGACGATTTCAATGTGTAAAATCCCCATAAACCCGAGCCGGAACCCAAAGCCCAGCGCCTTGGAAGTTTCGCTCTGGTAGTGGAACGAAGAATCGGACAAGTTGAGTTTTTCAAGTGCTTTTCTAAGTAGCGGAAAATCGGTCGTTTCCACCGGGAAGATAGAGGCAAACACGACGGGCTTGGCGTCCGCGTATCCGGGTAGGGCTTCTTGTGCGGGGCGTTCGGCCAGGGTAACGGTATCGCCCACTTTTACTTGGTGAATGTCTTTAATGCCGGCTACCAAATAGCCCACTTCGCCGGCGGAAAGTTGGTCGCACTTGTGGAGTTGTTTGGGTGTCATAAAACCGATTTCTTCGGTTTTGTACGACGCGCCGGAGGACATAAACCGGATCATTTGCCCCGGTTTAATCGTGCCGTCTACGAGTCGGATATACATCACCACACCACGGAATGGGTCGTAGTAAGAGTCAAAAATCAGCGCGCGTAAAGGGGCATTTGCGTCACCTTGCGGGGCGGGGATATCTTGGATAATGCGGTCCAGTAAATGTTCAATACCCATACCTGTTTTGGCACTGACCCGCTCGGCCTCAATGGGCTCGCGTAAAATGTCCCACAACTGTTCTTCGGACGCGTCGGCATCAGACTGCGACAAATCCACCTTGTTCATCACGGGAATGATTTTAAGTCCTAAACTTTGCGCCAGGTGTGCGTGGGCGACCGTCTGCGCTTCCACGCCTTGCGACGCATCCACCAGTAACAGTACCCCTTCGCACGCTCGCAACGAACGGGCGACTTCGTATGAAAAATCCACATGGCCGGGTGTGTCAATTAAATTTAAAATGTAGTCTTTATACGCAATACGTACGGCTTTGGCTTTGATGGTAATACCGCGCTCGCGTTCCAGGTCCATCCCGTCTAACAATTGCGCTTGCATTTTGCGCTTGGGGACGGTGCCGGTGTCTTCCAAAATGCGGTCGGATAGAGTAGTTTTGCCGTGGTCAATGTGGGCCACAATGGAAAAGTTACGGATTTTCATGCTCGTTATTCTGCTCAATTAATTTGCGGATTTCTTCGCTACTGCCCATTAACAGGGCGGCCTGTGCCAAGTCGGAACAATGTTCAAAATCGGATTGGCGGATATTGTTTTTTACACGTAAAAACATACGCGGCGTCACGGAAAGGGCGTCCACGTTAAGCCCCAATAATAGCGGGAGCATTTTTGTGTCTGAAGCGATTTCCCCGCAGATGCTTACCTTTTTGCCGCGTTTATGGGCGGTTTGGATAATCAAATTAAGCGTACGCGCGACGGCCGGGTGGCACGGGTCGTACAGGTGGGCCACTTCTTGGTTGACGCGGTCCACCGCCATGAGGTATTGGATTAAATCGTTTGTACCGATAGAAATAAAATCCAACTCGCCAATCATACCGTCTAAGGCAATAGCGGCCGAGGGCACTTCAATCATCGCGCCCAAGGCAATTTTGTTGACGGGATGTTTGTCTTCGGCGGCAAACTGGGCCAACGTTTCGTTAAAGGCGTTACGCACGTGGCGTACTTCTTCTACCGAGGACACCATCGGAATCATCACCGCCAGTTGTGCCGGCACTTCACATGCCGTACGTACAATGGCACGCAGTTGGGTGCGTAAGAGTTCCGGGTTTTTAAGTAGCAACCGGATGCCGCGGCAACCCATAAACGGGTTTTCGTCCTGGTCAAATTCGTCCAACGGAAAATCGGGTTTTTTGTCGGCCCCAAGGTCGGCCAAGCGAATGGTTACCGGGCGCATATCAAAGCGTTTGGCGCTAGCCACGTAGACATTGTATTGTTCGTCTTCCGAGGGAGGCACAGGAGTGCCCATAAAAATAAATTCCGTACGCAACAGGCCCAGCCCGTCGGTAATCAGGTGTTTGTTGGCTTTGTTGTCGGTGCGTGGGTCAAAATTGACAAGCAGTTTGACCCCGTGGCCGTCTTGTGTAACAACGGGTAAATGGTTGATCGTTTTAAGGAGCGATTCTGTCTTTTTGATATCGCGCTGGATTTTGCGGTAATTGGCCAGGGTATAGCGGTCCGGATTGATGACCAATAGTCCGTTTTCACCGTCAATAATGAGCGTATCTCCGGCGTGTACGTCTTTGGACGCGGTGGACAGCCCGACCACAGCCGGCAAATTTAAACTCTGTGCCAGTAGAGCGGTGTGGCTGGTTTTGCCGCCCACATCCGTACAAAACCCTAAAATTTGGTTCTCTTGTAAATTGATCGTGTCCGACGGGTACAAGTTGTGTGCCACTAAGAGTGACGGGCGCTGGATAGAGGCCAAAAAATTATCTTTGCTTCCCGTTAGGTTGTTGGCCAGGCGCTTGCCGACATCAAATAAATCGTTGCGGCGTTCTTTGAAAAACGGGTCTTGTATTTTATTAAATGAGGCGGCTAATTCTTGCAACGTAAATAAAATAGCGGCCTGGGCGGAGAGTTGTTCCTGTTGGATTTTATGCAAGATAGCCGACCCAAAGGCCGGGTCCTGCAGAATAAGTTTGTGTGTGGACATCAAATTGGCATATTCACTACCCAATGTGTCTAATACTTTTTGCTCGCAGGCGTCCAACTCGGCAAGCGTGCGCTGCATGGCCTCTTGGAATTTTTGTGTTTCGGCGTGAATTTCGTTTTGCGCAATATACTGGCGCGAAAGCGCAAAACTCTCGCCGGGTAACAAAATAGCCGGCCCGATGGCAACGCCGGGGCTGGCGGCAATTCCTTTTAGAACAAGCATTTAAAATTCCTCATTAAATTTGTTTTCAAATAAAGCCCGGATGGCCGCGGCGGCTTCTTTTTCGTCGGGGCCTTCGGCGGTAAAACGAAGTACACACCCGTGTTCGGCCGCCAACATCATAACTCCCATAATACTTTTGGCATCCACCTGCATGCCGTCTTTAATCAAGTGAATGGCACTGCGGTAATTGCCGGCGGTTTGGGCGATCAGGGCCGCCGGACGGGCATGTAAACCGAGTTGGTTGATAATTTTAAAATCGCATTGAATCATAATTTATAAATAGCAAACGATATTAAATACAGTCGCCGCGGCCAGGTATAAGTATATATTGGGGATGCGCAAACGGCGGGTAATAAAACTAATAGATACGAAAAATACAATAATAACCGCGCGGGTAATAAATTGTACATCCATGGATTGTTGGAAATCGCGCAGGTAATAATAAATGCCCATTAAAATCAATCCTACGGTAAGCAGGAGCCCTATTTTTTTGGCGTTATAGATCGTGCGGTTCCAATCAAAATTAGTCAGCCCGAAACACGCGTTGACGGGGGCGGTGTAACTGATTTGAATGCCTTTCCATTTGATAAATAAAGCAATTGTGTTGAATGCCAAAAAAGCCGCCACGCTGCCGGCCAAAGCGTAGAAAATCGGCAGGGTGTGTTCCGGCTGGAGTTCAAACACGTGCACGCCCAAAAACAGCCAAATAAACAAGGCCAAGAGCAAGGTCAGCGGTTTTAACGTACCCCAAAACAAACGGTCGCCGATAGAGGCCGTGGTAATGGAAAGGCCGCGTTTAATGGCATTCCATTCCAGGGTTTCCTCGTTGGTTTCGTTTAAATCTTTAGCGTGGGCGATAAATTCTTCCTGTTTGGCCAACGCCCCCACGCAAAACGAAGCCATGACCGGCTGGGTGTTAAATACCGCCAAATAGCGCGATACTACGGAGGGAATAGCGTCTTGATCGTGGGCGTATAGTTTTTTCAAAAAAGGCCACATGATAAAAAACAGCCCCAAACTTTGGTAACGCAAATAGTTCCAACCGGTTTGCAGGAAGAACGAGCGTATGAAAAAAGAAAATTGTTGTGTAAATTTCATAATTACCTCGTTTTAAGCCGGAACTCGGGGATGAGCGAGGCCAGCCCAATCCAGGGCACTGCCATAAACGCAAACTGACAGGCGAAAAAAGCCCGTAGCGGAATGTGCGGCTGTAGCCAGCGCATGAAAGCCCCGCTGGCGCCGATAAATAGCGAAATAAGCACAAAGTTAATCAAAAAACACGCACCCAGTTCCAGAAATACAATGCGGTTGACCTCATCCGGGCGTTGCAGGAGCCGTTTTTCCCAAAATGCGAGTAAACGCACGCGCTGTTTGCGTACGCGGTGTTCGGTGCGCACAAATAACAGGGCGCCTAACACCGCCACAATAAATGCGTAGCATGTTTCTATGCCCATGGCTGACAACGCTACGGTAATGGCGCAACAAATGGTAGCGCTGGGGGGTAAAATAGCCCCTAACGGGTTTACATCGGCAAATAAAAGTTCGGTAAAGATACCTGCCTGGATGCCCACTGCGTAATCGCCGGTAATTAACGCGAAAATCGGCCCGGCAATAATCCCGCGCGAGAACGTCAACTGAAACGCATACGTGGTATCCAGTTCCAACAGCGCGGCCAACAGGCAAATAGTCAATACACACAGACTCATGGAAGCACCTCGTCCAGCGAGAGGGAGACATCATTAGGGACGGCCCGCGTTTCTACCGCAATTCCCAAGTCCCGCACTAATTTTAGAAAATGCTTATCTTGTTCATCCAAAAACACATGGTCGGCCAATTTTTGCGCCCCTTCTTTAAAGTGCATACCGCCGATGTTTACACTGCGTATCGGCACGCCGTTAGTAATTAGATTGGTTAAGTCCTCCAACGAGGCCATTAGCAAAAACAGTCTTCGCGTGGATGCGGCCACGTGTTTGGCTATTTTTTCGGCGGGCAAGACAGACAACTCATATTCATACGGCAAACTGAGCCGCAGTAACCCTTCATTTAAAGTAGGGGCGTTTTTGGCGGCACACGGGATGACCACCTCGTCTACATTGAGTTGAGGTAACCAGGCCTGTACAATTTGACCGTGGATAAGCCGGTCGTCTACCCGTGCGAAAATAATCGGCATTAAAGCCCCTTAATTAACAGTTCCGTGGCGTTGATAACGGCGCGTTTGCCGTCGGCTTCAATTTTTTCCGCCAATTCTTTGGCCGTCAATTTTTTGCGGCTGTTCATAGCCGTTAAAAGCATGCTCAAATTAAGCCCCGTGATGACGTGGCAGTTGGGCAAATCTTTGCTGGCAGTCAGCGAGATGTTGGTCGCGCTTCCGCCGAAGATGTCCGTTAAAATCACAGCGCCGTCTTGGCAAGCGGCTAATTCTTTTTTTAATTTTTCCGCTTCCGCTTGGACCGAGGCCGTGGTGGTAACGGCGAACGTGGCAAAACCGTCTGTGGCCGGTTTGCCGATAATTTGAGAGGCCGTTTCCAGCATCTCTTTGGCCAAATGGCCGTGCGTAACTAAGATAATTTTTAACATAATTAAACTCCTATGTCCCGGTGGAATTCCGAAGCGCTTAACTTCAGTTTTGTTAAATATTCTGCCAGTTTATGTGCCATAAATACACTGCGGTGTTTGCCGCCGGTACAACCCATGGCAATTGTTAAATAACTTTTTCCTTCTTTGATATATTTGGGAATGAGGTATTTAATCAACTCGGCAAATTTTTCCGCAAATTCGCGCGATTCTTTAAACGACATAATATAGTTTTGTACTTCCGGGTCCAACCCGGTTTTATTTTTTAATTCAGGCACGTAATACGGGTTAGGCAAAAACCGCACGTCCATCACAATATCGCATTCTTTGGGTAAGCCGTATTTGAACCCAAATGACATAACCGAAATTTGCATATCGTCTTCGCGTGTAAGCGAAAGGAGCGAGGATAACTTCTCTTTAAGTTCCCCCAGTTTTAAATCGGACGTATCAATAATTTCGTTGGCTAACTTTAAGGTGGGCCCCATTACTTCGCGCTCGTGCGCGATAGCGGTCACTAATTTTTTATGCACGGGATGTTTGTGTTTAGTTTCCGAAAACCGGCGTATTAAACATTCGTCCGAGGCGTTTAAGAAAATGACTTTTACAAAAAATTCATCTTTGGCTAGCGTGCTGAGCAGTTGTGGCATTTCTTTTAAGCGGTCGCCTTCGCGTACGTCAATGCCCAGGGCAATATCGCGCGTGGCGTCGTTGTGCCGGACGTAATTGATAAAATCTTTGAACAAAGCAAGCGGCAGATTGTCTACGCAATAAAAGCCCAAATCGCCAAACATTTTAAGTGCTTGCGATTTACCGGCCCCGCTCATTCCGGTAATAATAAATAAGCGTCTTTTATCACTTGACATACGGTTTACCGTTTCCTTTTTTCATTTTATCCAAAATTTTTTGGCTAAATTCTTTGGCGGAAAAAATCCCTTGGCTTTTAAGTTGCTGGTTCAGTGCCGCCACTTCAATGAGTACCGCCAAGTTGCGCCCCGGCGTAACGGGTAAACCCAGCGAAGGGATTTCCACGCCTAAAATATCCGTTGTTTTTTGCTCTACGCCCAAGCGGTCCAGGGGTTGTTTGGTGGGCGACGTGAGTACGACTTCCATATCAATTTTTGTTTCATCTAACGTGGAGCCCACGCCAAATAAAAGCGGTACATCTAAAATCCCCAGCCCGCGCACTTCCATATAGTGTTTGAGCATGGTGGGGCACGAGCCGATTAAATACCGGCCGCGGCTTTTTTGGATTTCCACCACATCATCGGCTACTAAAATGTGCCCGCGTTTAATCAGTTCCAGCGCGCACTCGCTTTTGCCAATGCCCGACTCCCCGCGGATGAGTACGCCCATGCCGCTCACGTCCACCAGTACGCCGTGCACATGGGTAATGGGAGCGAGTTTTTCGTCTAAAAAGCGGGAAAACTCCGCCACAAACGCGCCGGATTCCATGGGGGTTTTGAGCACCGGCACGTCGGCCCCCAAACAGGCCTTGCGTACAGCGGCGGGCGGCGTCAAATCGGCCGTCATAATCACGCACGGCACGGCCCCTTCGCTAAGCATTTTAGTAATGTTGGCCCGCAAGCGCGTTTTGTTTTCTTTTTGGCAGAAAGCGTGTTCTCCCCGCCCGAAAACTTGTACGGAATTGGCCCGGAAATTATCCAAATGTCCACTGAGCGCGAGCCCGGGGCGGTTGACACTACCCAGGGTAATTTCGCGCTGTAAGTACCGTTTCCCGCAGACCAACTCCAGGTTAAGACGTTTAACCTGGAGTAGTTCTGCTACGGTAATGGACTTGGTAAATTCCATCGGCACTCCGATTTATTTTTTCTTAATCGGTTTAATTAAACCAAACGTACCGTCTAAGCGTTTGAAGATGAGGTTGATTTGTTTGGAATCTTCATCCAAGAAAATCCAGAACGAATACCCAAGCCGTTCCATTTCGTAGGCGGCATCTTCCGGGTTCATGGGCAAGACTTCCACTTGCTTAATGACGGAGAATTTCACGTCGGCTTGCGGCAAAAGTACCGTATCTGTAAACGGTTCCATGGCTACCATCTTGACCGATTTTTTGGTGGTCTTGCGCGCTTTGGCTTTGTTTTTGATTTTTTTGGCTTGTGCTTCCGCTTTGACGGCGGCGGCATCAATGGCTTTGTAGAGGTTGTTTTCTACCGCGCTGGCGTTAATGGTCGTCTTGGCACCGGTGTGCAAGATAATTTCCGCTTTTTGGTAGATTTTTTTCTCTACCGAGATATACACTTGGGCAGAGACAATGTTGTCAAAGAAATTTTCAATTTTACCCACGCGGGTATTGATAAATTCTTTAATGGCCGGTGTGAGTTTAATGTTTTTGGCCGTGATTTTAATGTCCATAAGTCCTCCGATAATTAATACGGGATTTTCTCCCGCATATAGTATTAAAACATTATCGGGGGGCAAATGTCAATTGTTACGCGCGCGCTGTGCGCGCGTACGGGGTGCTTGGCGCACGGCCACGCGGCCTCGGACCGCTGACTGCTGGTGACGCAAAGTTACATCGGACGAGACTTCGTTGCCCTGTGTTTTTTGCGTTATTTTTTCAAAAGGCACAAAAAGGGCTTGACTTCGTTTTTTTT
>JAZRIL010000068.1:0-3505 GCA_045645285.1 Elusimicrobiaceae bacterium | reverse complement strand
GGCTAGTTTATTACAAATGCCGTATTATATTTTATATTTAACGGCTTATAATTCATGTGATATTGCCAACGTAGTAAATGGCCGCCCGCTTTATCGTAATGTGAAAATATCAACGCTGGGTGGTTACACAAAATGCGCCGGTGCTTCCGTAGATATACCGGGATTTGCCGGTGATAAAGAAGCCATTAACAACGCGTTAAATGGAGGTTTTTATTATGAGTAGGCCCTTAAACTATCAACATGAAGCATATTTACAATCACATAATATGATTCCGTATGAAGTAAAAGGCGTGGAAAATGCCGCCATGTTTCACAATAGGAGGTATTTGTATAACGTATTATATTCCGTGTTTGATCTTGGGGTACCAAAACAATGGAAGTTAGGTTACGTACGGTTTTGGACGTTCCACGCCGGTTCCTATGCGGTTATGTACACTAAGGAATATGGATGGGTTCCCATGCCGTACTCAATTGAAAACACAGATTATTTCTTTTATCCGCACAAGATTTCCGGCATGAATAGCCATTTAAAACGGGAGGTTGTCGGAATTTGCGGTATTAATTGCGAAATCGTGTATATCCTGGATGATCTATTTGGATTGGATGCAACCGTGATGGAATATGCTTCCCGGCTTTCCAACCTGGATAAAGCGTTCGATGTAAATGTTATGAATACATCATTTTCCAATTTTGTACCGGTGGAAAACGACAAGCAAGCCCAGGAAGTAAAGCGGGCGTATTCCCGTGCAACTATGGGAAGCCCGATTGTTCCGGTTATCAAGAATCTTTTCCGTAATGGCAAGCCGTTTTATTTCAACGACAATCCGAAACAGAACTTTGCCGCGAATGAATTGCACCAGGCCCGCCGGGGAGTTATAAACGATTTTCTAACGGAAATTGGTGTTAGAAACGCTAATTACGAAAAGAAAGAACGTTTAAATTCTATGGAGGTTTCCGAGAATAACGATCAAACCAGCGCCCAGGCCCGTGTTATTTTAAACAATCTAAACGATTGTTATGAACGGGTGCGGGAAGTTACCAATGGCGAAATCGACATGGTTGCCAAGTTAAATTATAACTATGAGTTAATCGGATCCGATTCGGAAGGTGGTGAAAGCGATGATGAATGATATTACATTAAACGGCTTTTATAATTATGATCCATCGATTCTAATGGATTTGGATTTACCGGAAGGGTTGGATGAAGAACAATTACGTTTTACCATCCTGGATAATGCCGGAATGATGTGCCCATATCACCAGGTATTGCCGCAACTTGGTATAGCTATTCATAATTGGTTTACCCAAAACAAGGACAATTTCGCGCGTATTTTAGCCGCTATTAGTGCCGAATATAATCCGATAGAGAATTATGACCGTATGGAAGACCGGACGCTTAAAACGGCAAATACAAGCGAATCCAGCGCAACCAGCACGGGAAGTACTTCCAGCAATAGCGAAAGCACTAGCCAACGGGCGGCGGATAATAGCGAAACATTTCGCAACACGGATAAACAGATCGGAAGCGCTACCAGCGGCGGAACGAATACCAGCGGATCCACCGGTAAATCCAATGAGGATGTAACCGAACATTTGCGGGTGCACGGTAATATCGGTGTAACAACAAATCAAATGATGGTCCAAGCGGAACTCGATTTACGCCGTTATAACATCTATGAGGATATTTGCAGCCGGTTTGTAGACAAGTTTTTATTAGGGGTTTATGATTAATAAGAAGGGAGGTTTTTATTATGAGTTATGAACATGACAGTTTATATGAATGGCCATATGTCGGCGTATCACCTAACCGGGATTGGCTTTTAAACAGAATTAAAGAGTTGGAAGCCAAATTGGACGGTCTTGTAGAAGAAGCCGTAAAGCTATCCAAGGAATACACCGACGAACAATTAGCAAACTATCAAACCCAGGTGGAAGAAATCCGGGCGGAATTTACCGGGCTTGTTAACGATTTGGGCGCTAATTTTATCCAGCTTCGTAATGATGTGAATACATCGTTATTACAGATGGATTTAAAGATTAAAGCCCTGGAGGATCTGATCGCGGCCGAAGTGGTAGCAATCAACCACCGGACGGATTTAGCCATTGAACAAAACAATGAATATATTTTATCCGAAGTTGGTCAATTCTTGTCACAAATTAAGGTATTAAATTATTTCACCGGCGAATATGTAACCGTGCAAGAAATGTTTGACTACCTTTGTAGCTTACATGCTACGGATGCTATTGACGTCGCTGACCTGGTATCTAGGCAGAAAGACGTTGATACATTGGTTGCTTTGTATATGACAATGACACAATTAGCAATGAACGGAAAGAATATTATTCCGGCATAAGAAAGGAGATTTTGTTATGCAGACTACAACAAATTATGGTTTGAAAATCTACGAAGGAACCGATTTATTTAACCCTTTGACCGTCGAAAATGTGAATACATCCGATTTGGATACCATTGTAAAGGGTGTTTCCAATGCGGCCGTTGGTACCGCTACCGAGTTATTGACCGGTACCGTACACGCGTTAACCCGATCCGACACCGCCCGCGACGTTTTCCGTTTTACCGCAACGGCTAATTTTGAAGCCGGTGAAACTTTCGAAGTTGACGGCGTCCAGGTGACCGCAAAAACACCGGACGGTCAGAACCTTTCTACCGGTGCATATGTAATCAATTCTAGTGTGTTATGTATGTTGGACGGTACTTTATTAACAGTTTCTGTTAATCCGGCGAAAGCATTGGATTCCGATAAATTAGACGGGCATGACTCAACCTATTTCGCTACCGCTTCGGATCTTTCCGTATTAGATAACCAGGTTGGCGCCATTTCTTCCAAGGTTGGAACCGGCGTTTTGGATGTTGGAAATGATTGTGTGGATGGTATCAATACATTAAATACACATTTAACGCGTACACGGATTGCACACGGTGACTATGCAAATCTTGATATTTCTCTATACAGAACCGCAGATGTTTATGAACTAGTAGTAACCGGAACTTGCAATGCAACGATTCCAACGACTTCCGAAACAGATATTATGTTAGGAACATTTTCAGTTCCCACAAACCCTTATTTATCGGCATTAGTCAATGATTTCACCAATAATAACGTCACTGTGCGTATTAAGAGTTCGGCAATTGCAATTCAACCGAGAACTAGTGCTATTTCACCGAATGACCTTGTGCGATTCAGTGTAATGTACACCGCTTAATCAATTAAAGTAATCTTTACACGCCATTTATGTTGTGTTAAATTATTAAAGAACTCGATTTCCATGCAAACGCCCTTCCCCAACGGGCGGAAATCTAGTGGGTCAAAATAAGAAGGTGTCCGATTATTTGGACACCTTCTTTTTTTATTACTCATGTATAATAAATCTTCGGATCATATCCCGGGCGCCACCATATCGAATAAGATTTGTTCCGGGTGTTGGCGGTGTTGGTGGTTCCGGATGTTGGCCGGTTAACCATTCGAACCAATAATTTGCGTAT
>JAZRIL010000067.1:0-4849 GCA_045645285.1 Elusimicrobiaceae bacterium | reverse complement strand
GGTTTTTTAAAAAGACACAAAAAAGAGTTGACTTCGTTTTTTTTTTTGCTACGATTTGCATATACTCAAACTCTGTGGAGGGATACGTATGGAAAACAAAAGTTGTTTTAAAGGCAGTTTAGGTGCAAAAGGATTCACGCTGATTGAATTATTAGTAGTAGTTTTAATCATTGGCATTTTGGCGGCGGTGGCGTTGCCGCAGTATAAAATGGCAGTTGCCAAGGCACGGTATATGCAACTGATTGCGTTGGCCAGGGAATTACGCAAGGGCCAAGATTTGTATAAAATGTCCAACGATCATTTTAGCGATGATATTAGTGTGTTAGATATTGAGTTGCCTCCGGGGACTTCCCACACTAAAAATAAAGTCTTTTATAATTGGGGTTTTTGTGAGATTGGTTCTACGGGTTATGCATTTTGCGAGAGCACGGTAGACGGAGTGATGTATAATGATTTAAGTAGCGCAGGCCTGCGTGAATGTAAAGTCAAACCGGGTGATAAACAAGAATTCGGTAAAAAACTTTGTAAAAGTATGGGCGCGGCCGGCAAGGGCGGCGCTGACGGAAATGGATATTTTACCTATCAGTGGCACTAAATTTATTTTTCTCACACACTTTTTTCGGTTGGAATCTCGGTCCTTAGCGGGTCCTTCGCCAAGCCCGCGAATTTGTTATACTATAATTGTCGGTAAAATTGCCGCCAACACGCGGCGTAACTCAAGGAGAAAATATACACCATGGACTGGGGTTTACTGTTTAACGCGTTTATCGGTATCTTGGCCATTTTAAACCCGATAGGAAATATGCCTATCTTTTTGGAATATGTGGAAAATGAAACGCCGCGTGTGCAACGGGCGGTAGCGATGTTGATGTCGGGGTCTATTTTTATTCTACTGCTTGTTTTCTTCTTGTTCGGCAATCGTATTTTGACGATGTTTGGCATCACGCTGCCCGCATTTAGACTGGCCGGTTCTATTATGATTTTGCTCATCGGGTTACGCATGTTGCAAGGGAAAAGTAAATTTGAACAGCACGGTATTGAAACCACCGCGCCCGCCGGCAACACATTTGACCAGGCGCGTAACAGTTTAAGCCATATTTTAGTCCCGGTGGCGATGCCGCTGTTTATCGGGCCGGGCAGTATTACAACGGTCATTCTGTACGCGGAAAAAAGCGACTCGCTTCTTATGTCGCTAATGATGATTTGGGTGCTGTTTTTAAGTTCGTGTATTGTGGCCCTCGTGCTTGTCAGTTCGCCGTATTTGTTTGCGAAAATCGGCAAGAACGGTACGCAAATTGTCATCCGCTTTATGGGTATGATTTTGTGCGCAATTGCCATGCAGTTTATGATTGACGGCGTGTCGCAATTACTCCCCGGCGTATTAGATACGGCGTTTATTCATACTCCGGCCACACGCTAACTATTTTTTGGAAATAACACAGGGCGGCTCAAAAAGAGCCGCCCTTTTAAGTACAATATAAATATGACGTTTAAACTCGTTTCCAACTTTAAACCGGCGGGCGACCAACCCAAAGCCATTGACGCACTCACGCAAGGCGTATTAGACGGCAAAAAACGCCAAACGCTTTTGGGCGTGACCGGCTCCGGCAAAACATTTACCATGGCAAACGTCATCGCGCGGTTAAATAAACCCACGCTTATTTTATCGCCTAACAAAGTATTGGCCGCCCAACTGTATGCCGAGTTTAAACAGTTCTTCCCCGAAAACGCGGTAGAGTATTTTATTTCCTATTACGATTATTACCAACCCGAAGCGTATATCCCGCAAACAGATACGTACATTGAAAAAGATTCCGCAATCAACGAACATATTGATAAATTACGCCTCAAAGCAACGACTTCTTTAACCTCGCGCAAGGACGTAATTGTGGTGGCGTCCGTGTCGTGTATCTATAATATTGGTTCACCGGACAGTTTCCGCGAAATGCGTATCTATGTCAAACGAGGGATGGAAATGACGCGCGCGCAACTCTCCGGCAGTCTTATTAAAATCCAATACCACCGCGACGAAATGGAATTTACTTCCGGCCGGTTTCGCACCCGCGGGCCGAATATAGACGTCATGACACCCTACAGCCAAAACGCCCTTCGCATAGAAATTGCCGGGCGAACAATTGCGCATATTTATGAAATCCACCCCATCACAGGCAACGTGCTTGCGGAATTAAAAGAAGCGTGGATTTATCCCGCTAAACATTTTGTGGCGACGGATGAAGATACTAAAAATGCGCTAGCGCAAATCCGCGCCGATTTGCAAGTGCGCCACGCCGAGTTGTTAAAAATGGGCAAGGAAATGGAGGCCTACCGTCTCAAACAGCGCACGGAATATGATTTGGAAATGCTTGAGCAAGCCGGTTTTTGCAGCGGTATAGAAAATTATTCGCGTTATATGGACGGACGTAAACCCGGCGAGCGGCCTTCCACGCTCATTGATTACTTCAAACGGTATGATGATTTCTTGATGATGGTGGACGAGTCGCACGTGGCCTTGCCGCAAGTGCGCGGGATGTTCAACGGCGATCGGGCGCGCAAAACAATGCTGGTGGATTTCGGTTTCCGTTTACCTTCGGCGTTAGACAACCGCCCGCTTAAATTTGAAGAATTTGAAAGTTTAATGCCTTCTACCGTATTTGTATCCGCTACGCCAGGACCGTATGAATTGAGCGTGTGCGGCAACAACATTGTAGAGCAAGTTATCCGCCCAACGGGGCTCGTGGATCCGAAGGTGGAAGTTCACCCCACCGCCGGGCAAATTGACCATTTGGTTGGAAAAATTAACGAGCACGCCGCTAAAAACGAGCGCACGCTTGTGCTGGCACTTACGAAAAAAACAGCGGAAGATTTAAGTGTTTATTTTACAGAACACAACATTAAAACGCGTTATTTGCACTCGGACATTGAAGCGCTGGACCGCGTGGAGATTTTAAAAGATTTCCGGCAGGGAAAGTTTGATGTGCTCGTGGGCATCAATTTGCTTCGCGAAGGAATTGATATCCCGCAAGTGGGGCTGGTGGCTATTTTAGGTGCGGATAACGAAGGGTTTTTGCGCAATACGACGACGCTTATTCAAATTTCCGGCCGTGCCGCGCGCAACGCAGGCGGGGAAGTTATTTTGTATGCCGACCGCAAAACCGATTCTATTAAATATGCACTTAACGAAATGAACCGCCGCCGCGAACTTCAAGAAGCGTATAACAAAGAACACCACATTACACCTAAAACCATTCAAAAAGCGGAAGTGGAACTGAAAGAATTTGAACAACAAGCCAAAACAAGCGCGTTTGGTATCTTGGCCGAGTCGCTACCTGTTCCGACGGCAAAGAACATTAAATCGGTAGAAAAAGATATTGAACAACAAATGCGCGATGCGGCCGATGCGCTCAATTTTGAATTGGCCGCCGAACTGCGCGACCGCTTGTTTGAACTTAGACAAATGAAATTAAAATAGAGGAAAATTTATGCAAGAAACATTAACCGTAAAAAACGTAACAAAAGTAATCGGATTGGAAAGCGTGGACAGCACGCAAAACGTAGCCAAGGACCTCGCCTTGTGCGGCGAAGCGGAAGGCACGATGGTACTGGCGTGTACGCAAACCGCCGGGCGCGGCCGCTACGAACGGAGTTTTGACTCCGGCGAGGGCGGCGTGTATTTTACACTGATTTTACGTCCCCAAAAGCCCGCCGCGTGTAATGCCTCACTCAGTGTGCGCGTAGGCGAGGCCGTTGCCAAAACACTTACCAAACTGTTTGACTTAAAAACAAAAATCAAAGAACCCAATGACGTGCTTGCGTGGGATCACAAAACGCACAAATGGAAAAAAATTTGCGGCATTTTAATTGAAACTTCCACCGGGGAAACGGATCACTGGGTGTTGGTGGGTGTGGGCGTAAACGTCAATAACCGCTTGCCCGCCGCTTTAAAAGATACGGCGGTAAGTGTCAAGCAACTGGTGGGCCAGGAAGTGCTTAAAGAAATTTTCTTAGAAGAACTGTTGGAAAATTTCTGGCAAGAATATGCCTGCTGGCTTGCGTCTGTAAGGTAAAATTACTTACAGTTCAAAAATATATCCCCCGTCAGAATCTCGGTGCCATGTCCCATGGAGAATTTTTTGGCAATAGTCGCCTTTGGTACCGTTAAATTTATAAGTACCCTGTAGCACTTCCACGCAAATCAATGTATCTTGCGGAGTTAGGGTGCCGTCAATATAATAACGAAAACTTACTCCGCTATATTTCCCCGTTAAACGTGTAATTATTATAGAAGTTGCAGAGTCGTCTTTTACTAAGTCCAACGCCCAATCCGTTGTGGAACGCGTGTCTGTAATCTTACTGCTGGATATTCCGGGAGTATTCCCTGTCCAAGGAATATCTACCGCCAGTTCATCTACGGTATCCGCAAAATTGCCATTTGCTAATTGATAGACTTTTTGCGCTTGATATAAGGATCTGAGTAACGTTATGGCTTGCGTGGCTTTAGATTTTTCCACCGCTTTATTATATTGCGGCAATGCCACGGCGGCCAAAATGCCGATGATGAGCACGACGACTAATAATTCAATAAGTGTAAAACCACTGTTTGCCGTGTGACTTCCCCCCAGGCGGGGGAAGTGGTTTTGTGTGCGCAAGCACTCAAAACCGATGAGGGGGGACAATAAAATATTTTCTCTTTCCCCCTCACCTGCCCTGCGGGCATCCTCTCCCGCAAGGGGCGAGGTCAAACAACTTGTTAATTGATTTTCTTTCTGCATAAAATTCTCCTTATTAAATATTGTCATGCTGAATTTAATTCAGCATCTCACCTTGTTTTGTTTTAGAAAGCGGTAGAGAT
>JAZRIL010000066.1:0-38289 GCA_045645285.1 Elusimicrobiaceae bacterium | reverse complement strand
GTCGTTAGTAAAAGAGGAAAAACAACCCTGTTTTATTCAACAAGTGGAAGATGCCCGACAGAAACACTCGGGCATGACAAATTTATTTGATAATAACACAAACGCATTTACGCTAATAGAACTATTAGTTGTCGTACTCATCATCGGCATTTTGGCGGCGGTAGCGTTGCCACAGTATCAAAAAGCCGTATCAAAAGCCCGTACATCGGAAGCGTTCACGATGCTACGCAGTATCCAAGACGGACAAACGATATATTATTTAGCAAACAATCAATATACCGCCGATTTAAATGAATTAGACATTTCCATCCCTTCCGACCAAATCAGTAACTCTTGGTGGGGGTCCGACCAAAACCGTCCTAATACATATATGTACAGTTGTGCACTCTCTACGGAACCGATATCTGTGTTTTGTGCAGCCGTGGCGAATAACCGAAGTTCCCTACCTGTATTACGGGTTCAACTTCCGTCTAATCAATGGGATTGTAGCAGTAACGGAAAAACCAATTTAGCGGCTCAAATTTGCAAAGCCATGTCTATAGACAAACAAGATACTCAAGGAGATTCTGGCACAGGAGCCACATATAGACTCTAAACAACAGGCCCTAACAAAAGTTAGGGCCTGTTTACGATTAGAACATCTGCAAAACTTATTTAATCACTACGACCGAACGACCATCTTTTTCCGGGCTGTACGGGTCTTGCGTGTTTTTACCGTCAATGATGTATAAGAACTTATACGTACCGGGCAAGATAGAAAGCGTCGTTTCCCAATGGCCGTTTTTCTTGGTAAGCGCTTGCGGTTTAGACATCGTAAACCCACTGACAATTTGTACTTTTTTGCCTTCGCCAAACCATTTAAACGTTACGCGGCGGTATTTACTTTTGGGGTTAGCCAGCACAATAACGCTCTGTTTTTTCTCAGTGGGAGTAGCCACTTCCGGAGCCGGTTGTTCTTCTGTTTTTTCTTCGGCGGCGATAATTTCAGCCACCAAATTGGGTTGTGTTTTTTCTTGTGCAAGTGGCACAGACAAAGGTTCTTGCGGCTCGGCAGCAACGGAAACTACTTCTTCCACGACCGTCGTTTCCGGTTGTTCTTCAGCGGGCGTAGCCGATTCTTCCACCGCAACTTGCGGTGTGATTTGGAACAAATAATTTGAAAAATGTTTGTACAAAAAGAACCCAAACACGCACAACAACACCACGTCTACAATAATCAGGAAAAGCCAGAGGTCCTTATTTCCGGTGGGTTTTACATCTAAATCCAGGTTTTCGTTTTCCATAGTTATCCTGTTAAAAAGCGGGCGAAGGGAATCGAACCCTCGTCTAAAGCTTGGGAAGCTTCCATTCTACCATTGAACCACGCCCGCATTACCTCAGCGTTTTAGTGCTATCTTATTGTAGCAAAGTTTTTCATTCGCATACAACTATTTCTTTTCCGCCTGCCACAAGGCACGCACCCACGCAAGCGCCTCTTTTTTGTCTTGCACTTTTCCTTCCACTTGCGCCACCGCCACGCTCTCTAACAGTTCGCCGATTTTCGGCCCGGAAGGGATTTTTAGTGCCTCCATAATATCGCGCCCGGTAATCACGCGCGAAGGGCGCACCACCCGCGGATGTTTATAAAATTTATTTAACAGTAAAGATAAAACTTGCAAATGGCGCAGCGTCTTGCCGATGGCCGCTTTCTTTTGTGCTTGGGCCAAACTCATCATCGACTCTTGGCTATGCGGCAAAATACGGCGCAGTTGCTCGTCTGTGACGTAACTGGTGTAATCGGCCCAACACAAACACAACATCGGGATAGCCGCATCCCCCAAATCGCGAAAGAAATGATAGGCCCCTTTATCGGTAATACAATCGTTACTGGCCAAATTACTCGGGCGCAAATGCTCGCCAATCATCGCGCAGATTAAACGCATTTCCGGACGACTATAATGCAAGCGCTCTAAAACCTGACGTGCCATGTGCGCACCGCGTTGCTCGTGATAGAAAAACCGCAAGCGTCCGTCTTTCATTTTAGCCGTAGACGGCTTGGCGATATCGTGTAACAAGGCCGCCATTTTATAAAGCGGTTTTTGCAAAGTAATATCTTGCAATTTCTTTGCATACGCCGGGAACGCTTTTTCCACGTGGTCCAACAAATACTCTATCCGTTTAAACACCAGTAGCGTATGTTTGAGTACGCCCCCTTTACCATAATATACTTCGGCACAGGTGCGCTGGGGCTCCAAATCGGGAAACAACGCCGTCAACAGTCCGCACGCGTCCATCAGTACCAAATTTTCATACGCTTTAGATGTATTGAACAGGCGCATCAGTTCTTCGTGGATGCGCTCGCCGGCGGGCTGACTAATCAAGGGAGCATATTTTTTAATGAGTTTTAACGTGGCGGGAGCAATCGTAAATTTCAGTTCTGCCGCCGAGCGGAAGGCGCGCAACATACGCAAAGGGTCCTCTTGAAATACGCGCGGGCCCGTGTGGCGGATAATTTTATGTTTCACATCGGCCAGGCCACCGGCATAGTCCACTATTTTTTTGCGCTGCAAGCGTTTAAGTAAAATGTGTGCGTTTCCGTTTTTTTGCGGTACAATTTGAATTTGCGGCAAAGCCGTTACCGGGTAAGCAAGCGCATTAAAAGCAAAATCACGACGGAGCAAATCTTCCTTTAGATTTTTCCCCTGATAGGCCGTTAAATCAATTTGGATTTTGTCTTGGTGGGTAACCAGCCGCCACACGCCGTACTCCGCGTCCATTTCAAAGGCGGCGGCCTTTAATTCTTTGGCCAGTGCCAGGGCGGCAGGTTTGACGTCATCGGGCGGCAGGGTTAAATCAATGTCCGTGGAAAACCGTTTGAATAGACTACTGCGTACAATCCCCCCCACATAGTGGGCCTGAGGAACAACCCGGGCCAACACGCGCGCCAAATCGGCGTGCTTGGTCTTAGGCAAGGGTTTCCTCCGAGGCCGGAGCCGCGGCCGTACGGGCCGCCAACTTGGCTACAGCATCTTTGCGCAGTTCCCGTTTGAGTACTTTGCGCAAGGCATTTTTGGGCAGTTCTTCCACAAATTCAAAATCACGCGGACGTTTGTAGTTATCCAAATGGGTTTTAAGGAACATGCGGAATTCTTTTTCGTTAAGTTCCACGCCTTCTTTTTTCACAGCGTAGAGTTTAATAAACTCGCCGCCGCGGCCGTCGGGCACACCGATAATGGCACATTCTTCCACAGCCGGGTGCTCGCAAATAATCGCTTCCACCTGGGCAGAGAAAACTTTGAGCCCTTTGATGATAATCATATCTTTCTTGCGGTCTTTGATGAAGATAAATCCGTCGTCATCCACTTCCACAATGTCGCCCGTTTTAAACCAGCCGTCTTCGGTAAAGGCATCTTTGGAGGCCGTTTCGTTGCCCCAGTATCCGCGGAACACGTTCGGCCCTTTGACACATAGTTCTCCTTCGTGGTTGCGCGGGACTTCTTTTCCGTTTTCGTCCAGTACAATCGTGCTAACCGCCGGAATCGCCGGACCCACCGATTTGATTTTTTGGAGTTCTTCGGTATTTACGCTGACTACCGGGCTGGTTTCGGTAAGGCCGTACCCTTCCAATATCGGCACATTAAATTTCTGCTCAAAGCGGTCTTTGATTTCTTGCGTGAGCGGCGCCGCACCGGATACGCAGAACCGGATATTTTTAAACGGCCAGAAACGCAAGTAGAGTTGTTTTAAACCCTTGGCTTCTTTTGACAATACCGCGTAGATTTGCGGTACAGCCAACATGAGTGTAACGTCTTCCGAGCCCATGGCTCCGAGCCATTTACTCGCCGGCATGACGTTGGCTACCACCACGACTTTTAAACCTAAATAAAGCGGGATAACCACACACGTCGTCCACGCAAACGAGTGGAACATCGGCAGTAAACACAAGAAAACATCGTTGTCGTTGATTTTGAAAATCTGCGCGCAGGAAATCACGTTAGAGGCCAAATTGCCGTGGGAAATCATCGCGCCTTTCGGTAGCCCCGTCGTTCCGGAGGTGTACAAGATAAATGCCAAATCATCCAGTCCTGCTTGCGGAGCGGCCGTTTCATCGTGGAAAGTAGACTTTTCTACTTGTTCCCAGAACAATTGGACTTTGTCGCACCCGGCGGCGGAAGAAGGCACTTCGTCCGTCGTAAAAATATAATTAACGGTAGGGGTGCTCGGTATGGCTTTTACGTAATGGCGCAAAAATTCGGCCTGCGTAACTACGGCCTTGGCACCGGCGTTATTTAAAATAAATTGGATTTCTTCCTGCTTGGTCACCATGAAGTTTATCGGGATACTCACCGCGCCTAATTTATAGAGGCCGTAATTGGCTACCACCGTATCAATGGCGTTGCGGTGGGCCACTCCCACCCGGTCGCCTTTGCGGATGCCGTGCTCAAAAAACATATCGGCGGCGCGGTCCACCTGCATCAAAAGTTCGTGGTAAGAAACTTTCTTACCTGTGCCCGCTTCCACCAGCGCAATACGGTCGGGAAACCGGAACGCGCTGTCAGCCAGGGAAGTATACAAATCTTTGCGACGAATCATAAGCACCTCTTTTAAATTGGGACTATACGTATATTGTATAAAAATCAGACCTGTCTGGGGTCTAAAATATCTCTAAAGCCGTCCCCTAACAAGTTCCACCCGAGGACAAACAGGAAAATGGCCGCCCCCGGCACCGCCACCGTATACCAATAGGCAAACGGGTTTTGTGCTGTGCCGAGTACCCAGTTGCGCGCCATCGCAATCAGTTGTCCCCAATCGGCCGTACCCGGTTGTGCGCCCAAACCTAAGAAGGAAAGCGACGCGGCCGTTAGCACCACGTAACCGATATCCAAACTCGCTACTACGACGGACGGATAAATGGAATTAGGTAAAATATGGCGCAGTAAAATGCGCGGCCCACTCGCCCCCAATGTGCGCGCGGCGGTTACATAGTCGCGCCGCTTGACCGATAAAATATCCCCGCGGATAAGCCGTGCGTAAGACGGCCATGCCACCGCCGTTAACGCAATCATCATATTTTTGATATCCGGCCCGAGCATGGCGGCAATCACCATGGCCAGCACTAACGACGGCACCGCAAATACAATGTCGGTAAGCCGCATTAAAATTTCGTCCACTTTCCCACCAAAGTATGCCGCTGTCGCCCCTACCAGCAGTCCGAGCAAGAACGCAAAAAATGTGACGGTTAGCCCGATTTCAAAGGCCAACCGCGTTCCCCATATGACCCCGTAATACAGGTCGTATTGCTGTTCGGTAGTACCCAGCCAATTTTGCGCGGAAGGCGGTTGCGGGGCAATTTGATAACTTTTCTGTGGCATTTGGTATGGATTATTTTTATTATATACCGGAGCCAGCCACGGTGCCAGCACGGCCACCAGCGCAAAAAAAGCCACTAAAGCAAACCCCACCAGCGAAGTTTTATGCGTGTAAATGCGTTTAAAAATACGGTTTTTAAGCATATGTTAATCCAACCGGATACGCGGGTCTACCGCGGTATATAAAATGTCTGATAGCAAATTACCCAACACAAACAGCACCGCTACCATCAGCGAAAATCCTAAGATCCCCGCAATATCCAACTGTTGCGCGGCGAGTACCCCAAAGCGGCCAATCCCGGGATAATCAAAAATTGTTTCCACAATCACCGTCCCGCCCAATAGCCGGATAAACTGAATACTGGCCAGGGTAATCACGGGGATAATGGCGTTTTTCCCGGCGTGTTTATAAATAATCTGCCGTGGGGCAAGTCCTTTGGCGCGGGCCGTGCGGATATAGTCTTTATTTAATTCCTCCAACATACTGGAGCGCATCACGCGCACCATGAGTGCAAACGACCCGATACATAACGTCACCGCGGGAAGTACCAAGTGTGAAAGCACATCGCCAAACACCCGCATATTACCGTTTAACAAAGCGTCCACTAATAAAAATCCTGTGTACGTTTTGAACGTGGGCCCGTGGATAATTAAATCGGTTTGAAAGGAATATCCCCCCGGTGCAAACCAGCCGAGTTTCCCGTAAAAAACCATTAAAAGCAGTAGCCCCAGCACAAAAATAGGCAGCGAAAACCCCCCCACGCTGATAAGGCGCGCCAAACTATCCTGCCACTTATCTTTATGCACGGCGGAAAAGGCCCCAAACCATACGCCAAAAAATACTACCAAAATCATCGTAACAAATGCCAATTGCACCGTGGCCGGCAGATATTCTTTGAGCGCCTTGGCCACCGGCATATTGGCACTGGGGCTATACCCCAAATCGCCGTGCACCACTTGAACAAGCCACCGCCCGTACTGTTTAAACACATTGTCCCGCAGGCCGTACTGCCGGATGACTTCCTCCAACGCTCCCATTTGGCGCGGGTCTTTGACGTACAAAGACGCGCGCATTTCCGGGCTTAAGCGTTGCGTGAGGAAAAACAACAAAAACGTCACCCCCAGCACCACCAGCGGTAAAAGTAACAACCTGCGGACAATGTAACGAACCATATTCTTCCTTACTTCTTATACGACGTAACGGCCGCCCACGTGAGTGCCAACGCCGCGTAAAATTCTTTCAATACCAATTTTTCGTGTACTGTATGGCAATTATACACGCCCACGCTTAAATTCGGCAACGTAAACCCTTTGCCGGAAAGCACGTTGGCATCACACCCACCACCTGACGAACGCGGATAAAGCGGGAATTTGAGCCGTTTAGCCGCCGCCACTAACGCTTTAACTACCGGGTGCGATTTGGAAATTTGCACAGAATGATACCGCTTGGTAGCGTTGAAATTTACCACCGGTTTGCAAACTTTTCCGTCAATTTTCTTGGTATATTTTTTGATAGCCAAGTCAAACGCTTTTTTCATGTGCGCGGTTTGTTTGGCCAGTTTTTCAATTTTCAAACTGCGCGCCTCGCCGATAAGTGTGAGTTTTTCCATTACCGCATTAGGCACTTGCCCGCCTTGTACGGCTCCGAAATTAGCCACCGTCTCTTTATCAATGCGGCCCAATTTCATGTGCGAAACAGCATACGCGGCCACTTCCAAGGCAGAGATACCTTTTTCCGGGCATGCTCCGGCGTGGGCGGAAATACCGATTACATCCACCACCACATCGTTAACCGCCGGACCCTGGATGAGCAGTTCATCACCGCCCTCGTTGTCTAAAATCATACCTTCGCGGCCTTTGAGTTGTTTGTAATCCAAATTTTTAGAGCCGTGCATACCGCGTTCTTCGCAAAGCGTAAATATCACTTCTACCGGCGGATGGGGAATTTTATTTTCTTTGAGCGAGCGCAACACTTCCAGAATAATCGCAACTCCGGCTTTATCATCGGCGCCTAAAATGGTTTTCCCGTCGGAAACAATACAATCTTTTTTGACTACCGCGCGAATGCCTTGCCCGGGTTTAACGGTATCCAAATGCGCCACCAGCACAAACGGCGCACTCTTGACCGTCCCCGGGAAAAACCCCATCACATTTCCTTTGGCATTGGTGTTAAAATGTTTCCCGGCGTTATCCACGACCACGCGGCAACCGAGTTTTTTCAGTTCCGCCGCCACATACTCTTGCATCTTTTTTTCATTGCCGGATTCACTGTCTATTTGTATCAGTTTTAAGAAAGTATCTACGGCACGTTGTTGGTTTACTGTCATTTTGTTTCTCCTTGTGTAAGTTGCCCGCACGCGCAAAAATGACTGGGCGCGGCGGCCTTCAAAATGGGTTCTTTCTGACGGCACGAGGCCGTCGCTTGTTTACAACGCGGGGCAAAAGCACACCCGGCGGACGCGTCTACTACCGGCTCGGCAAGCGGCTTAGTTAACGCACGGCCCACTTGCGGCACCGCACTTAAAAGTGCTTGTGTGTAGGGATGTAACGGATGGGCAAACAATTCATCAGCGGGAGCCGATTCCACGATGCGCCCTTGATACATAACCGCAATATCATCACACAAAAAACGCGCAACGGCAAAATCGTGCGTGACAAAAATCACGGATAACTTGCGCGTGCGTTTAATGTCACTAAGTAAATTTAAAATTTGTGCCTGCACGGAAACATCCAGAGCGGAAACGGGCTCATCGGCCACTAAAATTTGCGGGTCTAGCGCGAGTGCACGGGCGATACAAATACGTTGGCGTTGACCGCCGGAAAATTCGTGCGGGTAGCGGTCTAAATACGTTTCGGAAAGGCCCACGGACGTAAGCAACTGTTTCAAAAAATTTTCCCGCGTGGGCTTATCCGGATATAAGCCGTGAATGGTTATTGGTTCGGCCAATAACTGCCGCACCGTCATACGCGGATCCAAACTGGAGTACGGGTCTTGAAACACCGCTTGCATCGCGCGGCAGCGTTGTTTGCGTGCAGCGGAAGATTTTTCGGTCACGTTCAGCCCGTTTACAAGCACCGTGCCGGAGGTCGGTTCCTCTATTCCCAAAAGCACTTTGCACAGGGTGCTTTTGCCGCAGCCGGATTCTCCCACCAACCCCAGTACGCGGTTTTCGGGAAGTGTTAGGGAAATGTCTTTGAGTACCGGCACTTTTTCGCCGGCCCCAAACAACCATTGGTGGCGGACATACGTCTTATATAAATTTTTAATTTCTACGCGGGCCGTCATTTCATTTCCTCCCGCCAGCAACGCACTTCGTGCGCTCCGTTTTTGATAAGCGGCGGCACCGCTTGGCGGCATTTATCCGTAGCATACGCACAACGCGAGGCAAACGGACAGCCGGATAAAATTTCCCCCGCCACAGGCGGCTGCCCGGCAATCGCGGGCAAGCGTTCCGGGCGCGACTGCACCGACGCGAGCGACGAAAGGAGCCCTTGCGTATAGGGGTGGCGCGGGCTCGCAAACAGTTCTTCTGCCGGGGCATTTTCCATACAAAGCCCGCCGTACAACACGAGCACCGTATCGGCCACCTGGCTGGCAAGTGCTAAATTGTGCGTAATAAAAATAACCGCCATTTGGCTATGCTGTTGCAACTCTTTAATAAGACGGATAATTTGCGCTTGAATGGTAACGTCCAAAGCGGTGGTCGGCTCATCGGCAATTAAAATATCGGGCGACAGGGCTAGGGCCATAGCAATCATCACACGCTGGCACATACCGCCGGAAAATTGAAAGGGATATTCGTCAAGCCGTTTTTGCACGTCCGGAATGCCGACTTTTTCCAACAGCGCGGCGGCCTCTTGGCGGGCCTGTGTCTTTGTTAGTTTTTTATGAGCGAGTAGCGTTTCGGTGAGTTGTTCGCCAATGGTTAGAACGGGGTTTAAACTGGCCGCCGGGTCTTGGAAAATCATGGAAATCTTTTGACCGCGAATAGGACGAAGTTGCTTTTCGCTGAGCGCCACTAAATTTTCCCCTTGAAAAATCACTTCCCCGCCGCTTACCTTGGCTACGGGCGGCAACAACCCCAACAGCGAAAGCGCATGCACCGTTTTACCGCTGCCGGACTCCCCCACCACCGCCAGCACTTTCCCGGCGGGAAGTGTATAGGAAAGCCCGCGCACCACGGGCACGGGTTTTTTATCTACGGTAAAAGAGACTTGCAAGTCTTTTACTTGCAAAAGGGGAACTTCGCGCATATACTTTATTATACCAAGTTGGAAGTGGTACTATACACGCGTTTTTGCTACGTTAGCAAGATTTTTATTGCGGGCGGGCGCGGCCGGTGTAAACGATGTTTTTTAAATACGCGATAAGTTCGGGCATATCAAAACCCATTATAACCGGCGGGTATTGCCCGACAATATTGTAAGACAACAGCCAACCGTTATTGCAACT
Organism: Elusimicrobiaceae bacterium; assembly: GCA_045645285.1. Classification (GTDB taxonomy): domain Bacteria; phylum Elusimicrobiota; class Elusimicrobia; order Elusimicrobiales; family Elusimicrobiaceae; genus Avelusimicrobium. The sequence goes on along the minus strand of JAZRIL010000066.1, from coordinate 28,488 downwards.
TTCATTGGAAAAAGAAATAACGGGGATGTTCAAATGATGATTATACACATACATAGGCACTTCTAACCGGGAATGCATCCAACTGTCAGTCTGTGCCAAGTCCAGTAAAATGACATCTACTCTTTGCGGGAAGTTTTCCAAGAACCGTTTTGCCTTGGCAGAGGTATCCAAGTAGGTCAACGATACGCTCTCATCTTCCCACTCTCCCTCCGCCCCGGAATCATACATCCGCAAATAGACCTTATGGTCATCATCTACAACCAAAATGCGTAGCGGCTTATCCTTATACGGGGCGCCGTCCGGTATGACAAATTTTTTATAATCTTCGTCATATTGCTGTTCAAACTCAGTTACATAGTTTTCTTCAAAATAGTCCGGCTGGCTTTCGGCCCATTTCTGTGCGGTTTTGCGTTGCTCCATCGTAGACAAAGCAAAATCTTCACGCCGCGTTAAATTAGTAACCGGCAAATCTTGGGGTTGTTCCCGACGGGAAGTAACTCCTTTCGTAATATTGCGAAACGATAAATATGTACCCAACCACTCTTCCAACTGCTCGCGGGTATACCGCTCGGCAATATAATCCGGCATCCCATAGGCCGTGGCTTCCAATAATAAACTCTCGCGTGAACGCTTTTTGGAGGGATTTTTCCGGGGTTGCGGCACTGTTAGCGGGATACGCTCGTGCGGCGGTTGCCAAAATTCCATATTGCCTTCCCGGTGGAAGTAGCCAATTTGACTCACTACCGGCACCGGCTTTACAGCAGGTACGCGCGGAACTTCTACCGTATGAACGGGACGTACCACACGACCCGTTTTACCCACTTTGCCGGACTTGGAAAATTTCTGCGCCGATGACAAAGTGCATAAGCCAAAGAGTAATAAACTAATTAAAAAAAGACGTTTCATATATGTATTATTGCATTTTCGGCCTTCCGGAACAAGGGTCAAAAGGCCTACCCAGGCCCTGGGCCTTTTGAGCAAGCACTCGGCTACATAACAACATCCGGGTGCTAATTTGCTACACTTATATATATGAAACGTTTTGCCTTTATCCTATTGGCCGCGCTGTTGGGCGCCTGCTCGCCGGAAAAAACCGTCACTGTTACCCTGCCCGACGGATTTGAAGTATCCGCCCGCGTGGCCGACACGCCGCAAACCCACGAGCGAGGGCTTATGTTTGTTACCCAACTGCCGGAAAACGAAGGCATGCTCTTTGTTTTTGACGAAGAAGACGACCTGGCCTTTTGGATGAAAAATACGCTCATTGACTTGGATATGATTTTTATAGACGCACACCAAACCGTCACTTCCGTGGCGCACGAGATGCCCCACTCATATACCTACACCCCCGATGACCAAGTGGCCTACACCGAGGGATGGGGCAAATACGTGTTGGAACTGGCGGCTAAAACCGCCGCGCGCCACGGCGTAAAAGAAGGCACAAAAATCCGGTTTTCATTAGCGGAGAAAAAATGAAAAAATTTTTCCTTTTTGTTTTACTGTGCGGACTAGGCACCGGCCACCTCCCGGCGCAGGAAACTGCTTCGCCCTGGGAAGAATTAAACCAAGATGCCGTACGTCACTTAGTCAATTTAATCAACATTGATACCTCCCAGCCCGAACCGCAAGAACTGCAGGCCGCGCGCTACATTTATAAAGAACTCAACAAACATCACATTGATTGGGATATTTTCCGGCCGGATAAAAACCACGCCAATTTGCTCGCGCGCATCAAAGGAAGCGACCCGACACAAAAGCCCTTGTTGTTAATTTCCCATTTAGACACCGCTCCCGCCGCCGAGGGCTGGACGCTCCCCCCGTTTCGTGCCACCCAAAAAGACGGTAATATTTATGGGCTGGGTTCTACCGATGCCAAAAATTATACGGCTATTTATTTAGCCCTGCTCACGTGGCTCAAAAACCAACCCGTCGCCCCCAAACGGGATATTATTTTCCTGGCTACGTCCGGCGAAGAAGTAGGCAGCGCAACCGGACTTCAATGGTTAGGCGACACGCATTGGAAAGAAATTGCCCCCGGTTATGCACTCAACGAGGGCGGAGGCATTATTAAAAATGAACCGGCTGATATCGTTTTTGCCGAGGCCTCTACCAAAATGTATATGGACATTAAAGTCACGGCATACGGCACGGGAGTTCACTCGTCTATGCCGGTAAACGACAATGCGGTTTATTCCCTTTCGCAAGCGTTGGCTAAAATCGCCGCGTATAATCCTCCCGCCCGGCTGACGCCGCCGGCGCGCACGTTCTTCAAAGCGATTTTACCCCTGCAAGATGAGGACGGCAAAACCACCATTCAACTTTTGTTAAACGGCTCCGAACAAAACCAACAATCCGCCGCGCAAATTATGGCCCTGGATCCGTTTTTCCGCTCGCAATTGCAAGACACGCTCAACCCGACGGTATTATCCGCCAGCCAAGATGCCGGCGCCACCAGTGATGAGGCCTCGGCCTTAATTAACGTACGTTTGTTGCCCGGCTCTAATCCGGATAAACTCCTGGCCCAACTGCAAGCGTTATTTACCCCGCAAGACAACATTTCTTTGGAAATTGTGGAACGTCCGCAACTGCCGTTCCCGGCTCCCATGGACGGCACAGACGCTTTGTTTGCCTCTATTGCTAAGACGGCCAATAAACTCATGCCGGGGGCCATTACGGTGCCGGGCTTAAGCCCCGCGTCGGGCGATAACGAGTTCCTGCGCAAACTGGGCGTAATTACCTACGGCTTGGGCCCGGAAATGGACCCCACCACCGACGAAAACCGCACCCACACCGCAAACGAATTTATCAGCCGGAAAAGTTTGGAAAACCAACTTAAATTCATAGCCGGCATTGTCTTTGATTTTGCGTACGGGCAGGATTTACTGCCGCTTACGCCCGCCGCGCAGGACGTTCCCGCCACGCCGGAAAGTGCCTCGTGAAATGGTATAATATAAAAAAGATTTCCCCTCAAATTTATCTAGGAGTTGTTGTATATGATTAAACAAGGCACCTGTTTTTTTACCTCTGAATCGGTCTCTAAAGGCCACCCGGATAAAGTCTGCGACCAAATTTCAGACGCTATTTTAGATGAAATTTTACGCAAAGATAAAACCGCCCGCGTGGCGTGCGAAACGTATATCACGCGCGGACTTGTAGTCGTCGGCGGCGAAATCACAACCCGCACCTGGGTGGACGTGGAACAAATCGCGCGCGACGTCATTAAAGACATCGGTTATGACGACGCTAAGTACGGTTTTAATCACCACACGTGCGCGGTCATCAACGTCATCGGCAAGCAATCGCCGGACATTAGCCAAGGCGTTGACGTGGGCGGCGCGGGCGACCAAGGGCTGATGGTGGGATACGCCGTCAACGAAACGAAAGAATTTATGCCGCTTTCCCTCGTTCTTTCGCACAAGATTTTGAAAAAATTAGAAAGCGTACGCAAGACTAAAAAGTTGGATTACCTCGGCCCGGACGCCAAAAGCCAAGTAACCGTGGAATATAAAAACGGCAAACCCGTGCGCGTAGATACGGTGGTGGTTTCCACTCAACACACGGAAAAAATTTTGGATAAATCCGGCAACCAAATCACCTCAACATCTAAAAAGGAAATTGCCGACGCCGCCATTTGGCCTGTTGTCAAAAAATGGGCCGATAAAAACACGAAAATTTACATCAACCCGACGGGAAAATTTGTCATCGGCGGTCCGCAGTCCGACACGGGGCTTACCGGACGGAAAATTATTGTAGATACGTATGGCGGGCGCTGTCCGCACGGCGGAGGAGCATTCTCCGGCAAGGACCCGACTAAAGTGGACCGTTCCGCCGCGTACATGGCGCGCTATATTGCCAAAAACATCGTGGCGGCTAAACTGGCCAGCGAGTGCACCGTGCAAATTGCGTATGCTATCGGACGCGAAGAACCCGTCGGATTTTATGTAGATACCGACGGCACCGGCGTTTTGCCCGATGAAAAATTGGCGCAAATTGCGCGCAAGGTTTTCCCGCTTACACCGCGCGGTATTATTGAGCACTTTAAACTGCGCCGCCCGATTTACCGCCAAACAGCGGCCTTTGGGCACTTCGGGCGCAACGGCTTTCCGTGGGAACAAACGGATAAAGTAGGTGCGTTGAAAGCGCTAGCCAACTAATTTACGCCCCGCTACCGGCGGGGCTTTTTATCAGGAGACACGATGAAAAAAGTATGTTTGATTTTAGCAGACGGATTTGAAGAATTAGAGGCCGTAGGTACGTATGCCATGCTCAGCCGCGGCGGATTGGATGTAGATATTTACGCCTTGTCCGACAAAGACACCACCGGACGGTTTGGACTTACCTGCACCGATTTACACGCGTTTTCCACACTCAATGCCTCGTATTATGATGCACTCGTCTTACCGGGCGGCCCGGGTTACGAAAAATTGGAAAAAAACGGTTACGTGCAACAACTGATTAAAAAATTTTTAGACGGCAAAAAAGTGGTTGCCGCGATATGCGCCAGCCCCACTATTTTAGGCCGGGCGGGTTATTTGAAAGGCAAAAAATATACGTGTTTTACGTCTATGAATGCCGATTTTGGCGGCACGTTTACCGGAAATTATGTGACAGTAGACGGCAATTTAATTACCGGGAAAAGCGCAGCGGCGACGGTGGATTTTGGACTGGCCATTATTGAAAAATTACTGGGGCCCGAAAAAGCCGATGAGGTCAAAAAGAGTATTTATTACAAAGAGTAAAAATTTACAGGGCAATTTTGTAGCCGGAACAATTCAAAGAATTTCCGGTAGAGGTGGCACAACCCGCCGCGCCAAAATAAGTGCCTATACTCTTACATACGGAAAGTCCTATTTCATCTGTCCGGCCCGCAAAGCAGTAAGCGGTATCAGGGGTATACCCGCTGGTTGCTGCTTGGTGTTGCAGAGCAACGTCCAGTTGGATTTTTTCGGTCCTGCCCACTAAATAAGCGGCGCTGTCAACGGCTAGCAACAACACTTGTCCGTTGGGTAGCACCCATCTATTATTGTCTTTTGTACTTCCGGCGGGCAAATCTATATCCAGTTCAGTCAAATCATTTGTGTATCTGCCGTTGGCCAAATAATACGTTTCTTCGGCTTGTTTAATAGATTTCATCACGTTAAAAAGTGTCATAAACCGCGTTTTTTCCACCGCTTTATTGTATTGCGGCAAGGCCACTGCGGCTAAAATACCGATAATCAAAACAACTACCAGTAATTCAATTAGCGTAAATCCTTTGGTATCTAAAATACCCGATAAACAACTTTCCTTTTTCATACGTATCCCTCCATGTAAATTAGGTATATGTAAATTAAAGCAAAAAAAAAAACAAAGTCAAGCCCTTTTTTTTTCCGCCCCTATATTCCGCACAGAAACCCTGCGGAATGACGAGGGGTGGAAAAACGAATGCAAGTTTTTTGTGCCTTTTTAAAAAACAATAAAAATCAAGGTCTTCCTGAGTCGCTGTTACTCAGGATCTCCTCCGCTTTCAACGCCGCCGCGCTCGTCATCCCGGAGATTTGTAGTCTGGGATATAGCGCGGCAAGAAATAAGGTGAGATCCTGAATCAAGTTCAGGATGACGGCATTTTTAGTTTAGCATAACGCCTTATCTAGATTTACACCTGACCGATATGTTTACAACAGATGAGTTAGGCGGACATACTCCGTAGGAGTCAGTTGTTCGGCGCGAATGGTAGGAGGCAAGTTTAATGAAGTAATAGCGACAGCAATCTTTTCCCTATCATAACCGGCCAGCGCGAGCGCATTAAATAAAGTTTTCCGACGGTGCAAAAAAGCAGATACTACCACACGGCGTAGTTTTTCCCAATCTACGTTGGGCGGCGTAATTTTTTCAAAGGCCAGTACCGCACTTTCCACTTTGGGCGGCGGCGTAAAACAACCGCGCCCCACCTTGCAAATAAAACTCACGCGCGCACGCAGTTGGCTAAAAATACTCAGCGGCCCGTAAAATTCATCGCCGGCGGTGGCGCGGATTTTTTGCGTGTGTTCTTTTTGGAACATGAAAACCGCCGTCTTAAAATGCGGCCACGACAATACTTTATCCAAAATTTCCGCCGCGTCAATATACGGCAAATTGCTGATAAACGTCGTCGGCACAGCGGGCAAAAGAGCCAAATTAAACTGTAAAAAATTTTCCTGCACAATTTTTATACCCGCCTCTTTGGGCAAGTTTTCCGACAAATACGATACCATATCCGGATCAATTTCTATGACGGTAAATTTTTCCTCTCCGCGCGCAATCAAAGCACTTGTCAGCGCGCCTTTGCCGGGGCCGATTTCCACCACTTGCTTGGCACGCAACAAAAGTGCGGCGTCCGCAATTTGCGCCACCACATTTTTATCCGTCAAAAAATGTTGCCCGTATTTTTGCATAGTTATTCCGCTAAAATTTTCAGGTTGCGTTTGGCTGTTTTATTTTTAACATCTAACTCTAACGCCCGACGGTAAAATTGCCGCGCGCTTTCGTCATCATCCGCAATGACCGCCGCCGTGCCAAGCCCCAACTGTGCCAGGGCGTCTTGCGGATTTTGCGTGGCGGCCTCATTAAAATTTTCCCGTGCCGCCGCCGCACTTCCGCGCGCTAAAGCGGCCAATCCTTTTAACAACGCACATGTATTTCCCGCCGGGCACGCATATTCCTGTAAATCTTCCTCGGCCTCGCTTACAAATTTAAGCCACGTGCGCCCCATGACCCACAGCCCCATATCATTGCCGACGATACGCGGGTCGTATACGGCTTTCGGTGCCGTCGGACGGTTTTGCGTAAGTGCGCCGGGCGCGGCATAATCGGCCGTGCGGCCCTGGAGTGATAAATTAACTTGCATATCTTTCCCCTCTTTGACCGCCTGACGAACAGCCGCCGTAAAATCCTTGATTTGTTTAGCGCGTACGTCAGCGGCCGCCGCAGGAAGCGTAAACATCCGCTTAAACGCGCGGGCCGTTTGCAAAGACGATGAGCCGCCTATCCCGCCACTCCCCGACGACATCCGCATTTTTTGATACTCCCGCTCAAAACTGCCGCCCGCGCGACCCTTGGTCAAAACATCTTCCTGCGGCGGCACATATTCTAAAGACACTTCCACTTGCACAGGTTTGGAGGCCGATACTTTAGATAAACTTTGCGCGAACTGTTCAATTTGTTTTTCAAAATCTTGCGGGGCAGTGCCGCTGGCCCGGTAGGCGGCGTTTAAAGCCAGGCCCTCGTCGTTAAATTTGGAAATAGAGAACGATTCTTCCAGCGCCTCGCGCGCGGCTTTTTCGTTACCCAGGCGCGTAAGCAAAAACGCATAGCGAAGCCGCGCCACGTAATCGCCGGGTTTAGTTTTGACGGCTTTTTTATAAAATTTAAGGGCCTCTTGCTCTCGTCCCATATTCTCGTACAAAGCGGCTAAACTGAGTTGTGCGTCTTCGTAATTGGAAAAATATTGCAGGGCTTTTTTAAAGGATTCTTCGGCTTGCGCGTCGCGCCCTAACGCTTCGTAGAGCGTGCCGAGTTGGTAGTGATAGAGCGGCTCGCGCGGGGCCAGTTCGCTGGCGCGGCGGAAGTGTTCCAATGCTTTTTCCAGGTTGTTTTGCACGGCGTAGGTGGAACCTAAATTCATGTGCGTGTCGGCCTTGTTAGGGTCTAAGCGGTTAGCGGTTAAAAAATAATCTTGCGCGGCAGAAATATCCCCCTTCCACCCGGCGGCAATCCCTAAAAGTTGGTAGGCCATCGGATTTTGCGGGTCCAAGCGCAGGGCTTCTTTATATTCGCTAACGGCATCGTCCACCTTACCGGCCCAATACAAAGATGCCCCCAACAACAAATAGCCCAACGGGTCCTTGGTGTTTTTGACGACGGCTTTGGCGAAACTGTTGGACGCCTCTTGATAGCGGGCCTGGCTCATCTCGCCCATACCGCGCACGATATCGGAGCGGGCCTGGTCCAGCATCATTTGGTCCCAAACGGTTTGGGAATAATCGGTTTTGATAGTGGGTTTACTAAACGAAAACGGAAAGCGCGCGTGGGAAAATCCCGCCGCTAAAAAGAGGAGAACGCACGCAAACAAACCGATTTTTTTCGTCATAGATATATGATAGAAAAAAGCGCGCGCGGGAGCAAATGGGAAAAGGGGTTAAAACACCGGGGCGGTTTTTACAGCCGCCCCGGGAATTACACAGAGACACTTCTATTTTTAATTGGTTATTACACGATTTTGTCCGCTTCCAGCCCGTGCGTTGTGAGATCCTCTTTCTTTGCCTACACCGCGCGGCTTTTTATCCAATCCCTGCTTACAAACAGTTGTAACATAAGTCAATACGTCTCTTACTTGCAAGTCAGGGCCATTGCCGCCAAAGAATACTTGACAAGCATTTCCGGTCCACGGGACAAAACTGCTGGCCTCTCCTAACAGAGAATCAATTTGAACCTTATATTTGTCTGCACGAGAAGCACAGTTAACTCCGTTTCCACAATCTTCATATTTCAAACCGGTAATTACGGTATTATTTTGGACCAAACCTTTCAACGGAGGATTCGTTGGCGAGGTCAAACCAATTTCCCTCAACGAGGGCTCATAAGCCACGGACCAAATTTTACCCGGTTCTTTAATATCAGTATACACGCTATGGTAATTCGTATAATGGAAGCGACTATCTACATTGCTTCCGGTACCAAAAGCGGTATTAGGCGCGCAACCACCACCTTTCAATGCTAAGAACCGCATATCGCAGGCAGAGACTGTCTTCTGATCCACTTTCTTGTATATCCGTGAGGCCGGATAGAACATAGCCGTGGGGTGGACGTATATCAGGAATGCACCCAAATCATTATGAAACTTTTGATCGGATTTATTCCCAGACGCTGCCGCGTAGACGGACTGCACACTGGCAGGAATCGTTTGCCCTATTGTGTGCGGATCTTGCGACATACGCACCATATCGCGCCCTAATTCACACACTGCGGCCGCCGCAACAGTCTGCAAACCACCCAAATTTTCGCTAGCAGCGATATTCAAAGCATCCACAAATTCCCCATCCGTAGGCCAAGTTTCCGTCCAGGAAATGGGTTTATCCGGGTATTTTGCGTTATACGCCGCAACTACTTTGCTTACGTACTCCTTCGCCGCCGTGGAATCCATTTGAAGCGGAGTGTTCGTACCGCAATGCTGGTCTTGTCCGTCCACATTTCCTAAATACTTATCGGTAAATGACTGGGCGGTAATGGGTTGTCCATCTTGTACCGACAGACGGCCCGTAGGATTTGTCGGTACCCACGAGAGCCGGGGCGCTAAACGAACCGTAGTAACGGAAGGATTCCCTGGATCAACTGGGTTATCCGTTGTTGGTTTATAACACTTAGGCTCGTGACTTGCGTCCCACTTCCAGCCCGTTTCGTTAGCATGGATTTGCAGACAGCACTGTTGACTCTCCTGATCGTTCGCACACTGTTTATCAGAAGTAACGGATACAGGTTTATCCCCGGTTGTATTGACTGCGCACACCGCGTAATCAATAATTTCTCCGTTGCGTTCCAAGTCCCATCTTACGGAACCTTGCAAAGCATCCGGCTGGCTAACATCCCCGTCTTTGTTTACCACCAAAATATTCGTAAACGCATACTCAAGAGTCGTCTGACCTTTATCCGGATTGGTAAAACGCTGGGGCTCCACGCGATTGACACCCGACAGAGGTGTATACGTAGCCGTTACTGTTACATCCGTAGCGTCAAAGTCCGGTTTGGCTTTTCCTTTATACCCTTGTTTAAAGGTTACCGTGGCCGTTGGCACGGATTCACCGTCGGTTACGTCATCACAATTGATGGTAACCGTATCATTAAACCAACAACTCTGTCCTTCAACAAAGTTCACGCCTTCTTCGCGGAGTTTACGTTTATCCACATTCAAGCGCCACAAGGCACTATTGCGACCGGACGAAGTCCGTTGGTGCCGGACGTAACCGTCGTAGAAACGCCAATACAATATAGGCGGATTGATGGCATCTCCGTCGGAAATAATGCCGAACCAACCGCGGGCCGCTAATTTCTTTTTAGCCGAGAAGGATCCGACAAACATCAAATCCAACTGGTTAAACGCATTGCGGGCCGCCACAGGGATGTTTTCTTCGTCCATGCCTTGTTTCTTAAGCAAAGAAGAGAACTGTTCAATCATCGTTGTTTGGAAATTATCGTAATTGAACGTATCGCCTTTTTGCACGTAAATAACACAACCGTGTTCCGGGTTTTCCGGATTGATTTCCGCCATATCCGAAACTAACGGAGCATCCTTGGTGCGGCGGGTTCTGGCCGTTTGATCCTCTTTACCAGCATTAAAGTCCGCATCGGCATGTTGCCCGTCAAAGGGTTTTTCCAATTGCCGATATCCCGCTCCTGCAGACACCTCAGCCCCAATTCTGAGATGGTCGCTTTCTTTCGTACACAGGTAGCGACGTTTGGCATCGCTGCCTTCCGGGCGAATATCGGAAGATTCCGGCAGGTAGTTGCGCGCTACCACGTACACATACGTGTGCCAGTTGCGGGCTTCACCCGTCGGGTTAACTTGGTACAAGTTCTTCATATTGCGACAATCGGCCACTTCACGCAAAGAACCACCGACTACCGCCCCTAAACATTTTTTGCGCATTTGCCAACCGGATAAGTGAACATCACCACCACCGTAGCCAGGTTTATAATCCTCACAAGACTTTAATCCAAGATCGTTGGCTAGTCTTTTCTTGGATACGCTTGTACACCACGATTTCAGATCCTTAATTTCTCCATACATTGGTTCCAATTTTTTAGCCGAAAATCCGCAACAAGTTGCGTCTTTACTACCAGATCCTCCACCAGATCCTAAGATTGTATCCGGGTCGCCGTCGGAGTTACCCACAGCCAAACAATTAAGAACACCTTCTAAGCGGCCGAGGAACCAATCTTTCGCCCAGTTCACAATGCTCCACTGGAATTCAAACCATTTTTGCCAGCGCATTTGTTCACGGGTTTTCATCATATCCCACCACCAGGGCTCTTTGCCGTTGAAGGCAAATTCACGGTGGAGGTTGCCATTGCCGCCGCCCGGGCCGCCGAAGTCGCCCCCCATAATACCGCCCAAACGGGTGGGTTCTACGGGTTTAACTTGAGCGTCCATCAAGGCCTGCATGGCGTTGGATTTGGACATAGCATCTTTACTGCGTTGGGCTTCTCTTGCCGCGCCGTTGCCAAAGTACGAGCGGGACGGTTTACCCGCTGCTTGTAACGGTTGCAACGAGACCGGCTTGGGGCTGTTACGCTGTCCGGCACCGCGCACTTTTTGGGCCGCGCCTTTCATACTGCCGCCCCAATTGGTTACCCGCAAGCCGCCGCCAGTGCGAGGAACCCCCGCGCCTTTGAGTGCACCGATTTTGGTGTTTGCACGACGGAAAGCCGCACGCGTTTGCGGAGCGGCATTTTTGCGGTATCTATAAATGTTGGTGGTATTTTCTTCCTCGTCCATATCATTGCGACGATACGAAGACGCCTTGGAAGAATCCGCCAAACCACTGCGGTAAATATCCGCCAGCGAGTCGGTGGTTTCTTCTTCTTTATTACGTTTACCAAGACCCACAATCAAATCCATGGAATCACGGCCGGACAATTGCGAAATCTGCCCTTCCGGATCACCGGAAAGATCAAAGCCGGAGCGGTCCGGATTGACGATAGAGTCCTCATAACCGGGGGTAATCATGGGCACGTCGTCCTCTATGTGGCCGCTGTATTTATACAAGAACGGCAACAAGAGCACTGCCACTAACGCCGCAATCAAAAACGGCGCATCCCGCTTGGTGCGCTCAAAGAGCGTTTGGCGGGGTTTTCCGTCACTCCCGATTTTGGAGGGCATACGGTTAGCGAACGTTTTAGAAGCATTTTTGCTTTTAATCTTATCGCTAAAGGTGAAACTCTCCTTCTTTTTTTCCTCTGGCATAAAAGCCTCCTAATCCAAATAAAACGACGGTTGGGGGTTTCCCCCGAGGAGCCCGGACCAATAGCCCGGCTCCCGCATACGTCCAACTACATAAATAAAAATCGCGCTGCTTGGAGATAGACCCCTACCCGGTGATCCACTCCAAAACAACTTGCCCTTGAATACTACCTACTACTATTATAACACTATTTTCCATTTTTTCAAGGGGTAATTTTAAAAATCCTTTATACAACCTATCAAGCCGGAAGGTTGTTGTCCGGCATCTTCCGCTGGAGCCATTTGTTACCGTCATTAAATAAGGCAAACGGCCTTATTTAACTGTTCCATCGGAAGATCCCGCACAGAAACTCTGCGGGATGACAACCTTTTTATCGTCAGGTTGCACCTGACCTACGCACTTACTCCGGCCTTTTCCGCCCGGCTAATTTGAAAATATGCTCCTAATCTTAATCGGCCGACCGTTGTTCCAATTCACACCGGGGAAGAAATCCGTATTAAACCGTGTTTCCCCGCTAGAAGTTGTGGTGTAAAGCAAGGCATTGCGATCGGCTTCCAAATTATTCACGTTAAATCCGTCCCCGTAGTCCTGGGAGGAAGAAAACGCCGCCGCTTCTTGCATACACGCATCCACATCTTCCGCGTTTTGGCAGGCGTCTTGCCTTCGTTGGCATTCTTCCGTAAACTGCGTATAATACGACGACAAGGTAACGGAGTGGCATTGGTTATCGTCCAATACAAAAGAAAGCGTACCGCATTTTTGCTGCACCCGTTCATAGGCGGATTTCATCTGGTTACAACTGTTTTCAAGTCCGGTTAACGTGGCCATATAAGTATCGTTAGAACCGCCGACGTCCGCGCACGTAGCCGGGAACGCGCCGGGCGTTATACCGGCAATTTGCTGGTTAATTGTGGCTAAATCATACGAGGAACTGCTGGAGGCCGCGGCGTCCTGGCAGGTTTTATCCTGGTCCAAATACGTTTGCACGTCTTCCAAGTCCGACAGCACATCCCCGGCGTTAATTCCCACGCCCGAAAACCCGGACGAAGTAAATACACTGCGCGGCAGTTCGGCGCCGTCAAACCCGGCGGCGGCCAATGTTTTTTTGAGCGGGATCTGCGGCGTACGGCGCCCGGCGCGGCCCATCAGCACCGCCCAAAACAAATCGCGTTTCGCGCGCGAATCGCCAATGTCGGAAATATCGCCGAATTTGGCCAAGGCCGTTGAACTACGGTCCATAGATTTGGCAAAATCCGTTAAATTGGTTTCACTGCGAATGGCCTTATCGGCCAGGCGGCCCAGCCAGTCGCTACCGCCGAATCCGGCCAAGGGCTTAGCAGTTACTTTTTTTAAGGTATTGACGGAATTGTACCCGTCGTTTTTATCGCGTTGGATAAGGGAAGAATCTTCGCCGAAAAACACAGCCGCATTTTGGGCCGCGTTGGCCTGGGTATTGGCAGACACGTTTTGGTTTTGGATACGCACGGCAGGGTCGTTGGGGTTTTCGCCCCCGGCAAGGGCGGCATTGCGAACCGGGTCGTTATACGAGCCGGCCAAGGCATCCGTTTTTTGCCCGCGTTTGGCAAGGGCGGCATTAACGGTGTTTACATCTATCAGTTTATTTTGCGCTTTGCCCGCCAAAGCATTAAAAGCACCCCCCGCCGCGCCGAACACAGAGGCCTCGTCGGGGTCGGGCAATTCCCCGCGCATGATTCGGCGGCGTTCATTCCAAGATAGCAGTGCTTTTAGAAAAGAGGTCCGTTGTCCTTCTTCGTAGGAGTACCCCATCGCATAGACCAGTTGGCGCAGAAACGGCAATTTCCCCGCCGGAACGAACGTCCCTATTCCCAACAGGACGAGTAAAACCGCCACCAAACTCCACACTTTTTTAGAGCGGTACCACGGACGTTGCGTAACAGCCCCCGCAAGCACACCACCCGACGCCGCAGGCCGCGTACCGGACGCGGCAGGCGATTGAGTGGTGGGTTGTTTTTGCGGTAATTGGTCCATAAATTAGTTCCCGATGAATATAAATGCCGGAGGATTATTTTTTGTCGTTATTCCCCAAAGCATCTCCTTTCACATGCTGGAACAAGGTTCCCCCCAATTTTGTTCCGATGGTAACAATCGCAAGTTTAAGCATTCCGCCAATTCCACCCAAGGTCTTTGCGATAAATGCCCCCATCTTAACCCATACTCCGTGCACTGCTGCCGGAAATGCAAGTGTCAAACCGGCCACTACCATCGATAATCCGGCTACTCCTTGGACAACATTCGGGAATAAGTCGCTGTCCCATCTGACGCGGAAATCTGTCGCCATTCCCCATACTTGGCGCGCGAAATAAACAAGCCCTGCTGCAACCGCAAATCTAATAAGCAACGCCCACCAACTACTTCCTTGGCAAAAGGCAGATACAAGCACAGAGGCCAGTATGGTGACCCCCACTAAAGCCGCCATCCACAGTGCCAAACGGCGCACATCTTGCTCCCGTTCTTGCGCCGTATTTCTAAGGTTCCTCATTTTTGATGTCGTGTGCGAGGTCAAAGTAGGCAGTGCAGTAGAAAAATCCGAAGAACTGGCTGTTTCAAATTGCACACCGCCTACCGTGGTGGTGCCGGCCAGTTGTTCTCCGCCTAAAAACGGACGGGCTCCTTCGTTGGCAGAACGGGAAGAATTAGCCGCAATTTTGGCAGACATACGGGCAATATCTTTCAAATCGTTTTTGCTTCTTTGACTGCGTTCGGCCGCCCCAAACGAAGCATTGCGCGATCCGCCCAAACCCGTACTGCCCCCGCGGCCGTCGGCTCCGCCCAAGGAAACCGGGTTGGTACCTGATGGCATCGCCCCAGAAAAGTGGTATCCTTCCCCGCGCGAGCCGGAGGAACGTCCGCCCACAGCCCCCGACGCATCCCCAAACGAGCGCGCCCCGGTATAGGCCGTATTGTTTATCCCACTGCCGGAGGCCCGTGCCATAGAGGCCGTACCTAATTGGGCACCGGAACGTCCGGCCCCCGCCGATGTTTGCGCGTTGATAGCGCCGGGATTTACCGAAGCCCGGTTGGCTCCGCCCGCCGGACCCGCGGCCCCTTCTACAAAATCCGTTTCGTTACCGCCCATGCCTAAACCGTCCGTTGCGGACGTTTGCGCGGCACGTCCCGTCGGTAAGGCCGCGGTCAACGACCCTTCCATACGGTCTATGGCTCCCAGGCCGAAATCTCCCGGGTTTTCGCCTTCCAGGCGGGCGCGGTCTTCGCTATTAGCCACTTGGTTGAGGGCGTCCTTGATGTTAATAGAAGTTAACCCGTTATTACCTTGGCGCAAACCGCCGTAATTGTACGAGTTTTCTATGGACGAAAGCGAGCGAATGCGTTTTTCTTCCACCGCTTTTCTATCGGCCTGGAAAGCCGAATAAGCAACCACTACCACGCCGGCCATTACCGCCAGTTGCGGCAGGCCGACGGTCAGTTTGCCTGATTTATTTTTAAGGAAACCAAACCAATTCATAAGTATTCTCCTTTGCGTAATGTGTAAAAATCGTTCACTAAGTCTGTCATGCCGGAAGAGACAACCCTATTGTCGTCACGTTGCACCCGACCTACACACTTACCGTTTGACGCCGTCAATGGCGTTCTGCACACCGCCGCGCGCGGCTTTTTCTTCCAATAACCGCCGCTCATACGCCGCTTGACGCCGTTGGCGCTCTATTCTTTGCTCAATGACGGCCCGTTGTTGCGCAATGGCACGGTCTTCTTGCTTTATCCTAGAATACAAATAAATCCAACCGACCAACCAACCGCCCACAACCAAACACCAAATTATATTGCGAATAATCACCCATTTTTTCATCACGTGTTACCGCCTTTTATTGCTTTTTCCCCGTTAACAAATGGGTCACACCGGCCCCAGCCAACCCAAGTAGCGGCCCCGCCGTCAGCACAAACCAAACTTTTAAGTTGGCAACCACACTCCAAGCAGCAGGTAACCATGCTGCACCTATACTACCAAGTAAGGTAGAAGCAATAAGGCCACTCGTTGTAGTTAAAGGACCTCCTCCCCAATTACTGGCATAGGATATACTTTCGCCCAACAACCAACCGGCTGCCCCAACCGCAGCAGTAGTTAGTAAACCTGCCTTTAGCCACCAACCGGCAGCCGCAGGAGCCGTGAGAGGATTTAAAAGCAGCGTTCGCGCCATAGTACAACAGAAAACAATCCATGGAAGAGCCGTCAACACGATTGGGCAGGCCGTATACAGCGCCAAAAGTAGACGTAACCTGTCCTTATCCCGATTCCTTTCGTCACCCCCAATATCACCCAAAGCACCGCCGAGGGCACCGGACGCCGTTTCGTAAGCAGTATCTAAATCAGGAATGTGGATATCTTCCCCGGTGGTTAAGGTTTCACCGTCAATTACAATGCCACCGGAAAGTTGCTCGCCGCCTAAAAACGGACGGGAACCTTCGTTAGCCGCGCGGTATTTGTTAGCGGCAATATCGGCCGATTGTTTGCGGATCATGGTTAACTCTTGCCGGGTTTTTTCCCGTTTGCCGTCCAGCACACTTCCGTCGTGATTGCCGCCTATATTTTCCGTACTGCCAAAAGACGACTTGCCGCGAATGCGCGACCCTTCCAACATATTTTTCGCTTGGGCTTGCATGGCGGCCATTTGCCGGGCCGCCTCATCCGCGCCGGCCGCGCCGGAAGATCCCCGGTTTTTGCCGCTGTTCTGCACCGCAAACGAAGCGTTAAATCCGCCGGAACCCGCACTGCCGCCGCTAAATTTGGAGGATCCCCAATCCGCCTTGGCACTGGCTAACGCCGGCGCACCGGCCGGAGCCGCCCCCGAAGCACCCGGGGCTTGGCCTTGCGCCGCGGCTTGGGCTTGCTGTTGGGCGTTGGCAATCATATTTTGGATATCCCCCATGGAATTTTGCATCGCCGCCAGGGGGTTATCGCCTTTGAGTAAATCTTCATTTACCACATTACCGCCCATACCTAACCCTTCCGTACCACCCGTCTGATACGCAGTAAGCGGCGCGGAAGAATCCCCCGAATCGTACGAAGTGTTTTCCGCCATTTCCCGGGCGGCTTGTTCGGCACGGGCTTGCCGGTCCATACGGTTTACCGTCTTAGCCGACACATTGAGCGAGGAGCCGGGTTCGGCAGAATTACCACCGTAATAGCCCCCGCTTTGATAACTGCCCGTATTGGCCCCGGCCACATACACGACCTCGCCGGAGTTGTACTGCGACGGCGCAAAGGCAGTATTGTCTTGCTCCGAGGAACTAATATACTGCCACGCGGCAAAACCCGCCACCACACCCACGGCCGACAACCCGACTGCTTGCAAAGCAGAGAGCGCCAGTTTCCCGCGGCGGTTGAAAATTTGTAATACATTTTTCATAAATGGGTCCTCCTTACTCACATTTACTTATACAAGCTGTATTTCCACTGCAAGCATTAACACATTTTTTATATGCAGCCATTTCCGTACTGGTCCGATCTCTTTGATTATAATTTTCACTCCGGCCCAAACTGGCTGCTCGAGCATTCCCCCTGGCTTCTTCCCATTGGGTCCGAGCCGTACCCGCACCTATTTGAAGTTGGGGCGGACTGTTCTCATCTCCAGTTTGTACGATCTGAAAGTCATTTATTTTACCTTTCTTAAACGCCCGGTTTATTTTCCGCTTATTTGTAAAATCACCCAGAGTTTCACCATTTTTCCATTCGGACGGGTTATACCCCATACCCATTGCTATCTGCAAACATTCTGGACTGTTCCCACACGACTCTCCGTTCATATCAAGAAAACCTTTAATATACTTTTTACCTGCCCGGTTCCCCGCGGCATTAGCCATTAGGGAGTCAATACCGGCATCGGCCAGGTGGCCAAGGGCTTTCACACCCACATCTACCAAGCCGGATAAAAAACTTTCTAGTAACTTTTCTCCCAAGGTTTGTTTGTCTTTATCGTCGTTATTTTTGGCATCGTTGAGCGCGTCCTGGATTTGATCTTGCAAGTTACTTAAATCCGCCGAGGAAGTAGGCGCATTCGTATCCAACTCCAGCCCGCCTAACTTGCCGGCGTCAATGCCTTGGTCGGTAAAGGCCTCACTGCCTTTGATTTCCCCACCCAACATGGCCCGTTTGGCGTTGCCGCTTTTGCCTTCTTTAAGCCCGGCGGCGGCCCGACTGCCGCGCGCGGCTTGATACAGCGAACGGCGCGCATTTTGATTTTTAAGTTGCGGAACAATCTCGGACCCTTTTTCCTGCGTTTTATAAGGTGAGAAATCGCCGCGCGGCGCCCCCCAGGAACTGCTTATCCCGCTACCGCTGGCGTGCGTGGAACTGGCCGAACCCAATTGGTTAATTTGGGTGGGCGAGCCCGCGCCGCCTCCGCGTCCGCCGTAACCGCTATATCCGCGGCTTGTCGGCGTGCGGCCGCTACCCATATCCTCCGAATCATTGGCAGAAAACGAGCGATCCGACATATCTGCATCTTCTGCGACGGCCAAGGCGTCTTCTGCCTGGCGGGCTTCTTTTTCTTCGGCGGAGTATAATAAAGTAGAGCCGTTTTCTTTCATATCCGGATATTTGGCGGCTAAGAGATATTGTTCGGCCTCGTCGTTAACAAAAGGCATTTGGGCCAAATCGTACCCATGGGAATCCATCCCCGCAAACGAGGGATCTTCCGGCGTACTTAAAAAGGAAAGTAACGTCACTAACGAAATCAAACATACCACAATAATGGCCCCCCATGTATAGGCCTTTTTCCGATCCATGTGGTTGATTTTTTGAAACACATTTCCCGGCTTGAGTTTAAACATAATCGCTCCGTACACAAATAATAAAAATTACTCTCGTTGACCCGCCTTTTAAGGCACTCAAACAAAGAGTTCATACAAACTACCTTATATTTAAAGTATAAGCAGAAAAATAGACCTTGTCAAGGCCTATTTTCATGTTTGGCGTGTGTTTTTATGCCCCTCTACAATACTTGTTTAAGCACAATGGGTAAGGGCTTTTTATCTACAATAGCCACGCTGTGCGTATTGGTTTTTTTGTCCAACCCAAATACGCTGACCCGGTAGGTAACTATCCGTTTGCCGTCTTGTTCGGCCACCGTTTGGATTTCAAATACTTTATCGGGTAAGTTGCTGGCAGATTGTAACACCAACACGTTTTGCTTGGCAAAATCCACTTCCGGGTAATTCCCGCGTGCTTGGCGTTTAAACGCGCGATATTCGTTAAGCGAGGTAATCTGTTGCGCCTCTACCGGGGCTTCAATAAGCGTAATTTTGCTTTCCTCTTGCGGGGCGGAAACCGCCGCCGTGCCCGCAGGCACACCGCCGACAACGGCCGTGTCTTCCAGTAGAATGACGGGAGCGGAGTCCTTTTCCCCTTCCTTATTTTTTCCGCCGTCATTGGGGGTAATTTCCGCCCCCGAGCGGGAAATAAGGGCTTGCACTTCGGGCAAGTCAATTTTAGAGAGTTGGGAAGGCATCGTCAATGCTTGGGGCGCGGACGGTTCTTGCACCGCCGTAACGCCGGCAGGCGTGGAGGCGTTTTCCATATTCAGTAGCCACACGGAATCCGGCTGGGCCAGGGTATCCAACAGGGCTTTGTCTTCCCGGGCCCGATACATATTCCACGCTTGCATCAAGGCCGCCCCTATCAGAAACGAAATCCCCGCCACCAAGAGCGTCCAACCGAGTGAAATTTTTTTCATTTGCGTTTCCTGTACTTGGCTACAATCACCGAGCGCAACCCGCCGCGCGGCGTAAAAACGCCCGTTACCGTAGCGCATTTGGGCTTGCAGGCCTTTACCACGTCGTCCAAAATTTTATTGGCGATGTTTTCCATAAAAATCCCCATATCGCGGTATTCCAACAAATAGTATTTGAGGGATTTAAGTTCCAAACATAATTTGTCCGGCACATATTCAATGGTAATAATTCCAAAATCCGGCAGTCCTGTTTTCGGACAAACGGAGGTAAATTCGGGCAGTTCAATTTTGATATCGTAGTCCCGCTTGTACTGGTTGGGCCAGCATTGGATTTCCGGCAGCACCGCATCGGCATTTTTGCGGGCGTGCGCCGAAGTATATCCAAAATCAATGTCTTTATTTTTCATAAGATTGCAGTAACCTCATTGAATTTAAAAATACTAAAAACAAAATCACTAAACTTCCCCCCACCGTCCAACGCCAGTCGGACACGTGGCCCGTGCCCCAAAACAAAAATTCCACCCACGCCACACTGAGCAGTAACGCCAGCAAGGCATTGGCCCGGCACGTGCGCACGAGCAAACGGCGCAAGTAAAACAATTCCTTAAGCGGGTACAAATCCCGACGGGAAATAAGGATATCTACCCAATTCGTATACACATTTTTGCTAGACGCATACGCAATACCGCTATCGGCCTTGAGTAATGCAATAATGTCGTTAAATCCATCCCCCACCATAATCACTTTTTTACCCAACGCGCGCAAATTAGTTACAATTTCCGCCTTGGTTTTAGGTAGCACATTGGCATTGCGTTTTTCAATACCCGTTTCTTGCGCCACAGCCGCCACGGCCGGCTCGTTATCGCCCGAAATAAGCATAACTTCCTTGCCTTGCTGTTTGAGAAAATCCACCACTTCTTTGGCCCCCGGCCGCAAGGAATCTGCCAAGGTCAAATAGCCCAAATACGTTTTATTGCGGGCTACGCAAATGACGGTTTGCGGCGTACGGTATACTTCGTCGGGCAGGGTAACGCCCTGTTCTTCCATCCACTGGATGCGTCCGGCTAAAATGGTATGTTTGCCACACACGGCCCGCGCACCGATACCGGGCAAAATTTCTAACGAATCGTTTTGCTTGGGAACGATATGCCGGGTTTGGGTATATTTCATAATAGCGGTGGCAAAAGGCCCCTCGGCCTGTTGTTCGGCGCACGCCACCGATTCCAACAGTAACATCTCGTTCTTGGCACCGGCCGGGTGCACACTATGCACGGTCAAATAACCGTATGTCAACGTGCCGGTTTTATCAAAAAAGATCGTGTCGGATTGGGCCAACTGTTCCAGCGCATAGCGGTTTTGAATGCGTATGCCGCGCGCGGACGCATGCCACTTGGCAAAGAAAAGCGGAAAACTTTCGGAAAATAACAAGGCCAACGGCGTGCTGAGCGAAAGAATAACCCACACCATACCGCTATCGTGCCACCAGGCCGACACGCCGTGTTGGTAAAGCGTCAACGCGTACTGTCCAAACGCTACCAGCACCAGCGCCACAAATACCCACGCCGAGTAGGTATCCAACTCGCTGGTAAAAGCACTCCGGCGCTGTTCACTGTTCTGCACCGACTCCACCACGTTCATCAGCGCAGACATAGCCAACGGTTTTTGCGCGGTAATAATAACTTCGGAAGATTTGTTAATAGTGCCGGCATATACTTTATTGCCCGGCTGTTTGTAGGCCGCCACCCGGTTTCCGGTAATCAGTTGCTCGTCCACAGCGGTATTGCCTTTGACAATCTCGCCGTCGCACACAAAGCGTTCCCCGGGTTTAACGAGCAGTTTATCCCCCGGTTTGACTTCGGCCGCAAACACCATGCGGGTAGCCGTACCGAAAAATTTCCGCCCGGCTTTAGGCAAAAAATCATCTATCTTTTTAATGTACACGCGCACGCGTTCACGTTCACGCACGCGGTGGCTTTGCGTCCACAGAGCAAGCGTTAAAAAGAGCGATACATATAAATATAATTCTTCCACCGGCCCAAACACCGACTGGGCACCAAACGTATGGCAAGCGGAATAAAAAAACCCGGCATACACCGCTACGCTAACCAACAGCGGAAACCCGATTTTTCCCCGGCATAAATCCGCCCACGCACTGCGCACAAAAACGTCCGCACAGAACAGCGCGTTTATTAACACAACGATAAAGAAACCGACCTCGGAATAATGAAACGCCAGCAAGAAAAGCATCAGCAAAAACAAACCGACCGACAAGTAAAAACGGTATATAAACGCCCCCGACGGTATTCCCAACACCGCCGACACAAAGGGGGCTTTAGCCGTTTTTTGTTGTGCCATAGTAATTACCGGGGAAAGAATGTACTGGATAAAACGCGTTCGCGTCCTTCTTCGCTACGCATCAGACGTATTTTGGCCTGGTAACGCGCGGCGTGTTTGGGGTCCAATTTCACGGCGACCATATAGTTGGCCGTGGCCGCCACCGGGTCTTGCATGGACAGCATATCCCCCATCAGTTCATACGTCGGTGCATATTGGTTGGCTAATTCTTTGGATTTCACCAATAATCCCAGGGCCTTGTCCGTTTCGCCTTTGCGGAACATCAAATCGCCCATGTAGTAATAAGCCAACGCATACGTGGGCTTAATCGTAACTGCCATTTCCAAATCGGCATACGCATTGGCAGGATATCCCATTTTAATAAGCGCCCGCGCGCGCTCCAAATAAGCACGGACATCGTCGGGGTTAATGGAAAGCAGGTAAGATAAGTCTTCCACCGCCGATTCATATTGGCCCATATCGTAATAGGCCAACGCGCGGTTTAAAAGCACCAGCGGATCGCGCGGGCGCAACAAAGCGGCACGGTTGAAATTTTCCAACGCATCAATAGAGCGGCCCGTACGGTACAAAGCAATACCGTAGTTCATACGCGCCGTAAAATAATTGGGCTCAAAGGCCAATGCGCTGGCCAACCTATCAACGGCTTCCAAGTTGCGGCCCATGTCAATATACAGCGCTCCCAAATTGTTGTAGGCCTCAGCACTGGTAGGATTAAGTTCCAGGGCTTTGAGATAATCTTGCTCGGCATTTTGGCGGTTTTTTAACCGGTCTTTGGCCTCTTTAACAGGCAAGCGTTCCCACAGCACCCCGCGGTTGATGTAGGCGGCAAAGTTCTCGGGGTCCTGCCGGAGCAAACGACTGTACAGTTCCAACGCTTGGGATAAATTCCCCTGCGAAGTAGCCAAGCGGGCCTGTTTAAACAGTTGCGTATCCGAATTACACGCCACCAAGGCGCATAAGACAATGAAATAAATTAGTTTTTTCATGTTAATTCTCCTTTTGTTTTTTGTGTATGAACAGAGACACTACAAACAACCCACCACCTACGGTGATGGCACTGTCGGCCACATTAAAAACGGGCCAAACTAAAAAATCCAAAAAATCCACCACATATCCCAGCGTTATTCTATCATAAAGGTTACCTAATGCACCCGCCAAAATCAGCACACACCCCCATTCCACCAATTTACCTTGCGCACAAAGTTCCCGCCAACTGTGCAGCAAGTACCCGATGATGGCTAACATAACAACAATCAGCAACGCATTGGCCCCTTGCATCATACCAAAAGCCGAGCCGGTATTTTCCACATACCGTAAATGAAAGAACGGAAACACCACCACGGGTGCTTGGGCCCAAAACAATTGGGCACAGACTTTAGTTACGCGGTCTAGCGCAAGCACAAGCGCCAACACAACCAGTACGCTTGTATGTTGTGCCGCCCATGTTTTGGCCCGGCCAGGCAAGTTACGCAGGAATTCTTTCATCTTCCTCCACGGTAAGCCCCTCGCGGGTGAGTACTTCTTCGCACCGGCCGCACAAATCCGCATGCGGGTGGGAACCAACGTCTTCCTTCCATTGCCAGCACCGGGCACATTTGGCCCCTTTGGCGTGGACGATTTCCACAAACAGCGGGTCGTTACCGTCTTTTATTTCCACTTGCGACACAATTAAAATTTCCGGCCACAACGCTTTTGTTTCTTCCAAAAACGCACGCGTAGACGGGTCGTTCGTGCTGAAAATTACTTTGGCCTCCAACGAAGAACCGATGATTTTTTGTTCGCGTGCACTTTCCAAAAATTTCTGTACACCTTCGCGGATACGGCGGATTTCGTTCCATTTTTCTTCCAAACGCACATCCGGCACTAAAGAGGCGTTGGCGGGCATATTGGATAAAAATACGCTTTGCTCTAACGTGCGCCCCAAGGCGGTTTTGCGAAGTTCCTGCCACGCTTCTTCGGCGGTAAAGGACAAAACGGGGGCCATCAATTTAAGAAGTGCCACCGTAATTTCCGCCAACACCGTTTGCGCGCTGCGACGCGTAGGCGCCGACGCACCTAACGTGTAGAGGCGGTCTTTAGAGGCGTCCAACATAAAAGAAGATAAATCCAAAATACAGAAATCGGATAACGCGCGCATCGCCCGGCGGAAGTTAAATTCTTCGTAGCCGTTATGCACTTCTTCAATCAGTGCATTTAAACGCCCAAGCATATATTTATCCATTTCGGACAGTTCTTTGGCGGACACTTGGTGTAAGGCCGGGTCGTAATCGGACAAGTTCCCCAGCGCATAGCGCACCGTGTTGCGGATTTTGCGGTACGTATCAATCGGGCCCCCTAAAATCTCGTCAGAAATACGCACGTCGCCTTGATAATCCGAGAAAGACACCCACAAGCGTAAAATATCCGCGCCGTACTTATTGATAACGTCTTCCGGGTCTACCGCGTTCCCTAGCGATTTGTGCATCGGGCGGCCTTTACCGTCTAACACCATGCCGTGCGTCAAAATGGTTTTGAACGGGGCCGTTCCTTCCAACGTATATGACGGGATGTAGGAACTTTGGAACCAACCGCGGTGCTGGTCGGACCCTTCCGAATAAACATCCGCCGGGAAATCTAAGCCGCGGTCTTTTAAAACGGCCGCCCAAGACACACCGGAATCCAGCCATACGTCCAGAATATCGGTTTCTTTGCGGAACTCGTGACTGCCGCATTCGCAGGTATAATTTTCCGGCATGAGTTTTTCCACCGGGTCAATAAACCAAAAATCGGACCCTTCGGCCATGGCACGTTTTTTAATAAATTCAAATAAATCGTGATTGACTTGCGGCTTGCCGCACTTTTTACAGTACAGCACCGCCACCGGAGTTCCCCAAAAGCGTTGGCGTGATAAACACCAATCGGGGCGTAACCCAATCATAGAGCGCATACGTTCTTGGCCGCCGGCCGGATAAAATTTAACATTTTTGAGATTATCCATCAGTTTTTGGCGCAGGCCGTCTTTGTCAATGGACATAAACCATTGTTCCGTCGCACGGAAAATAATGGGGTTGTGGCAACGCCAACAGTGCGGATAACTGTGTACGATTTCCTGCTCTTTAATGAGCACCCCGAGTTCGTCCAGTTTTTTTACCATGAGCGGGTTGGCTTCAAATACGTGCATGCCTTCAAACACGCCCGCGTCTTTGGTATAACACCCTTTTTCATCTACCGGGCAAACGGTTTCCAACTTCCATTGTTTGCCGGCTTGGGCGTCTTCTTCCCCGTGACCGGGCGCAATGTGAACGACGCCGACCCCGGCGTCCATGGTAACAAAGTCCGTCCAAATGACCGGGTTTTCTTGGTGGGAAAGCGGGTGGTAGTATTTCATACCGACGAGTTTTTCGCCCGCCACTTTACCGGCTTGCGTGCAATTAAGTCCGGTCTGAATCAAAAATTCTTCTGCCAGTTTTTCCGCTACGATATAATATTCGCCCGTTTTGCTGTCTTGCAAAATAGCGTAGTCTTCCGTGTTGGAAACAGCGGCGGCCACGTTGGCGGGAATCGTCCACGGGGTGGTCGTCCAGACGGCTAAACTCACGGGTTTGGTGTAATCCAACTCGCCCAATACTTTTTTATTGGGGTCTACCAATTTAAAACGCAAATAGATAGAGGGCGAAGAAATATCCTGATATTCCGTTTCCGCATCCGCAAGGGCCGTTTCACAATGCGGACACCAGGTAATCGTTTTTTGCCCTTTGTAGACATATCCCTTTTCAATGAGGTCCAAAAACGCCCCCACCGTAATACCTTCGTACCGCTCCGACATCGTCAGATACGGGTTATCCCAATCCCCCTGTACGCCCAGGCGCTTGAAACCTTGGCGTTGGAGATCAATAAATTTAGCGGCAAATTCGCGTGCGCGTTTGCGGAACGCAGGCACATCAGTAATGTGCTTTTTATCTTGTTTGAGTTCTTTTAAAAGTGCCTGTTCAATAGGGAGTCCGTGGCAATCCCACCCCGGCACGTACGGCGTATAGTGGCCCGTCATGGCGCGGGATTTTAAGATGATATCTTTAATGGTTTTATCTAACGCGTGGCCGATATGGATTTTGCCGTTAGCATAAGGCGGCCCGTCGTGGAGTACAAAATGCTTGCCTTGCTCGTTTTTTTTGAGCATGGCTTCGTAGAGGTTGATGGATTTCCAAAAATCTAAAATTTTCGGTTCTTTTTGCGCGAGGCCCGCCCGCATCGGAAAATCGGTTTTAGGTAATAAGACCGTATGGGAATATTTATTTTTCGCCATGGTTAAAACTCCAATAAAAGATATTTTTTATATTATAGAAAATTTTACGCGCGTACGTACGGCAGGGAATTATTTACCGGCGATTTGGTGCAGATAAGCGTGAAGTTTTTCCAACGTCTCTTTACTGACTGCGTGTTCCATTTTGCACGCATCCATATCCGCCGTTTTGGGGTTAACTCCGAGCACTTGCGTTAGAAAACGGCTTAAAATGGCGTGGCGTTTTTTAACATCCTGGGCGGCGCGGCGCCCCTTGGGAGTGAGTTGAACCCCGCCATACGGTTGATGAATGACATATCCGTTTTGCGCAAGCAGTTTGAGCGCACCCGTTACGCTGGGGGTTTTGACGCCGAGCAAATCGCGTATATCACTCACGCGCGCCAGCCCGTCCTTGTTAGCGCAAAACAAAACTGCCTCTACATAATCTTCCATATTAGCGGATAGTTTCATATTAGGTAGTGTAACATATTTTTCTTACCGTGTGATTCAAAAAATCCTTGACAAATCAAAAAAAAAAACGATAATAGAGTGTCGGACAAAAAAGACATATAAATTAAAGCCATCCTAGGATGACAATGGGATTAAGGAGCAAAAAACATGAAAGGCACAAAAGCATTTACGCTTATTGAACTTTTAGTCGTAGTCCTTATCATCGGCATTTTGGCGGCGGTGGCCGTACCGCAATACCAAAAAGCCGTCGCCAAAAGCCGATATGCTACGCTAAAAAACATGGCCAACGCCATTACGCAGGCCCAACGGGTATATTTTTTGGCGAATGGAACTTATGCCAAAGACATGTCCGAATTGGGCCCGTGCGAAAGTACGGCCGAGCATTCGGATACGTGCGAATTAAACGGAGTCAAATGTCAATTAGATCCGGGCGCTAATCCCGAACGGGTTTGGTGCACATCCACCAATAATTTAATTCCAAGATACATCATTTATTTTTCCGATGGAAACCGCTATTGTCAATCGTCTAACGCCAGTGCCGTACAAGAAGAGGTTTGCAAATCTGAGACAGGAAAAACAACCGCCGAGTGGGGAGATGCCGATATTTCGTGGCGAAGATATCCCGACAAAATCTAAAGCGACCCCATAAAAAAGAAAATGATATAATAATAATATGGGACTGGAAGAACTGGAACAAAAAGAGTATTTTTCCATCGGCGACGTCAAACGGATTACCGGCGTGCCGGAGTATTCCGTGCGTTATTGGGAGAGTGAGTTTAACCTCATCCGTCCGATTCGTTTGGAAAGCGGCCACCGACGGTATACCAAAGAAGATGTGTATACGATTTTAAAAATCAAAGACTTGATTTACAAACACAAACTCACGTTGGAAGGTGCCAAAAAGCAACTCAGCCATTACCAGTTCCCGACGGCGAATAGCGAAAAACGCCCCCGAACCGATATCAAACTGCTCGGCGAGATTAAAGAGATGCTGGCAGATTTGTTAAAAGAATGATATAATATAAGTGTGCCGCGAAAGCGGTGCTAATTTTCGGGGAGTGGCTCAGAGGTAGAGCGCTCGCTTGGGGTGCGAGAGATCGCGGGTTCGATTCCCGCCTTCCCGACCATTTGAAACTTTAGAAAATTTAAGCCGCTCTAAGCGGTGTAATATACGGGGCGTAGCGCAGATGGTAGCGCGCACGGTTCGGGACCGTGAGGTCGTGGGTTCGAATCCCGCCGCCCCGATTTTTCAAAATAGAAACTGCCGAAAGGCAGTTTTTATTTTGGCAAAATATGGGCTTGGTAGCAACGCAATATAAAATATTACACTATAAAAAAAGCCGGGCTTATTCAGCCCGGCTTTGTATTTCTAAGCAAAACTTAGAATTTGATTAACATACCGAGTTGGCCTTTGACATTGTCTTTGGCAAACGCGGCTTTGTTGAATGCCGTACCATTCCAGTTGGTATATTTGGCATAACCGGCACCGGCAAATAATTGCACGTATTCGTTGTGGTCATATTTGACGGTCAAGTCAGCCTCCAAGGTGGCGGAGTGATCCATGCGGTGATCTTGGAAGGTATAACCATCCAAAGATACGGTCCATTTGTCAGCCGGTTTTACATCAAAACCAAGGTTGAACAAGGTTACACCGTCAACGCTGTATTCATGGATTTGCCCACCCAAGCGATGACCAATCAAG
>JAZRIL010000065.1:0-8206 GCA_045645285.1 Elusimicrobiaceae bacterium | reverse complement strand
TGAAAATAAAGGGTCATTCCCGAGGAATGTAGTCGGGAATCTTCCTCTTTCTAAGTTGTTGATAAAAGAGGAAAAACAACCTTGTTTTATTAAACAAGTGGAAGATCCCCGACAGAAACTCTCGGGGATGACAATACTTTTTAATAATGGCGTAAAAGCCTTTACCCTTATAGAACTTCTCGTTGTCGTCCTTATTATTGGTATCTTGGCGGCGGTGGCCCTGCCGCAGTACCAAAAAGCCGTTGCCAAAGCGCGTGCTACGGAACTGTTTGTGCTGGGCAAAACTATTAAAAAAGCCCAACAGGAATATTTCATGGCTAACGGGAGATATACAGTAGATATTAACGAACTAAGTATAGAGGTCCCTTGTACTCAGAGTGCTTACAATTCAACAACCAACCAATTACGATGTCCGCATAGTCTAAATTTCTTATATCCGGGTATGGTTTCCTTGCAACCACAGCCCGCCACAGGGTTTTGGTTAAATGTAGAGTATGAGGGGGGCTCGGTCTGTTCGGCGCCTACTCAGGTTGGGGAACAAATTTGCCAAGGTTTCGGTGGGGTATATTCCCATACCACCAATGACGTAAGCGGAGCCGTCAAGCGTTATAACTTAGATTTATAATCCCTTTTTATCTTTTCCATTGGCCTTGAAATTGCTACAATACCTATAATCCCTTTTTATCCCAAAAAGGGTGGAATTTTCATCTATATAAGAGGTTGTTATGAGTAGTTTGTTAGAAGAACGTATCCCACCCCAAGCCCTGGATGCGGAAATGGCCGTACTGGGGGCCATGTTGTTATCGGCGGACGCGGTGGAAGATGCGCTGGAAATTTTAAAGCCGGAACATTTTTATAAAGAGGCCCACCAAAAGATTTTTGCCGCCATGAAAACCCTGGTTGAACGCGGTCAGGCGGTGGATATCGTTACGCTTAGCGAGGAACTAAAAACGGCCAAACTTCTTACTCAGGTAGGCGGGGAAGTGTATTTGACGCAACTGGTGGATAAAGTAGCCACTGCCGCGCACGTCAAACATTATGCGGAAATCGTATATAAAAAATTCGTCGTGCGTGATTTAATCCAAACGGCCACTCACCTCGTGCAACGCTGTTACAAAGAGGAAGACGACGACCCGCAAATTTTAATTGACTCCGCCGCTGACCAAATTTATAAACTGAGCCAAAAGCAAAAATTATCCGGCTTTATTTCCGCCAAGGATTTGGCTCCGCAAGTCATGGCGGAGTTGGAGCGGTCCTTTCAAAACAAGAATGCTATTCAGGGTGTTCCGACGGGGCTGGACGAATTTGACCACAAAACGGGCGGGTTGCGTAAGTCCGATTTGATTATTTTAGGGGCGCGCCCCAGCCAAGGTAAAACCGCCCTGGCACTAAACATTGCCCACCACGCGTGTGTGGAATGTGGAATGCCGGTGGCGTTTTTCTCACTGGAAATGGGCCGAAACAGTATTTTTGAACGTATGCTCGGCGCGGCGGCCATGGTGGAAATTCACAAACTGCGTACCGGGTGGTTTGACCGTAACAAATGGTCGGATCTCACCCGCGAGTTAGGCCGTTTGTCGGCGGCGCCTTTTTATATTGACGATACGTCCGGCATTTCCATTACCGAACTGCGCATGCGCGCGCGCCGTTTAGCCAGCGAACTCAAAAAACAAGGCAAAGAACTCGGTCTGATTGTTATTGACTATTTGCAGTTAATCCGCGGCGGCGAGCGGCGCATTGAAAGCCGCCAACAGGAAGTGAGCGAAATTTCCCGCATGCTCAAAGATTTAGCCCGCACGCTCAACGTGCCCGTGATGGCCCTGTCGCAACTGAGCCGTAAAAATGAAGATAAGGGCCGCACCGATAACAAGCCCCTCTTGTCCGACTTGCGCGAATCGGGCTCTATTGAACAGGACGCCGACGTCGTGGCACTCATCCACCGCGATTGGTATTACAAACGGGATGATGAATCACTTAAAAACAAAGCCACGCTGATTATCGCCAAACAGCGTAACGGCCCGGTGGGGGATATTGATTTGGCCTTCTTCGGTGAGTATGCTCTGTTTACCAATCCGGCGCCGGAGCATATGGAAGTTGCACAGCCCGCCGGAGGAAATACGGAACTGATGTTACCGGAGTAATGGATGAATTTGCCTTTTTTGCGTCCGACGTTTGCCGAAATTGATTTGACTAAGTTGTCTGCTAACTTGGCGCGTGTGCGCGGCGTAGTGGGTCCAACGGTCAAACTGTTAACGCTTGTCAAAGCCAATGCGTACGGACACGGCGCGGTGGGCGTCAGCCAATACTTACAAGAAAATTCCCTGAGCGACTTTCTGGGCGTGGCTTCCGTGGAGGAAGGATTGCAACTTCGGCAGGCCGGTATTACGTTACCTATTTTAGTGTTGGGCAGTATTTATCCCTTTGAAGCGTTTGAGTACGCAATTAAAAATAAATTAGCCGTTACCATCGCCAGTGTGGAAGCCGCCCAAGCCGTTTGCCACATCGCCGGAAAATTAGGGCAAAAGGCCTTTTGCCACGTCAAGCAAGATACAGGCATGGGGCGTATCGGTACGCGCCGCGGAAAAGTGGTAGATGTGCTGGAAATGTTAGCCAAAAATCCGTATATCGTATTGGACGGTTTATATACCCACTTGTCCAGCGTGCAAACCGATGCGGCCTTTACGGAAGAACAGATTGGTTACTACCGCGATACGCTAACCAATATGCAACTGCGCGGCATTCGCGTAAATTACCGTCATGTGGCCGCTTCCACCGCCATTCATCTGCGCCCGGATGTGCATTACGATATGGTGCGCCCGGGACACAGTGCCTACGGGCTGGAAGACGGGTACCAACCTGTTTTATCGCTTAAAACCAAAGTCGTATATGTAAAGGATGTATCCATAGGCGGTAGTATCAGTTACGGGCGCAGTTTTATTGCCCCTAAACCCATGAAAGTAGCCACTTTGCCTATCGGATACGGAGACGGCTATTTGCGCGCACTGTCTAACAAAGGCGAGGTGCTTATCAAAGGCCAACGTTGCCGGGTGCTGGGTAACGTCACGATGGATATGATGATGGTAGATATCACGCACGTGGCCCCGGTACAAGTGGGCGAGGAAGTGGTGATAGTCGGTAAGCAAGGGAACGACGAGATTACCCTGGCCGAACTGGCGCAGAAAGCCGGTACGATTGATTATGAATTATGTACGTTAATCACCGCGCGTGTGCCGAGGATTTATAAAAAATAATGTTTAACGCAATCGGAAAATACATGAAGAATTTATTTGACCAAGTGGGCGGAAGTGCCCGCATGGTTAGTTCGTCTGTATTTTGGACGTTGCACGCCCCGTTTGAATGGCGCCAGGCCGTGGAGCAGAGCGTGACTATCGGCGTGGAATCTTTTGGCGTAGTGGCGCTGACCAGTTTGTTTACCGGTATGGTGCTTGCCTTGCAGGCCGGAAATACCATTGGAAACATCTTCGGGGACCCGATTTTCGTGGGGACGATTGTAGCGTTTTCCCTCATTCGTGAACTCGGCCCCGTGCTAACAGGCGTTGTGATTTCCGGGCGTGCGGGAGCGGCCGTTACGGCGCAAATCGGTACGATGGCCGTGACGGAACAAATTGACGCGCTTTATACGTTAGGTACAAATCCCATCCGTTATTTGGTAATCCCGCGGATGTTTGGTTTTATTTTTACGATGCCCATTTTGACGTTGTTTTCCAATATATTCGGTATTGTAGGCGGTTATGTGGTGGCGGTGTATGCGCTGGGCGTCCCGGGCGAGGTGTATTTAACCGATATTACTACTTTTATGGGCGTGTCGGACTTTATGCACGGATTTTTGAAATCATTTATTTTCGCGTTTATGATTGGTACGGTATGCTGTTATAAAGGCATCAGCACACGCGGCGGCGCCGAAGGCGTCGGGAAATCCACCACCGGAGCCGTGGTAACGACGATTGTGCTGATTTTGGTGTTGGATTATTTCTTAACCGCTATTTTAACCGCGTTTGGAATTTAAGTATGATTGAAATACGCAATTTGCAAAAAAACTTTGGCGATAAACAAGTGCTCAAAAACGTCAACCTAAAAATTGAGGACGGCAAGGTGACGTGTATTTTGGGCGGCTCGGGCTGTGGCAAAAGTACGCTTATTAAATGTATGATTCGTCTGGAAGATGCTACGAGCGGCCAAATTTTAGTAGACGGCAAAGATATTACCCGGATTAACAGCGAAATCAAAATGGCGGCTATCCGCCGTCACTTTGGTTACCTGTTTCAGGAAGGCGCACTCTTTGACTCTATGACGGTGGGGGAAAATGTGGCCTTTGGGCTTAAATACTTAACTACCGTGCCGGAGAGCGATTATCCCAAAATCATCCGCGAAAAACTGGCCTTGGTCGGCCTTCAAGAGGAGGTGGCCAAACTCAACCCGAGCGAACTTTCCGGCGGGATGAAAAAACGCGTGTCGCTCGCGCGGGTGTTGGCCGTCAATCCTAAAGTGATTTTGTATGACGAACCGACTACCGGGCTGGACCCGATTATGTCGGACATTATCAGCGATTTGATACTGGATTTAAAAGCCAAACTGGGGGTTACTTCCGTAGTAATTACCCACGATATGCACTCGGCTTTCAAAATTGCCGATTACATTGCCTTTTTATATGAAGGACGTATTTTGCTTTACGGCACGCCGGCCGAATTCCGTAAGACGGATAACCCGTATGTGAAACAATTTGTTACCGGGTCAAGCCACGGGCCGATACAAATGAAACTGATGCGGGAGTAAACCGCATAATTTGATACAAAAGGAAAACACCAATGAACGCAGAAACAAAATTAGGTATTTTTACCGTGTTGGGATTAGCCGTGTTCGGCTTTTCGCTTTATTTTTTGGGCGGGCTTTCCGTCACGCGCACGTACGATGTCAATGTGAAATTTGAAGACGTCTCCGGCTTGCCTGTTAAGGCGCCTGTTAAACTTTCCGGTGTGGAAGTGGGGAAAGTCAAACAAATTAAAATTGAAGGCGATGACGTTGTGGTGGTGGCTGAAATCCGCAAAGACGTTCCTTTGCACCGGGGGGCGCAGTTTTCTGTGGTGATGACGGGGATTATCGGCTCCAAATACCTCAAGGTCGTACAGGGCGATCCGTCCGCTGCCGTTTATAAAAACGGGGATTATTTAAACGGTGTCAACGAACTGCCGCTAGATGTGATGGTTACGCAAACGATGGCGAGTATCAAAGATTTTGTGGATAGTGTCAACAATCAAGGGGCATTTGGGGCCCGCCTTAACGACACTATGGCCGAAGTGCGCCAGTTGTCTACCAACCTCAACCAAATGGTGGCTACGCTCCGCCCGTATATGACGCGCACCATGGAAAATTTGGACTCGGCCAGCGTGCGCCTCAACGATTTAATGGCGAAGGCCGATGCTTTGATTACCAGTATCAATAACGGCGAAGGGGTAATTGGCAGTTTGTTAAAAGACCCGGAAATGAAACAAGAAGTCAAAGAAAGTGTAGCGGACCTCAAGGATACTATGGCTGAGGTCAAGACGTTTGTGGGTAAAATGAGCCGCTTTCAAGTGTATTGGGATTACGATTTCTTCTATATGCCCGAGGCCAATGTAACTTCCAGCGACCTGGCGTTAGAGATTTTCCCGGCGAGTGGTTACACGTTCTACCGCGTTGGTATGGCAAACCTGGGTAACGAGGATGACCGCTTAGGCAGTAAAGATTATTTAGAGAAAAACAAATTGGATGTGCGTTTTGGGTTGTATAACGATTGGGCTAAAATTTCCGCCGGGCTTATCCGCGGTGGCGGTGGGGTGGCATTGGAACTCATGCCGTTTAAAAAGTATGATTTTTGGAATCGCTTTACGCTCACCGGTGAATTTTACGACTGGGGCCGCGACCGCGTTATCAACGGGCGTAACTTTAACAAACCGAATTTAAGTTATGGGGTGGATTTCCGTTTCAACCGGTTCTTCTCTGTCGGCGCGTGGATGCGCGACGCGTTGGAAACCAACGACGTGGCCGTCAAAGCCAATTTGTCGTTTAACGACCAAGATATTTCTTCGTTCTTCGGTTTAGCCGCCGTGGCCGGGAAATAGGAGCAACAATGAAATTTAAAACGGTATTTGTTTGCCAAAAATGCGGGTATGAGTCTGCCAAGTGGGCGGGCAAATGTCCGGAGTGCGGCGAGTGGAACAGTTTGGTGGAAGAAGTCAAAGCGCAAGAGAGTAAAAAAGCCCCGGCGCGCACCCGCAGTTTTACGGATTTTTCTTCAGAAATTATCAAATTGGCCGACAGCAACGCCGTGGAAGAAACCCGCATTCCTACCCGCATTGGCGAGTTTGACCGCCTGCTTGGCGGCGGGCTTGTGAAAGGGCAACTAACCTTGCTGGCCGGTGCGCCGGGTATCGGCAAATCTACTTTGATGCTCCAGGTGGCGGCGGAACTTTCCAAACAGTTTAAAGTCCTATATATTTCCGGCGAAGAAAGCATCAACCAAATTTCCGGCCGTGCACAACGCTTAGGCGTAAAAGGCGATAACATTTTTCTGTTGTGTGAAACGGATATCCAAAAAATTGTGGAGTCTGTGGGTAACGTCAATCCCGAAGTGTTGATTTTAGATTCTATCCAAACGGTGTACCACCCGGAGTTTACCTCGTCGGCCGGAACGGTGGCGCAAGTGCGCGAGTGCACCAGCGAACTGGTGCGGTTGTGCAAACCCAAAGGCATTATGACCTTTGTACTTGGGCACGTCACCAAAGACGGCGAATTGGCCGGGCCGAAAATTTTGGAGCACATGGTGGACTGTGTGCTGTATTTTGACACGGAAAAAGATAACGTTTTGCGTTTACTTCGTCCGCACAAAAACCGCTTTGGCTCTACGGACGAAATCGGTTTATTCCGTATGACGTCAAGCGGACTTGTTTCCGTGGAAAATGCTAACGAATGCTTTGCCGAAACCTCACGCGAACGCGCCTTAAAAGGCCGGGCTTATTCTTTATCCTTGGAGGGCTCGCGCCCGTTACTTACCGAAGTGCAAGCGCTCGTCTCTCCGACGCGTTTTCCTTATCCGCGGCGCGTAGCCACCGGCGTAGATTTGAATAGATGTTTAATGTTGTTTGCCGCATTGGAAAAACATATCGGGTTGTCCTTGGACAACAAAGATATTTTTGTCAGTTTGGCGGGCGGCATTAAACTAAAAGACCCCGCGCTTGATTTAGCGATTTGTGCGGCGGTTATCAGTTCCTGTAAAGATTTTCCCATCGCACACGATAGTGTATTTATGGCGGAAGTGGGTATTTTGGGGCAAGTGGCCAAAGTGCCACTTATTGAACGCCGCTTGGACGAAGCGCGGCGGCTTGGGTTTACCAAGGCCTACACTTCCGTTCTTGCTAAACAAGAAAAATCTAAACTCAAGGGGCTTACGCTTGTTGAACTGGCCGACGTCAACGACTTGGCGGTTAAACTAAGGTAAATTACATATTTTGTAATGATTTACAAATCGCTTGACCACGCGTTGTATCGGCAAAACACCTTGTGGAATCACTCGCATAAGGTATTTGAAAGACTGCATCCTTATGGGTGTTGCAATCGCCATATCCGGTGTTATGTCCCGGGCACAGATATACTTGAACGCACGTCATAGGACCATCTGTTATACTGCGGCTGTTCTCTATCCAAAAACCGTTGGGGCACGCCCAACCCGTGTTATATGCGTTAGTGTTCGTACATCCACCGGTATAGTCTACATCTAATGTTGTTAGATCGGTAGCATACTCTCCA
Source organism: Elusimicrobiaceae bacterium (assembly GCA_045645285.1). Lineage (GTDB taxonomy): Bacteria > Elusimicrobiota > Elusimicrobia > Elusimicrobiales > Elusimicrobiaceae > Avelusimicrobium. The sequence goes on along the minus strand of JAZRIL010000065.1, from coordinate 403 downwards.
TTAGCCAAGTAATAGGCCTCTTGGGCCCGTTTAATACCCATGGCGATTTGAATGTGCGTCATAAAACGGCTTTTATCTACCGCCTTATTATATTGCGGCAGAGCCACCGCAGCTAAAATGCCGATGATTAACACCACCACTAATAATTCAATGAGTGTAAATGCTTTTGCATTTTTCATGTTGTTTGTTCCTTGTTATTTTTTACTGATACTCTATTATCGTTTTTTTTTTTGATTTGTCAAGTATTTTTTAAGGACCCCTTGCTATATTCCGTACAGAAACCTTACGGAATGACGAGCGAGGGGGCTTTTATATTGTTTTTTTAAAAGGCACAAAAAAGACTTGCATCGCACCGCGCTCGTCATCCCGGAGATTTGTAGTCCGGGATATAGCGCGGTGCAAG
>JAZRIL010000064.1:0-24814 GCA_045645285.1 Elusimicrobiaceae bacterium | reverse complement strand
AGTCGCCTTACTGACGTGCGGCGCTCGCGACCCCGCCTCGCGGTTTTTGCCTTTCGGGCTACCGCCCTCAAACAAAAACATCACTGCGGCTTTCGAATCCTAACGCAACACAAAGCAGTTTGTGTTGCTGTCCCTCCCCATTAACAAACCTGCCTTAAACGGCAGGTTTTTAAATCCTTCCGGGACTAGGATTCGAACCTAGAATTAATGCTCCAGAGGCACCCGTGTTACCATTACACCATCCCGGATTGACAATTATATTTTACCACATTTTGTTTTGCATACACAATTTCCCGCGGAGAAGATGGGAATTTGTTATAATAAATAATGTTACGCGCCTATAGCTCAATTGGTTAGAGCAATCGACTCATAATCGATGGGTTCCAGGTTCAAGTCCTGGTGGGCGCAGTTGTTTTCTTATAAAAACGCCTTATTTCTGTGTTGCTCGTTTAGTCGGATACCTCCGCGCTACCGCGCGCGTCCCGCCAGTATACCTCCTAAACTCGCGCCTTGAACTAAGGCGTTTTTTGTTGAAACCAACTTGTTAAATTTTTATGCTCACAGAACATTACTTTAAATCTGTTGATAGATTTTTAGAAATTTTTTTATTTTGTTTGGAATTTTATATTTAACTTCCCTTGATTTCCCCTGACAGGGGCTCACGGAATACTCTTTGAGATATTTAAGCGTATTTGAATTGATTTCATACACGTTCATATTTTCAAACACAATAGAAAACTTCATCCGAGTTGAATATGATAGCAAATTTCGTTTTTGAAGTTTTGTGTTCCACCATTTTGTAGTTACAAATTGATGATTTGAATCCTTGTCTGGGGTAAATTCAAACACTATATACCAAAGTCGTCCTTTTTGTTCCTTAATGAGAAAATCTATGTTACTTTTTTTGTTTCCCTGTATATTTTTTTGAGCATCATCTGCTTTTATGTCTCCATAGAAGTTTTCTTCTGTGAGGAATTTAAGATCAAAATCCAAACTCTCTTTCCTCTTACTGGACCACCAGGTTATATTATTGTTTGGATGCTTAGTTAAAAATTTTTTCACATAATACTCAACATACCACCCTTCCCAAGCGGCTTGTTTTCTATTGGAATCATTGTCGGCAAACATCTGTTTATAGCATTGAATCCCGTATAAGTTCTTGGGAATACTCGTATATATATTCCCCAAATATTCTAAAAGTTGCTTGTCTTTTTCAATTGCAGGGAGGGTTTCTCCTCTGCGCAATGTATTGATATAATTTATAAAATTAGTTTTATCAAATACCAACAGTTCGTTATTAGATCTATCTAATCTCCGATAATAACCATATTTTAAAGCATTCTGTAAATCTAATGTATGTATATGGGCCGCTGAATTGTTGGTTTTTTTAGTGGCATATGTGTTAGCACTAAAACATACAAACAAAAGCACACCGCTTTTAGAATCTGGATAATAATGATAACAACCAAGAAGGATGGTTATTATCCCTTTAGATTGGTTGTCGTTATAAAATTTCAGAAAATCTTTCCCAATTTCAATTCGTTTTTTTTCAGAACTCCAGTTGCCACCTAAATGATAAATGTTTCGTGTATAAAATCCAATCGTTTTTTCCTTAGGGTTTTTAGTTTTAAGAAACATTCTCCCATTTTCTTCTATAAGATCGGGGAATAAATTACTCAAAATTTCCTTAAATTCTTTGGGCGAAAATTTTTGATCTTTGTCATTTACAATCACACTACCATCTAGCAAAAGTTGATCTATACGTTTCTTTTCTATGCGTTTTCCGGGCATTACCCGTCCGTATTTAGCCCAGGATCCTGATTTATATATTTTTGCCATATTGAAATAACTGTTTCGCTAAAAATTTCACACAACTAATATTCACAGCATTACCAAATTGCTTATATGCTTGATGGTCATTTATGTTTGGCATAAAAGTATCTGGAAAACTTTGAAGTCTAGCTGCTTCTCTCGGGGTTAATCTTCTTCTATACTTCCCAATTATCGGAATTTGGACCATTGCTACTAAAGCAGGGAAAAAATCGGGGCGTTTTACCCTAATTCCAGAAGGCCTATATTGGATAAAACCGTCCCATAAAGAGGAGATGCTTGCTCCAGCTTGCCATTCAAATTTTTTTTCTGTCGGAGTAAAATCCTGCAAATTATTATACTTTTTAATCCAAGAATCAATAAATACTTGGTTGTTTTGATATAATTTCCTGTTTTTTTGACAAAATTCTGCTTTCCACGTTGGCAATGAACACGTATTATAGGTAGATTTAAATTCCGAAAACCAAATAGGGAAACCAATAACTGTTTCTTTAATACCCTGATAAAACTCGTCCCAACAAGTTAATACTTTTTCTTCATGCTTACTGATATGGTATTTAGAATCCGAATATTCTTCAATAATCCCAGTTTTGTATATATTAATATCCTTTTTTTTGTTTTGTGGTATATGGAAGTCAAGTTTTCCATTGTAAATGTCTTTTCTCGTACCCAAAATATATACACGTTCTCTAAGTTGAGGAATACCCAGTTGATGAGGGCTCATAATTACGGCTTTAACATTATAATCGGCATCATTAAGTGCTTTTTGAATTATCTTCCAAGTCTCGCCGTTATTGTGAGAAAGTAAATTTCTGACATTTTCTAGAATAATGTATTTAGGACGTATTTTTTTATTTTTTAGAATTCTTATAACTTGAAAAAATAATGTTCCCTTTATTGGGTCATCAAACCCCAATTGTTTACCTGCCTTGGAAAAAGATTGGCACGGAAACCCCCCGCACAGGACATCATGTTTAGGGAAATCTTTATCTTTGATCTGGGTGATATCTTTATTTGAATTTATTCCATAATTATCCCAGTAAGTATCAATTGCAAAATTATCAATTTCGGAAGAAAGGATACATTCCCCATTCAATTGTCTCATAGCCTGATGAAATCCACCAATTCCAGAAAATAAATCTATAAAAGTAAAAGTCGGTTTTGGGGGACTCGGAAATGGGATTGAAAACAACTCGGGAAATAAACTCTTTACATCACTTGCTTTTCCTCCTACTTTACTCTTAGTTTGCATATATTTTTTTGCGTAAAAATCTTTTGTAAGCACCGATTTATTTGAATACTGGTTAATGTAATCAACAATTTGTCTATACAGAACCTTTTGGGCTGTTTGCCCATGAGCATGATGCATTGGAGAATTATCTGGAAGGTTTTTTTGAATTTGTTTCATAATGCTAAAATAGCAATGCGTCATGAGATACATTAAATTAAAGGATATCTTTGATTAAATTTTACCATAAAACTGAGTAAGATAGAAACTAATGTAAATTTAATTCTACATCTCTGCACCACACAAACGCGAACTGTGGCAACTGTAAAAAGTTCGTGCCAATTTTCGCAAAGTTAGCGATAGTAAGCTATAAAGAAATTGGTCACTATTTTGGTCACTCCCCCGTCGGTAGAACACCGCTTGGTGGGCGCAGTAAAATTTGCCTCTGCCCTTGCGGCAGGGGCAAATTTTTATGTCCACAGTGCATAAACTGCTTTATGCGCGGCAGGACTTGAAAGCCGGAGCGATGTTTTTGTTTGAGCGTGCGTAAGCCGCGAAAGGCAAAAACCGCGAGGCGGGGTCGCGAGCGGCGAGGGTCAACGAGCCGACTTGTGACCAAGTTCCTGGTGGGCGCAGATTTTGAGCCCGCACATAAAGTGCGGGCTCATCAATTAACCAAAGTTTTGGGAAAAATCGTACGGCCTGCGAACGGCAGTCCCCGTGCTCGTGGAAGGATTAGGTTTCACGCACATCCCTTGCACATAATCTTTTCCCATAATCCTACGGAGCCAATTATAAAATTTGTCTGTGAGCATCGGCGAGCAATTTGTTGCGGAATCCACGCTGACCACATAATTCCCGTACGTCATGGGCGAGCCGGATGTGCCGGGTATTAACTCGGTAACACGCTCATAAAAGATAGCACTTGTGCCGCGTTGCGTGCCCTGCGGCTTAAACGTGAATTTCACAACGCCTTTGTTTGGTTCGTGTATGTAATACGCGGTTAAGGGGAAGTAATAGGGGGTCACTCCCGGATAACCTAACTCGTCTATTACCGTTTGTTCCGATAAAATAAATAAATGGAAAGGTTTGATTGGATGATTCAAAAATCTCTTCCATACGGAAGATGCTTGTGTTTGCGCGGCCGATAAATCGTTTCGGACCTCCGCTAACATTTCTTCTGAGAGATTATTTCCTAATGAACTCAGTTGTTCTTTCATCTGTTGAATTTCTTGGTTGGCCTGCGCAAACGCTGTTTGGGAAGGATCGTCATCGGGGACATAAATCAAGGCCAAATCCTCTCCCCGCCCGGCATTGGTGGAATTTAATTTTAATCGCGGGTTAAGTAAATACACTTTCCCTTTGGCATTTCTGCCGGTGGCTGTCATATCTATCACTAATGAGAAAGGAGCCGCCGCGCCGGGTGCATCCGACCGTTCCCGGACGGAAACCCCTACCGGACGCATAGGACTATTGTGAGGATTGAATTGTTGGAATGGTCCGTGGGCACACGTGAGAAACCAATTTTTATGCAAACGAAAAGCGGTAGCCCTTCCCAAGTCTGACTGCATGGGGGTTTCGCCTTTGTTGCCTTTTGCTCCTGCATTTGGGTTGTTTGGTGCGCCGGTTCTGGAATGCGGTGTTTTTACTAAAAGTTGGTACGTATTGGACAATATATCGTTTTGGGCGGCAACAGCATTGGACACGTCCGCAAACAAAGGGTGGTAAGTTTGTTGCTGCGGTTGTGGTTGACCCGATTTTTGTCCATACGATGTAACGGCCAACAGCATGAGTAGTAAGAATCCTAATCTCTTCGTCATATTTATCTCCTATGGCCTGTACTAGGTAGTATAATGGACAATCCCCTTTTTGTCAAGTGTTTGTGGCGCGGGTCCCCGCCGGACCGGCGCGTGGCTTTCAACTCCCGGCTACTGGGGATGCGAAATTACATTTCCCACGTTTCTTTTTGCTACAATATAACTGACGGGGCATGGCTCAAGTGGTAGAGCGCCCGCTTTGGGAGCGGGAGGTTCCCGGTTCAAGTCCGGGTGCCCCGAGATTTTGTGGCCATTTTTATGATTGGTACGATCAGTTCCGCTTGTGTCTTCAACAAAATACATACTCCCGCCGACGTGGAAACGCGTACGTGGGTGGAGGGAATCCGCGCGGCTGTTTCTTACCCGCAAAAAGCCCCGTTTGCTTTTTCTTCGTTGGTGGTATCGGCCAATTTGGGTGTTTTCTTTGACGGGTGCGTGCTGTTGGAAGTGCAAGTAGGCGACGGCAAACACTGGAGTCCGTTTTTTAAACTAGGGCTCGTGTCCGAAACGTTCCAACAAAGTTTTCCCGATCAAGCCAACGAGTGGGGGTCTGTTAAAATAGACGAATTGGTGCTCACTAAACCTATGTCCCATTACCGCCTTCGCGTGCGGATGGAGGGGAAAGTGCCGCTTTTGTCGTTCGGTGTAAGCGGAGTGAATAAGTCTTTCAAATACGACGAAGAAGATGCCTCTTTGTTGCCGCCCGGCACATTTGAGGCGCAAGTGTGGCCGATTTCGCAAAAAGAACAAGCCACGCCGGACAGGATGCGTATTTGCAGTCCCACGTCGTTGTGTATGGCGCTTAATGCACTGGGTCGCCCGATTGTGCTGAGCAAAGTGTTGCAAAGCGTATATGACCCGGCAGCGGATGTGTTTGGAAATTGGTTTTTTAACACGGCGTATGCCTCGCAACAAAGGTTGGATGTACACTTTTGGCGGTTTAGTTCGCTTAGCGAACTGGCCCGGTATTGTACGCCCCACGCGCTGGTGGTGGCCAGTGTTGCCTACGGCGAAGATGAACTGCCCGGGGCCGCTCAACCGCAAACGCCCGGTCACTTGGTGCTTATCCGCGGGTGGAAAGACGGTCAAATTTTAGTAGCGGACCCGGCCGGCGAAACTTCCGCTGACGTCCTGCGGGCGTACGACGCCAAACCCTTTGCGCGTGCGTGGTTAAACAACAAACAAGGGGCCGCTTATATTTTGAGGAGACGATGAAAAAATTATTATTTTTCTTAGGTGCAGTTTTACTCGTTGGCGCGTGCGCCAACAAAACCGCGTCCGATACGCTTATCGTGGCGCATAAAGGCGAAATGGAATCGTTAGATCCCGTTTACTCCTACGACGGCGTTACCCACGGCATGCTCATTAACGTGTATGATACGCTCTTAAAATTTAACGGGTCTTCGCTCACGGAATTAGTGCCGTCGCTCTCTACGCAAGTGCCCACCCAAGAAAACGGGCTAATTTCGCCGGACGGCCGCACGTACACGTTTCCTATCCGGCAAGGCGTGAAGTTTCACGACGGGCGCGAGTTGACGCCCGAAGATGTGCGCTACTCTCTTTTACGCTTTTTGCTTAGTGATATTTCCGGCGGTCCGTCCAGTTTGCTCCTGGAGCCGATTTTGGGCGTTTCTTCCACCCGCAACGATAAAGGCGAAATTGTGGTAGATTACAAAGACGCCGCCGAGGCCGTGCGCGTGGACGGAAACAATGTAGTTATTACGCTCAAACGTCCGTTTGCGCCGTTTTTGTATATTTTGGCGCGGTGGGGATACGTGGTGAGTAAATCGTGGGCTTTGGAACAAGGGGCGTGGGACGGCACCGAAGCAACGTGGAAACAGTTTAATAACTTTGCTAAAGATAATGACGCCCTTTTTGACAAAACCAACGGCACGGGGCCCTTTCAAGTGGCGCGGTGGGATATTGCCGCCAAACGCTTGACGCTGACGGCCAATGAAAATTATTTTGCAGGTGCCCCTAAACTCAAAACGATTTTGATGATGACCGTGGACGAGCCCAGCACGCTACGCTTGATGTTGGAATCGGGCGATGCGGACGTGGCGGAATTGTCGCCCAAATTTATTTCTCAGTTAAAAGACAGCCAAACGATTGACTTGTACGACAATCTGCCGCGCTTACGTACAGACCCGGTTATCTTCTTTACGCTTGATATCAATATGGACGCCAACCCCGATGTCGGTTCCGGTAAATTGGACGGGCAAGGCATCCCGGCTGATTTCTTTAGCGATAAAGATTTGCGCAAAGGGTTTGAATATGCGTTTGATTATCAGGCGTTTTTAGACGAATCCATGGAAGGCCGCGCGGAAATGGCACTCGGTCCGGCTCCGGCGGGGCTTGTTAACTACGATAACGATTTCAAACACTACACGTTTGATTTGAAAAAAGCCGAAGAACATTTCAAAAAGGCGTGGGGCGGTCAAGTGTGGGAAAAAGGATTTAAATTTACAATTACTTACAACACGAGTGGCGAAATGCGCCAAATTGCGAGTGAGATTTTAAAACGCAACGTGGAAAAATTAAATCCCAAATTCCAAATTGATTTGCGCGGCGTAACGTGGCCGGCATTCTTGGAAAAAACGGCCCGCCGCCAAATGCCGATGTGGGCCCGCGGTTGGGTGGCTGATTACGCCGACGCACACAATTTTTACTTCCCGTTCTTGCATAGCCAAGGGCGGTATGCGCTGTCGCAAGGATATCAAAACCCGGCGGTGGACGTGCTGATTGAACAAGCCGTGGCGGAAACCAACCCAGCCAAACGCAACGCGCTTTACAAAGCCGTACATAATTTAATGTACGACGACGCTATGCAAATTTACACGGTACACCCGACGGGCTTATGGGCAATGAATAAGAGTGTAAAGGGGTTTGTAGATAATCCGGTATACATGGGAATCTACTTTTATCCTATGTATAAGTAGTGTAACGACAGTTCGTAAGTTTCGTGTTCCGCAACGTTCGCAAAAGTAAACCAACTTTTGCGGACGTTTGCTAGTCCAGCCAACAATTTTCCAAAACTAAATTTTGTAGCATATAAACACGGAACGATTTGCACAGCGGTAAGCGGGTTGTTTGGATAGCAGTTTACATATCTCGTTACCTTTGCTGTTGTTTAGTTCCGGGAAACATTCCATAATCTCGTTTTCCAAATCGTAGCGGATATAAAAATGTGTATCGCCGTAGCGGTCTATTTCGGCGTACACGTGCTGAGCCCACAACGCTTCTTGGGCGTGTAGCGTCCAATAGGTTTTGCCTTCATCGTATGTGTTGGATTGACTAAAATCTAAATCTAATTCTTCCATATTGGTCGTATAAGTGCCGTTAGCTAAAAAGTATCTTTTTTCGGCTTCGCCCAACGCGCGTACGACGGGTATAATTTGCGCCGCGCGGCTTTTCCATACCGCTTTTTGGTATTGCGGCAAGGCGACGGCGGCTAAAATACCGATAATTAACACCACCACTAATAATTCAATGAGCGTAAATGCTTGTTTGTTTTTCATAAAATCTCCTTGTTGCTATTTTTTGTCCGACTCTTTATTATCGTTTTTTTTTTTGATTTGTCAAGGGGGTAACTGAAAAAAATAAACCTCTTTTTGCTCAAGCAAAAAGAGGTCCGGTAGGAAAAAGCGGATGTTTAAAACGCGCCGCCGACTACAAAACCGATTTGATGGCTGCCGTCTTGTAAGTTATGTGTATAGTTGAGTCCAAACGGTAGCGGGAAACGCCACAAGCGGTAAAACAAATTGGCTCCGGCGCCGCTGTGCGGGCGGTAGCGCGTGCCTACGTCCGTGTATGAAAGTTCATAAAACGGGGCGAGTGATAATAAACCCGTTTGGTTGCGCAATAGATAATACGCAAAAGAAATGCCTACGCCCGCCGCGCGTTTGCCGCGCAGTTGCCTATCGTATTTTCCGGCGTCGGACAGTACATCCAACGAAGTAACTTCATCCGTGAAATGTCCTTCAAACGCCTCTTGCGCTTTGGCTTGCACCATGAGCACGTGCCGCGCGGGAAGTTCCAACAACCACGCGCCCTCTACGGATGCTTTGGAAATGGCATAATCGCTCCCGCTCCAATTTCCGCCGCTTTCATACGCCGCGGAAAAGGTGTATCCCGTTCGCGCGCGCGGTAAGTCCTGCAAACTTTTTTGTTTGTCGGTCAAGCCGTAGCCCGATAAGGCACCCATATTCATCCCGGGGCGGAGGTCGTCCGCCCAGTTGAGTCCGAGGGTAACGGAGTGGTGGTTACCGCTGTCTAGTTGGCGGCCGGCATATATGACGCGGTTGTATTTGGGCGCGATGACCACGCGGCCCGTGCGTGAAAAACGGTAACTGTAAAAGAGTGAAATTTTATCTTGCCGGCCGCGCAACGTATATAATAAGGCATCTTTGTGGTCTTTGTCGTCGGTGGTAGAAAAAACACTGTATACGTTTTGCCACTCGTGCGTATAAAAATTCTGATTGAAATGAAGTTGGGTATACGCGGCAGTTACAAAATGATGGCCCAGTTGTAATCCCGCCCGCGCGGTAAATCCGTCTTTACTGCCGCCGCCAAATAAAAAAGTTTGTTCGCCTTGCTTAAATAAATTTCCCGCGGCCACCGAAGCCCCGCCCGCACTTTTAGAGCCGCCTGTAAAAAATGCCATCGGAAAAATATAATATCCGTCTTGCGCGTCAATATGGATATCCACTTGGTTGTTGCGGGTGGTTTGCGAAAAATCTAACTTTTTAAATACGCGCAGTTTGTGTAAATCATCTTGCGCTTTTTCATATTGCTCGGGAGAAAACGTATCCCCCGGTTTTAGCAAAAACCGGTCAGTAAGCGTGCCGGGCGTCATGCGCGTGGTGGTTGCCGTAACCGTACCGACCGTTTGGGCGGCTAATCCGGTCACGGATAGAAAATAAAGTGTAACCAAAAATAATTTTTTCATAGTGACATTATAACAAAGCCGTTTTTATACCAGGGGCCGTTTTTTGGATTAGTTAAAAAACCTCCGCTCGTTGGTTGGGCGGAGGTTTGAAATGGAACCGATATACTTATTTAACAATTTCTTGAAGGGCGGCGCGATAGTCGTTCATCCGTTCCGGGCTGTAACCGCTCCAATTTTGCACGGCGCGGTGTTTTTTATCAAACAGTATCGTGTGCGGCAAACCTTGTACTTGCAACGCTTCAGCCAGTTCGCCGCCGTTATAGACGGATTTTACCGTAAATTTATGTTCTTTAACGACGTCTTGCACCGGGGTGGCATTTCCGTCCATAAATACGGCCACAAATTCTACTTGGTCGCCGAATTCGTCGGCGGCTTGCATGACGGCCGGCATGGTCCGTTTGCACCACGGGCACCACGAGCCCATAAATACCATCATCACCGGTTTGCCGTTATAATCGGCCGCGTTCCACATGATTTCTTCTTCGGCGACTACCGGCAACTGCGCCTCGGGCAGCTGGGTAATGGCCGGCAACGGCGGCATGCACGCCGCTATCCCTAACGAAAATAAAAGACCAAGTACTAATTTTTTCATATTTTTTCTCCTTATGTATTAAAAATCCCCCAAGGGGCTTTTATTATGATAGAATACAAAAGATGGGGAAAAGAATCAATCATTTTGGCCGATCACTTGGCGAGCGCGTAGATATTTTAATTATGCCGCGCTTTGGTTCCACGTTCAAGTTCAAAATGCGGGTGCTGACCCTGATTATTTTATTTGTTGTTTGGGCGGGCGTTACATTGGCGGGGTTTATCTTTTTTGCCCGCGGGTATGATTACCAAATCACCAAAGCAGATAATGAACTGATGCGGGTAAAAATGCGTTTGATTGCCGATGAGTTGGAACGCGGGCGTAAATACTTGGAACTGACCCGCACCACCGATACCCAAATGCGCCAAATGCTTGGTATGCCCGGCGGTAAGTTTATCAATTTACCCAAAGGGTGGGAAGCAACCAAAGAAAAAGAAGATGCCCAGGCCCGGGCCTTGTTTGAAAAAGATTTGAAAGATTTATCGGCCGAAGAATTTAAGTCGTACGTAGACCGGATGGAAGACACGGCGCGAATGCGGTTGGCCAGTTTCCAGGAAATTGCCTGGTACTTTGCAAACCGTCGTGAGGGGTTAAACTCTACCCCGTCTATCCGTCCGTCCAGCGCGCCGATTAGTTCCGGATTTGGTTACCGGTTGGATCCGTTTGGGCGCCGCTCCACCAAGCGGCACAACGGTGTGGATTTTGCCGGTAAACCCGATAGCCCCATTTTGGTTACGGCCGATGGAGTGGTGCGCCACGCCGGATGGGTGCCCAGTTACGGGCAAGCCATTTTGATAGACCACGGTTTTGGTTATTCTACGTTGTATGCCCATACGACGGGAATACAAGTCAAAGCCGGGGACGTCGTTAAACGCGGCGATAAAATTGCAACGATGGGTTCCAGCGGACGTTCCACCGGAACGCATCTACATTATGAAGTGTGGAAAGACGGCCAAGCCGTTAATCCGCGCAACTATTTTAAATAAGTTGGGAGGAGTGATATGGGATTTTTAAAAAAAGATTCTGATTTTTCTTCCGGCGAACACTATTCTGTGGTGAGTGCGGAATGTTATTTCCAGGGTACGCTGAGCGTGCAAGGTTCACTGCGGGTGGAAGGTACGTTGGAAGGAAATGTGGATAACGCCCGCCATGTGATTGTGGGTTCGGACGGAAAAATCAAAGGCGACGTGTCGGCCCAAATGGTGGTGTGCGGCGGCGCTATTGAAGGCAACGTGTGTGCGGAAATGCTGGAAGTATTAAGCCCCGCTTCCATTAAAGGGGATATCCGCGCTAAAAAAATGGTCGTAGAAGAAGGCGGCCGTATCGCCGGACAATGCGTCATCGGCGAAGTGGAAGAAACAGCAGAAGTCCCCACGGCTGTTGAACAAGAAGCATAACGGAGATAACCATGATTTCATTTTTGATTAGATACAAAAAAATTATTTTAATTGTTACGCTGGTTTTCTTTTTGGGCAGTATCGTTTATTTAGGATTGGATGCCTACCACCGCGGTAGTTTTAGCACCGTGGCGGCCAAGGTAGGATCTACGGAAATTTCCCACCGCCGCTTGGCGCGCTTGACCGAAGACCGCGCTAAAGTGTACCGCAATCAAGGGATAGAAGTGGATGAGGATATGTTCAAGTTCTTGCGCCAACAAATGTTGGCGGCACTCATTACCGAAGAGGTGTTAAATCAAGCCGCCGACCAAGCGGGGATGAATGTGTCCGATTACGAAGTAGCGTATGATATTCAAACGGCTCCGTTCTTTACCGGCGCGCAAGGCAAATTTGATAAAACTGCCTACGCCGCCACCGTACACCGGGCTACGGGGTTGACCCCGGCCGAGTTTGAAGCCCAACTGCGCCAAAGCAAATTGGCCGATCGCTTCCGCGGGGTATTATATTCTTTCTATAAATTAACTCCGGCAGAAACGGAATATGTATATCAAACCCAACACGGTAACATGAAAGGGTATGAGGAAAATAAAAAATCTTTTACCGCTCAACTGATGGACACGAAAATGGAAACGGCCCAACAGGCGTTTTCGGATGATTTCAACCAACGTGTTACCATTAAAACCTTCTTGCAGGACAGTTATGGCGAGTGAAGTGTTAGTCGTCGGTTCGGTAGCGTTTGATACCGTTGACAATGCCAACGGGAGCGTCAAACGGGTGCTGGGTGGCGCGGCCAGTTATGCGTCTATATGCGCCAGTTATTTTGCACAGCCCTCCGTGGTGGCTGTGGTGGGGACGGATTTTACGGAAACCGACCGCGCTCCGTTTGTTCGGCGCGGGGTGGATTTATCGGGCTTGCAGGTAAAAGAGGGAAAGACGTTCCACTGGGGCGGCAGTTACGATAAAGATTTCAATACGGCCATTACCAAATTTACCGACTTAAATGTATTTAAAAATTTCAATCCGGTCTTAACTGTGCAACAACAAAATGCCAAAGCCGTTTTTTTGGCAAACATTGACCCGGAATTGCAACTTTCCGTTTTAAAACAAGTCAAAAAACCGCGTTTGGTAGCGTGCGATACGATGAATTATTGGATTTCTTCCAAAAAAGACACGCTATTAAAAGTTATCAAACAAATGGATATTTTGTTTTTAAACGAAACGGAAGCGCGCCAACTGACCGGCGAATATAATTTGATTAAAGCCGGAAAAATACTTTTGGCCAAAGGGGTTAAATACGTGATTATCAAATTGGGTTCCAACGGCTCTATGCTGGTAAGTAAAAAAGGGATTGCCCAATTGCCGCCATATATTTTGGAACACGTGCACGATACGACGGGCGCCGGCGATACATTCGGCGGCGGATTTACCGGTTATTTGGCCAGTTTGAAAACGTGGGACACGCTTAAGTCTATTAAACGTGCGATGATGATTGGCAACGTGATGGCTTCGTTTACGATAGAATCGTTTAGTGTGGACCGTCTGGCCGGGCTGGCGCGGCGCGACATTAACAAACGCTTGAAAGATTATACCACGATGTTGTCGTTTGAGTAAGTAGGGTTAGGGATTTTTGCAAATTTGATTTCCTAAGTTTGTATGTCCTATACATTGAGTTTGGTTAGATTTGGTGGAATGCTCTAACCAAACTCTGTATTCAAAATCTGCTATGGACTGACATGCGGATATTCCAGAGGTAATATCTGCATTCGGGCAGTAATATGCGATTAAAATGTTGCCTTGAGTACTGTTAAAAGCGTCTATCGCAAAATACTTATCACACTTGAACAGATTATCTGTACCGCCATTATTCAAAGTCCGCATGGGGCACGGAACTTCAATATCCAACAAGGATAAATCTAATGCATATTCGTTGTTTGCCAGAAAATAGATTTCCTCGGCGTTTTTTATGGCAGTTAAGATAGGTTTTATCCCTGCCAAACGTCCTTTAATTACACCTTTTTGATATTGCGGCAGGGCCACGCTTGCCAAAATACCGATAATAAGTACGACGACTAATAATTCTATTAGTGTAAATGCTTGTTTGTTCTTCATGTTGTTTGCTCCTTTGTCTTTTTTATCCGACACTCTATTATCGTTTTTTTTTTTGATTTGTCAAATGTTTTTGATGTGCGACGCGGGAAAAATTATTTTCTTTTTGTGTGAAATTTGGTAAAATAAGTGGGTACGATTTAAGCCGGGGTGCTGGAATTGGTATACAGGATAGTCTCAAAAACTATTGCCCGCACGGGCTTAAGGGTTCAAGTCCCTTCCCCGGTAGAAATTTAAAAACCACCTGAAAAGGTGGTTTTTAAATTTCTGTCGGGGAGCGCACAAACTGCTTTGTGCGCGTAAGGGACTTGCTTTCCTCCTAAAAAGTATACATCCGGCAATCCAATCCTTCGCCTATCGCTTGGGTACAATCGGTAGAGTTTGTCGCTGTTATTCCACCGAGTGATTTGCATACTTTATTGGCGGTGTCTGTATGTGCGAAGCAAATTGTTTTTGTTGTGTTTAGCGAAGTGCTTGAGGTTGTATGATCATAAAAACGGCCGATTCCTATTTTCCCCGGGATGCCCACTGTTACAGCACCATAACCATATAAGTGTATCCGGTTTTGGTTTCCCAGTTCATAGGTGGGTTGGTTTTCCAATTTGTTGGCAGCAAATTGAATATCCAGTTCATCCAATTTTACCGTATATGCGTTGTTGGCTAAATAATACATTTCTTGGGCTTTTTTTACGTCGCTGGTTAACTCCAATAATTCCGTTGTTTTGGCTTTCAGTACTGCCACTTGATATTGCGGCAGTGCTACCGCTGCCAAAATGCCAATAATGAGTACGACGACTAATAATTCTATTAGTGTAAATGCTTGTTTGTTCTTCATGTTGTTTGCTCCTTTGTCTTTTCTATCCGACACTCTATTATCGTTTTTTTTTTTGATTTGTCAAGTCCTTTTTCTTGCCTCGCCATATCCCGCATTAAGACGTTGCGGGATGACGAGCGCGGCGTGAGTCAACCCCTTTACCGAGGGCAGGGGCACGGCCACTAGGCCTTGAACCACTGGCTATTCAAACCGCAACGTTACATTAAACGGGACTTCGTTACCCTATCCTTTTCAACGCCTTTGCTGCGTGTATGTGCTTTTTGTAAAAAGGGGCTTGACTCAATTTCAAAAAAATGCTACATTACATCTATGAACAAATACAGAATCCTTACGCTTAGCGAAAAAGAAGAGTTGATGAAGTATTATCAACAGCACGGTTGGAAAGAAACTTTCAAGAAGTACAAAGTTTCCCGTGCCTCATTTGCACATTGGCAAGCGCGTATGAGGGAGGCCAAACCTTCTGATCCGCATCCGCTTGCCCGGCGCTATAAAATCCGCCCGGAAACGATTGCGTTAGTCAAAGAAATGCACAAAAAACAACCGACGCTTTCGTTGGAACAAATTAAACAAGAAGTTACCAAAAAACGCCAGAGTATTTCCAGAACGACAATCTGGCATATTATCAAAGGTAGATAATCTATCTGTTTGTATATCCCCCGGTTAAGCCGGGGGATTGTTTTGTTGGAGGGGGCCCGGTGTGCACCCTTTTTTTCCCCCTATGAAAAAATTATTGTTTATCCTTTGTGTTGTGCTGGGGCCGTATGTGGCCGCCGCGCAAGAAGTATACCACGCGGGAGAAAACGTTCCTACCGTTTCTTCTGCTAAACATTGGGAAGTTTCCGTCGGGTGGACCGGGTCTAATCAACATATCCAAGACCGGGCCGCCATTACCGTAGCCAAAGATACCGAGGGCCTTTCCGCACGCGGGCTTTACTATCCGTGGCGATGGTTGGGTGTAGGTGCTGAAGGAACTTGGATGAATCAAAAGCACTTTTTCGGTGATAATTCCTATGAGGATGCCCGGTATGGGTTAATCAGTAAATGGATTTTGACGCTGGAAACCAAGCCCGCCGTATATTTGTTGTTAGGCGCGGGCCAGCGTAAACAAAAAGTGGATTACGTCCACCTTCGTCAACATACCAAAGAGACTAAATATGTGCAAGGCGGTATCGGCCTGGAAGTGGAAATTTACCGCGGTTGGTTTATTGCCGGCGAAGGGCAGATGATGTATCGCGCCAAAAGCATAGATAAATTTTTGGAGCAAGATAGCCGTTGGGAACGTCTATTGACGGTGCGTGGCGGCGTGCGGTTTTAACTATTGTTGCAGGTAAATTTAGACGGGTACGACCGGAACGGTTGTGCCTGTTTTTATCCCAAAAAACTTTTTCCTACGTTTAGCGGCGGTAAGTTGAAATAGTCCGCAACCGTTTGGCCCAGGTCGGCGTATGTATCGCGCCCGCCGATAAACTCCGGTTTTACGTGTTTGCCAAACATAATCACCGGCACGTGTTCGCGGGTGTGGTCGGTGCCTTTATACGTCGGGTCGCAACCGTGGTCAGCCGTGATGAACACGATATCATTATCTTGCAGTTGCGCGGCCAGTTCCGGT
This sequence comes from Elusimicrobiaceae bacterium, assembly GCA_045645285.1. Lineage (GTDB taxonomy): Bacteria > Elusimicrobiota > Elusimicrobia > Elusimicrobiales > Elusimicrobiaceae > Avelusimicrobium. The sequence goes on along the minus strand of JAZRIL010000064.1, from coordinate 8,455 downwards.
AGGCGTTTGTCAAAATATTCTAATCCTTGCGCGTAGCCCTCTACGTCGCGTCGATGGCCCCAAGTCATATCAAAATCCACAAAGTTCGTAAACACCAAACTAAAGTCCGGCGCGTTTTTGGCCTCGTGCAACGTGACGTTCCATAATTCCTCCAAGCCCGAGGCCTTAACGGCTTGGGTAATGCCTTGCTTGGCAAAAATGTCGTTGATTTTTCCGACGGAAATAACGTGCCCGCCCGCATTTTTGATAGCGTCCAATACAGTGGGGTGCGGGGGGGTAACGGAATAATCGTGGCGGTTTTTGGTGCGTTTAAATTCACCTTTTTTCTCGCCCTCAAACGGACGGGCAATCACGCGTGCGATGTTGTAGGGCTTAACGTATTTAAACGCGATTTCACATATTTCATATAGTTTATTGAGTCCGAAATATTTTTCGTGTGCGGCGATTTGAAATACGCTATCGGCCGACGTATAACAAATCGGTTTGCCTGTTTTGATATGTTCTTCGCCCAGTTCGTCAATAATGGTCGTGCCGGAGGCGGCCTTGTCGCCCAAAATTCCGGGCAGGCCGCCGGCCATGCAAATTTGTTCAATTAGTTTGGGTGGGAAAGAGGGGTAGTCGGGTTTGAAATAGCCCCAGTCAAAATCTACCGGACAACCTGCCATTTCCCAATGGCCCGATGACGTATCCTTGCCGCGGCTGATTTCCCGCATGAAACCGTATTTGGACGGCAGGGTAACTTGCGCCGCCGCTTGCGGGCCGACGGGAACCGGTCTGCCCGTAGAGGCCTGGGCGGCTTTTAATAAACCCAGAGCCGCCAAATTAGGTACATTTAAATGCCCGCGTGCGGCGGCAATGTGGCCTAAGGTGTCGGCTCCCTCATCGTTAAATTGGGCGGCGTCTTCCGCTCCGCCGATACCGAAAGAATCCATCATCAAAATAACGGCACGTCCTTTGTGTGTCATAATTCCCCCAAGATTGCTTTTTTTTATTATACCGCAAATCAAGGGAAATCGTCTATCCAAAAAACGGGGAAAATGGTATGATGTATGCGGGGGTAGTGCCTATGAAAGAAGCGTATGTCAATATGCGGAATTTTTGGCTGGACGTGAAAAATTTGGAAAATCGCCAAGGGATTATTGAACTCGGTGCGGATAAGATTGCCGTAGCCGGTGTGGAAATGGCCTTGGCCGACGGTGACCAAATCAAACATATTTTTTTGGCAACCAATTCGCTGGGGGACAGCAGTTTATATTTTGAAAACAACAGCAAAAGCGGTCTGGGCGGCGTGATTGGCGGACATGGGCACGAGGCGTTACAAACGGCGGCGGCGCACATGCTTGCGCACGCCAGCAAATTAACGGCACACATGCAAGCGGCACCGGCCGGCTCGCCGCTCCCGGCGCCGTCGGGCGACGGAAAAGTGTGTTTATTTGCGGTGTCCAAAGAAAAATTGTTTTACAAGGAACTAAAAGAAACAGAGGCACGCAATCCGGAAAATCCGTTCTATCCGTTTTTTGCCTATTCGCAACAAACGTTGGGGTTTTTCCGGGCACAGGATGCGCAAGCGTCTTCTGCACCCGGGCGGGCTTAGAAAATTATGAAACGTATTTCACTGGTTGGTTTAGTGGTATTGTTGGTGGCGGTTGTCGTCGGTTTAGCGGCCGGCGTGGCGTTTTATTGGCATTATATCGGTGCCATGTTGGAGCGTGATGTAAAAGCCAACATTGTTGCTGCGGCCAACGAAACAGCCGACGGTTTTAGCCGCGCCCTGGAGGCCGACCAACGAGTCGTGGATACCATTGCCATTACCGCCCAAACCAATTACCCGTGGGACCGTCAAAAAAAATTAGCCCGGTTTTTACAACTGCAAGTTAAGTATAACGAATTTGTCAATTTAGGGATTATTCCGCTTCATGGTGAAGCCATTTTGGCCCAGGCCGATGAATTGGACGAAAGTTGGCAACAACAGTTTTTGATGAAGGCCTTGGCGGAAGATACGTTTACTTCTGCGCGCCAGTTGGATCCTGCCTCCCGGCGTAATGTGTTTGTGCAGGCGGCTTCTTTGCATGATGACCAAGAACCTGTCGGCGCGTTGTTTGCCCTGGTGCCCACGGAGCGTTACCGGGCCTTGCTGACGTTGGCGTCTTTGGGGGAAAATGGGTTGGCGATTGTTATTTCCCGCACGGGCGATGTGCAGGCCGCCGGCTGGCCGTTTCAGGGCGACAATATATTTGACTTAATGGAGCGGGCCCAGTTTAATTCCGGACAATCCTTGGCGGGACTGCGGCAACAAATCCGCGAAGGAAAAACGACGTTCGTCCGCTACCAATTAAACGGCCAGAACCGTTTGCTTTACGGTATGGCTCTGCCTGTTAATGAGTGGTATTTAGTGGCCGTCTTGCCGACCGATTTTATTCAAGCCCAAACGCAACGGGTAACGTGGGTGTCGCTGAGTTTGTTTGCATTTTTGTTTGCCTTATTTGGGTTGTTGGGATTGTATATTTTTGGTTTGCGCGCCTACAGTAACCGCCAACTTTTTAAAACGGCCTTTATTGATACGCTTACCGGAATGGATAACTTGCACCGCATGACGTTGCAATTTCATAAACGCCGGCGCGACTTGGGGGATAGAGCCGCCTTGGTAATTTTTGATGTGTTAAAATTTAAAGTTATTAACGATATGCTCGGTTACGAACGAGGTAACTTGGTGTTGCAGCGGGCGGCGCAGTTGTTTAGGGAAAATTTAAATCCCAATGAATTTGTCTGCCGGAACTTTGCCGATAAATTTGTGTTGCTCTTGGCATTTGAAGACCGCCGGGAGTTGCGCGCTCGCCTGATGAAATTATTGGCACTGATCCGCCGCGATTGCACGATGATAGATTCGTGTGTCATGGTGGACGGGGCGTTCGGCGTGTACGAAGTGAATGAGGAGGTGCCGTTCTATATTGCCTTGGACCGCGCACACCTGGCCTTGGAAAACGCCAAACATTCTGCCAAAGAACCTATCCAATTTTACGACGAAAAAGACCGTCACCGTATCTTGCAGGAACGGCAGTTGGAAAACGCCATGGAGCAAGCCCTGGCCGACGGCTCGTTTACGCTGATGTTACAACCTAAATTTAATTTCCAGACGGGAAAAATGGAAGGGGCCGAGGCACTGGTGCGTTGGAATCAGGCGGATAGAGGGCTGATCCGTCCGGATGATTTTATCCCGCTTTTTGAACGTAACGGATTTATTTTGAAGTTGGATATGTTCATTTTGGAACAGGCGGTAAAATTTTTAGCCAAGTGGCGTAGCGACGGTAAAGTACAAGTGCCGGTAGCGGTCAATTTTTCGCGGTTGCACCTCAACGACTCGCGTTACATTCCGCAGATGACGCGCATTGTGGACAGTTACAAAGTTCCGCATGAGTTTATTGAAGTGGAACTGACCGAAAGCGTCATCTTAAACAACCGGGAACTAGCGCAAAATGTGGTGCGCGGGCTTCATAACAAAGGTTTTTCCGTGGCGATGGACGATTTCGGTTCCGGCTATTCGTCGCTCAACGTGCTGAAAAGTTTACAGTTTGATACGATTAAACTGGATAAAGAATTTATCAGCGGGTGCGAACATCAAAACTCTACCGCGCGCAAAGTGGTGCAGGGGGCCGTGGAGATGGTCAAAGCCATTGGTGCCCGCGTGGTAGCCGAAGGTGTGGAAACGCAAGAGCAGGCGGAATTTTTGCGCAGCGTCGGGTGTGATTTGGCGCAAGGGTATTATTTTTCGCGTCCGCTGCCGTTAGAGGATTTTGAAAAATTGCTGACGAAAGAAAAATAGTATTTCTTATATAGTATGATACGGACGGAGCAAATCGGAAAGTTGCTCCGTTTTTTGTTGTTTATCCGCCTGATAGCGGGCTGTTAAAAAGCGTTAAAACAGGTAAAAATTTTTCATGTTTGAACGAAGTGAGTTTGAAAAATTTTCCTGTTTTAACTGCTTTTTAGGAGCGTAGGCGGCGGTCTTTTGCTAACTTTTCTGCCGTCAGAAAAGTGGAAAATACTTGACATCGTTTTGTTTTTTTGCTAGTATTTGCGTATGCTCGTTGTACAAGGAGGAGTACGCATGCAAAAGAAAAGTTGTTCGTCGGGTATTTTAAGCGTAAAAGGATTTACGCTCATTGAATTATTAGTAGTTGTTCTTATTATTGGCATTTTAGCGGCGGTAGCGTTGCCGCAATATCAGAAAGCCGTTGAAAAAGCGCGTATGACCGAAGCCATGACTTTGGTACGTGCCATCGCCAATGCTAACCAAGTTTTTTACATGGCCAACGGGCGGTATGCTGCGGAGAATGAAATAGATTTGTTGGATATAGAAATTCCAGGCAAGGTAAGTGCAGATTGGTATGGTAATCGTATTCAAACGAAATATTTTGTTTATTCACCACGGGGAAGTAGTGAAGGACATTTGGCTGTTGCTCAACACGCTCCGCAAAATGGTGAAACAGGGGTTTATTATATTTATATTCCAATAAACAATCCGAATCGTGTATATTGTTTCGCTTATTCCGACGGAGGTGCTACTGCTATTCAGCGCAAGTTGTGCCAACAGCTAAATTCCACAGGTGGTTTGTAAGATTATTTCCCCGTCACCCGTTCCCACGCGGCGAGGAAATCTGCCGGAACGGGGGCTTCAAACGTTAGTTTTTTGCCTGTCAGCGGGTGTTTAAATTCAATACGCCGGGCGTGGAGCATCAACCGCTCGGCTGTCGCGCCTTCGTAAAGCCAATCGCCCAACACCGGGTATCCGAGCCAATTTAAATGCACGCGCAACTGGTTCGTGCGGCCCGTGCGCGGGTACAGTTCAATATACGTAAATCCGCTTTTGCGCTCTAACACTTTGTAGTCCGTAACGGCCTCGCGTCCGACGTCAGAGGCCTTGATTTTTCCGCCCGCTACGCGTCCGATCGGCACATCAATCGTTCCTTCATCGTCAGGGACAAGCCCGCACGCAATCGCGTGATACGTTTTGTGTACTTCGCGCGCGGCAAACGCGGCAATCATTTCCGCTTGAAATTCCTGCGTCTTGGCTACAATCATGACCCCGCTTGTTTCGCGGTCTAACCGATGGACAAGGCCGGCGCGCGGCATTTCTTTGTCAAAGCCCTTGGGGGGATTTGACAAAATCACAGACACCAGTGTTTCTTCGGAAGAAAACACCGTTTCCGGGTGTTCTTCCCACACGGGGCTTTGCGGATGCACGAGCATACCTGCGGGTTTAATAAGCGCAAAAAAATCTTTTCCGTCGTGGATGATTAAATCTTTTAGTTTAGTTTGGCTGTGGGCCGTCGGTAATTCAATTTCCACCGTCTCGCCGGGCGAGAGCGGCCAGGACGGTTTGACTTTTTTACCGTTGACGGTAACGTGGCCGTCTTTAATGAGTTTTTGCACAAGCGAGCGTGACAAATTTTCCAATTCGTCCGCTACAAAAATATCCAACCGTTTGGAATATCCCTCAAAAATAATAGTTTTCTTATCAGCCATTTTTTTGTCCTTGTTTGTGAATGCACCACCCAATGACTCCGGCGCTTAACGCCAGTAACAGCGTAATGAGTTGGGCGGGGGAAAGCCCGAAAATGTACGCGCCGCGCAGGTCGCCGCGGAAAAATTCCAACACAAAACGTAACGCACCGTAACACGCAATATACGCCACTAAAATCATCCCGTCTTTATGCGGGCGGTTATACAGTTTGTGCAGTAGCCAAAAAATCAGCAAATTACCCGCGGCTTCGTAAAGTTGCACCGGGTGCACGGGTACACCCAGCAAATCGGGCGAGACCATGGCGTGCGGGTCGGTAAACGTAACGCCCCACGGTAGCGAGGTCGGCTTGCCGTGACAGCAACCCGCTAAAAAGCACCCAATGCGTCCAAACGCGTGCCCGAGCGGCAAGGCCGTAATGATAAAATCGGAGGTGGGTAAAAGCGGCAGATTTTTCTTTTTTAGGTAAATAATCAGTGCGGCCACTGCTACAATCATCCCGCCGTAAAACACGAATCCGTAGCGGAAATTTTGCACAAAGTACGTTATTTTTTCCCACACGCTGCCTGTGAGTTGCGGCCAGGTAACCAGGATAAAAAGTAATTTTGCGCCGATAAGCGCGCCTATAAAAATAATGAAAATTAAATTCCAAAATGTATCTTTATCCAAATACTTAGGTAAGCGGCGCAGTAAATAATAAGACGCAATCCCGTAACCCAGCGCGGTCATCACGCCGTAACTGGCCAGTTCAAAGGAACCGATTTGTAAAAATACGGGGTGCATTATATATTCTCCTCGCGCACGGCGTTACGCATAAACGGATTTTTGACGCGTTCGTAGCCAATGGTAGAACTGCATTTCCCGCCGTAACTGTGCCCGGCGAAAATTTGGGTGTCTTCGGGCAGGTGGGCCAGTTTGGCTAAACTTTGGCGCATTTTGCGCGGGTCGGACGAAGGTAAATCCACTCGTCCGCACGCGCCGGGGAAAAGCGTGTCGCCCGTAAAAAGAGCGTTGCCGATTTGGATGCACACCCCGCCCGCGGTATGGCCGGGGGTGGGGATAATATGCACGGTAAACGGGCCGATTTTTACGTGTTGTTCGCCGTGATACGTGTGTAAAAATTGGGGGTCTATGCCGGATAAGGCGACGTCGTTTTCTTCCAAATATCCTTTTAAATTTGTTTTTTGCAGAAGGTCTTGGGCGAATTTAACGTGGTCAAAGTGGCCGTGCGTAAAGAGTACCCCGCGCAACGTCAATTTTTTTTGTGCAAGCGTATGTTCCAAAAAATTCATATCCCACGCCGGGTCAATGAAAAGGGCCTCCTGCCCTTCGCTGACGAGGTAGGTGCAATTATCCATAGGGCCTAACTTAATAACTTCTATATTCATATTATTTTTCTTCCGTAAAACGAAATTCAATTTCACCCGGTTTTGCCAGGTCATACTCCGTGCGTGCGATCTGTTCAATCAGGGCCGGGTCCTGGGCTTCCAACAGGGCTTTTTTTTGCACGAGTTGCTCATATTCTTGGTCTAATTCCAGGCGCTGGCGGGCGAGTTTTTGCGCTTCTAATTTATTGTGAACCAGGTTGGAAATACTGTTTCCCAACCACCCTATAATCACCAGCAGTAGCCCCAACACAACCAGTAGCGGCTTTCGGTTTTTAATCAGCGCATTGATAAATTCTTTCATACGTGTTTAAAGGCCTTCTTCCGGGCGTAAACGGCTTGGGAGCCCAGTTCGTTTTCAATTTGTAATAACCGGTTATATTTGGCGGTGCGTTCGGCCCGGGCAGGGGCACCGGTTTTGATAGCCCCTGCGTTGGTGGCTACGGCCAAATCGGCGATGAAGGTATCTTCCGTTTCACCCGAACGGTGCGATACAATACACGAGTAGCCGTGTTGTTGGGCCAGTTGCATGACGTCTATTGTTTCGGACACCGTGCCGATTTGGTTTAGTTTAATCAAAATGGCGTTAGCGGTGTGAGCCGTTATGCCGCGTTGCAAGCGTTGGTAATTGGTAACAAATAAATCATCGCCTACCAATGTAACGCGCCGGCCCAGTTGGGCGGTGAGTTGTTGCCAATTTTGCCAATCGTCCTCTTGCAAGGGGTCTTCCAGCGAGCAAAGCGGATAATTAGAACACCAATTTTCGTATATGGCAGATAATTCCGCGGCGGACAAATCGTGTCCTTCAAAGTGGTATTTCCCGTCTTTAAAAAACTCACTGGCTGCGCTGTCCAAGGCCAGGGCCATATCCGGGTGGCCGGCTTCGTGCGCGGCGGATAAAATAGTTTTTAATACATCTTCGTGTTTGGCAATTTTGGGGGCGAAGCCGCCTTCGTCGCCGACGGCAATTACTTGGCCTTGTTTTTTAAGGTTTGCGCGTAACGCGTGGTACGTTTCGCTGGCACTTTGCAATGCTTGGGAAAAAGTGTCTGCTTGCCAGGGAACGATCATAAATTCTTGTACGTCTAGCCCCGAATCGGCGTGTTTACCGCCGTTAATGATGTTAAGCATCGGCGTTGGCAACAAATAACCGTCGTCTGCCAGAGCGTAGGATTGGCGAATGTATTTGTAAAGTGGCATTCGGGTATGGGCGGCGCCGGCGCGCAGTAGTGCCATGGACACGGCCAACATGGCGTTGGCCCCTAAGTTGGATTTGTTATCCGTGCTGTCCAGGGCTATCATTTTTTCGTCCAAAGTACGGGGGGATAACGGGGATTGGCCGGTTAGTTCCCGGGCGATTTTTTCCACATTTGCCACGGCTTTTAGTACGCCTTTTCCATGGTAACGGGTACCGCCGTCGCGCAGTTCCAAGGCCTCGTGCGAACCGGTGGATGCCCCGCTGGGCACGGCCGCCGCGCCGATAGAACCGTCATCTAATACCACTTCGGCGGCTACTGTCGGATAGCCGCGCGAGTCTAAAATTTCCCGTGCG
>JAZRIL010000063.1:0-13127 GCA_045645285.1 Elusimicrobiaceae bacterium | reverse complement strand
AAAGAAAAACACTTTATTAAACCCCCTCATCGGTTTTGAGTGCTTACGCACACAAAACCACTTCCCCCGCAAGGGGGGAAGTCACACGACAAACAGCGGTTTTACACTCATTGAACTCTTAGTCGTCGTTCTTATTATCGGTATACTTGCGGCGGTAGCGTTACCACAGTATCAAAAAGCAGTAGAAAAAGCCCATATGACAGAAGCCATTATCATCGTAAGAAAACTGACAGAAGCCCAGGAGCGCTTCTTTTTAGCCAACGGCCGGTATGCACAAGAAAGCGAAATGGATGCGTTGGATATTGGTCTTGATTTTTTACCTAAAGGTAGCGGGCGCTTTTATAATAATTATTTTACATATACATGTAAAAGCACTTCTACTACCGAACTGGCCCTGGCCCAACGCCAACCTGGCAACCGATACTACATTACTATCCGTGATTCTGATTTATCTAAAATCAGATGCACCGTATACTCCGGGGCCTCTGACATACAACGAAAACTTTGTAATCAATTAGACGCAAAAGGAACTCTCTAAATTACGCAATATTCCGTAACGTTTGTATCAGCAGTTCGCGCACTTCCGGCAGTGTATCCAACCGCACAAACTCGCCGCGCACCGCGGACGCATTGGGGAAACCGCTTATCCAGTAGCCCGCCGTCTTGCGGCTGCGATTGATACCGATACGCTCGCCATAGTAAGCCACGTTTTCTTCAATGAGTTTCAAGTAGATTTCCAATCGGCTTTTAGGTGTGTGGGATGTTGGCGCACGGCCGCCAAGCGCGTCCCTAATATCTTGAAAAATAAACGGATTTCCCACCGCGCCGCGTCCAATCATGACTCCGGCGCACCCCGCCTCTACAAATTGTTTCACACGCGCGGCGTCGGTTACGCCGCCGTTACCGATGACAGGGATTTTGACCACCGCGCACGCCTGAGCCAATGCGTTTACATCCGGCTCGCCGCTGTGCATATCCACGGCCGCGCGGGCGTGGAGCGTAACAGCCGCCGCGCCGCAATCTTCGGCCAGTTTGGCAAGCCGTGCACCTAAAAATTCGTGATGATTAAGCGCAATACGCGTCTTTAAAGTAACGGGAATTTTCACACTTTTTATTGCCGCTGTCAAAATGCGCGCCAGTTTTTTTTCGTCTTTCATCAGCACACACCCGGCGCCGGCTTTATTGATTTTTTTGACCGGACATCCGGCATTTAAGTCTACGATATCGGCTCCGGCCGCTTCGGCTTGGCGGGCGGCGCGGGAAATGGTTTCTTCATCCGAACCGAAAATTTGCATGGAGACGGGATGTTCTTTGGGACTGACTTGCAACATCCGTCCGCTTTTAGCGTTGCCGTAATGAAGCGCGTGCGCGGATACCATTTCGGCACAAACAAGCCCCGCCCCCCCTTGCAAACAAAGTACGCGAAAGGGCGTATCGGTAATGCCGGCCATAGGGGCCAGCACCAAATTGTTGGCTAATTGAACCGAACCGACAGCAAGCGGACGCAAAATACTCATGGAAAGGCTACCCAACGCCCGAGCGCAGGCGGTGTGATTTTTTTCTGGCGGATTAAACAAGCGCGCATAATTTGCCGCGCGTCCACAAAAGTATTTTTAAACTCCAGCGAATCAACAAAATAATCGTGTCCGAATCCGCCGGCAAGTACGTGGTCGGTTACGGCAAACCGGTACGTTTCTTGCGGGCGTACAATTCGCTTGTTAGCCAGTGTAATTTTGTGTATTTTCTCGCCGGACGGGGCCTGCGGATTATATTCTACCGTAAACCCGGCAATCTGCGGGAAGTTGTCTTTGGCCTCCAGCGAGGCCTCCAACGCCCGCTTAAAAGCGGCTCCTTTAATGGTTAGAAACGTGATATTATCCCCATACGGATACATCTTATATAAGTCATATTCCGTGATAGTTCCTTCGGGCAAGGCACTGCGGATAGAGTCCGAATTAAGCACCACCCCGTCCAAACGCGCCCACCGGTGCAAACAATCCGCCAGCAAATTGCCCAAGGGGGCTTCACGCGCAAACGAGATAGAAATCCGCTCCGGGGCCGTAGACACGCGGGCATTTAATTTATGTTGGGTATCTTGTTGGATGCGCAACGCCCGGTCTGCCAACTCGGCATCTTCCCCCCAGTTTTTTTTCAAGAGCGGCACATCTTCAAACGACAGATCTTTTACTTGGTTATTTTTATCAAATTCCAACCGGATATGCGCCACACTGTCTAACTTAGCACCGGGATATACAAGATAGGTTTGGTTGACACGGTCGGTTTCCGGGGCTTCGCGGTCTTTATTGGCACTGAGGATTAAGTGTATCCCACTGACTTCTTCGGCCAACACGGCCTCAGCGGGGGTATCGGCAGTATTATCTTCCAACGAACTGAGCAAGATGATAAAATCCACCCCTTTTTGTTGCAATAACCCCACCATGTGCGCGGCGGCCTGCACCGGGTCCTGCACGGTAAAACCGGTCAAGCGGTTGCGGTTGATACGCACGGTGTCCGGGCTGACCAGCCCAAACACGCCGATTTTCACTTTCCCGCGCGTAAAGATGTGGTAATCGTGTAGCGGCCACGGGATTTGATTATCTAATTTCAAGTTAGACACGAGCACCGGGTACGACAGTTCCCGCACAATGGTCCGCAACGCCGGCCACCCAAACGCAAAATCTTTCCCGCTCAGCGAGGCGGCCGCCGCCGGCAGTGCTTTTAAAAACGGAGCCATAAATGCACCTTGCGTCATGGCCGCCTCCGGCACTGAACCGAACCAATTGCCTCCGTCAAAAAACAAATACGGCTCGGGCTGGGCGGATAAAAATTCCTTGAGTATGCCATACCCACCCGCGGCTTGGTTAGCGAAGCGGGGCTCTAAGCGGCTGTGGTAAAACCCTTGCGTATCGGCCGTGTAAAAAATATCCAAGCGGAAAGACTCCGGTTGCTCACACGCTCCCAGAAAAAACAGCCCCCACAAACAGATAATAACACGGCTTGATTTCATAATTACCGCTCTGCGACGCGGCCTTCCGGCCCGGGTTTAAGCGGATCCTTTTGCGTGCCTTGACGCAAACCTTCTTCAATTAACTGCCGGATCGTTTTGGTGCCCACCGGTATTTTTTGGTCGGCCGGGATGGATTTGAACATAAACCCCTCGCTACGGCCTTCGGCAATAAACGAGTTGGTAGCGATGGTATATTTTTTGCGGTTTTCAAGGGGTTTGTTATGCACCCAAATATGTAAATCTTTGACCTGTCCTTTTTTGTTGTAGACAAAATTGACCGCTAAGCCCGAGAACGCAAACCGGCTTCTTCCTTTGGAAAGCCCACTTTTGACAATACGTTTTAACATTCGGCCATCCACGGTCATTTTGATCACGGTGTTTTCAAAAGGGTGGATATCTATGACATCGCGTTTAGTGACTTCGCCTTTGGGCATATCCACGCGTGTACCTTCCCGGTTGGTAATAAACACATCCACGTTCGCATACGCGCGGCCCAAATCGGCCACCCAGTTGTTTAACGAGTCATCCAAAAATTTAGGATTACTGGCACGCCGGGGCATGGGCTCTTGCGTATACCCAAGCACCTCATCCACACCGGGCTCACGCAAGCGGTTGGCCAGTTTTAAAATTTCTTTATCTTCGCCCGTTTTGGTAATTTCCAACGGGATTAACTGCGATTTAGCAGACACAAATTTACCCGTCTTGTCGTCGGTTGTGACGGTTATTTTACTTACGTTTTTGAGGTAACAACCGCTTTCCACAAACAACACGCCATTGATTTTTTTGTTTTGGATAATTTTATGTGCATGCCCCCCCAACACCACATGCACCCGGCCGCCAAATTGACGTGCAATTTCGGCCATGTATTGGCCTTCTGTGCCATGTCTGTCGTCGGCTACAGAATCATGGGCAATTACCACCACCACATCGGGTTTTTGTTTTTCCACTTCGGGTAAAATATTTTCCAATTCGCGCAGTTGCGGCGTAAAGGTATACTTTTGCGTGGCTTGCGTGGGGTGGGTGTGGGCTAAACCGATAACGGCAAATTTCACCCCGTTACGGGTAAAAATTTTATACGGCTCCACGTGAGCCGGGCGTTTCAAACTGCCGGCCTCGTAAAAGTTCGCCGCCAAGAGGGCAAAGTTGACATGGGCCAATATCGGGGCAACGCCGGGGTCCTTAAAGTCAAACTCGTGGTTGCCGATAGTGGACGCATCATAATGAAGCGCATTCATCAGTTCTACGGCTTTTAACCCTTTGGAGTTTTTCGTTTCCACCGTTCCGTTGGAAAAGTCCCCGCTGTCTAAAAGTAAATAGTTTTGCGGTCCGTTTTTAAGCACTGCGGCCAACGCGGCAAAGCCGCCTTTTAATTTTCCGTCGTTACGGTCTTTTTGTGCATAGAAAAAGCCGTGCGTGTCGCTGGTATGATAAATGACGGTATCTTTGGCAAATACCGCAACCGACCAAACAATGACAGACAGCAAAAGGACTATTTTTTTCATATAACTCTCCCGGTGGATTTTCACAACGTCTTTACGCGTTTTCTTTGGAAAACGGCGAAATTTTGCGCAGCCGCTCAATAATGGGCGGCAATTCTTTGAGCACCGTATCTATTTCCGCTTCCGTATTTTCGTCGGAAAGCGAAAAGCGGATGGACCCGTGCGCAAATTGAAACGGCACTTTCATCGCGCGGAGTACGTGCGACGGCTCCAACGAGCCCGATGTACACGCCGAGCCGGACGAAGCACAAATGCCGAAGTCATTTAAATACATTAAAATAGATTCGCCTTCAATGTAACCGAAACTGATGTTGGTGGTATTAGGCACGCGGTTTTGCACATCTCCGTTGATTTTGACGTCTGGAATCGTAGCCACAATGCCTTGCTCCAATTTATCGCGTAAGGCAGCAATTTTTTGTGTGCTTCCGTCCGTCAAACGTTTTTGGGCCAGTTCGGCTGCTTGACCGATTCCGACGATATACGGTACATTTTCCGTGCCGGCCCGGCGGCGTTTTTCCTGGTGGCCGCCAACCAAATACGGCACAAAGCGCGTACCGCGGCGCACATACAACGCGCCGATACCTTTGGGACCGTGAAATTTATGCGCGCTGACAGACAAAAAATCCACGTCCGCGGCTTGCACATCTATCGGAATTTTTCCCGCCGCTTGTACAGCATCGGTATGAAAGAGTGCGCCGTGTGCGTGGGCAATTTTTGCAATTTCCTGAATAGGAAAAACAGTTCCCGTTTCGTTATTAGCCCACATCACGGACACGAGTGCGGTATCGCCATCAATCAGACTTTTAAGTTCATCCAAATCAAAACGGCCCTGCGCATCTACGCGGATATAATCCACCCGCCAGCCGCGGCTTTCCAACACGTGGCACGGCTCTAAGACGGCCGGGTGCTCCACGGCAGAAGTAATAATGTGTTTTTTCTGCGGGAAAGATTCCGCCACAGAAAACAGTACGGAATCGTTACTCTCGGTGGCACACGAAGTAAAAATAATTTCGTCTGCGTGCTCAGCATTGATGAGCGCGGCCATTTGTTTACGCGCGGTTTCAACGGCGTGGCGGTTTTGCCCGCCGAAGGTGTGCATGCTGGAGGCGTTGCCGTATTTCTCGCTAAAGTAGGGGAGCATGGCCTCTACTACTTGCGGATAACAGCGCGTGGTGGCATTATTATCTAAATAAATTTCTTTCATACTAGGCCTGCTCCACCGTGATAGACGGGTCTAATTTTTCTTGAAGTGTTTTTTCAATAAAATTTTTAATGGTGGCTTGTGCATTCATGCATCCGCTACACATACCGACGAGTCGGATTTTTACCACGCCGCCGGACAAATCCACCAGTTCAGCCGAGCCGCCGTCCATATTGAGTTTAGGGCGGATTTCTTCTTCCAGTACCTTTTCCACCGCTTTGATTTTTTCCACAATGGTTAACTGGTTAAACGGTTTTTGGGCGGGTTGTTCTTCAGATTTTACCCCGTTGACTTTATCCAAAATCTTTTGAATATCGCCTTTGCAACGTCCGCACGCGCCGCCGGCTTTGGTAAAATGGGTAACGTCTTCCACCGTCGTCAAATGGTTTAAGCGGATGGCCTTGATGATGGCTTCCTCAGACACGTTAAAACAACGGCAGACGAGTTTTTCTTCCTGTTGCTCAAACACCACCGGTTTACCGCCTTGGCGGTAACTTTTAATGGCGGCTTCCAACGCCTCCATTCCCATGACAGAGCAGTGCATTTTTTCAGGGGGCAGATTGCCGAGTTGGTCCGCGATATCTTGGTTGGTAATTTTAGCGGCTTCGTCCAAGGTTTTGCCTTTGGCCATTTCGGTTAGCATAGAGGACGAGGCAATCGCGCTGGCGCAACCAAACGTCTCAAATTTAGCATCTTCAATAACCTCTGTTTCTTTATTGACTTTGAGCGTCAAACGCAACGCATCGCCGCAGACCAAACTGCCCACTTGGCCCGTGCCGTCTGCGTTGGGGATAGACCCCACGTTGCGCGGATTTTTAAAATGGTCCATCACTTTATCAGTATAATCCCACATAATATCCCCCTTATGGTAATACTTATATTATACCATTTTGGGCGGCACAAACCCGGCGGCATTTCATCGCATTTTCCCTATCCGAAAAAACACTTGACAAATCAAAAAAAAAAACGATAATAGAGTGTCAGACAAAAAAACAACAAAGGAGCATTTAATATGAAAAACACACAAGCATTTACCCTCATTGAACTACTCGTTGTCGTACTTATCATCGGTATTTTGGCGGCGGTGGCTCTGCCGCAATACCAAAAAGCCGTATTAAAAGCGCGGTTTACACAATTACAAACGTCCATGGATGCAATTATCAAAGCACAAAAAGTATATCAGATGGCCAACGGCACTTACACCACAGACCCGGAAGCATTGGCAATAGACTTGCCCACCGTTAGAGATGTTTCATGCGAAATTTATACCATTTGGGGCACAGCAACTTGCCTTTTAGGCCCTTCCAATAAAAGATTGGTGGCTGTGAGTTATACTTATTCCTCTGCCCAAAAATACTGTTGGTCCTATGAAGACACCCACTTTCAAGCCGATGACATGTGTGCTACTGCTACCGGTAACAAAACGTTTGCAGAAGGTTGTGGCGGAGGTTGTCATTCTTATCTATACTAATCTGTTCCCATACAAGTTATTCTTATAAATTGCTACAATACAAGTATGCAATTTGAACGAATCACCGTTTTTTACAACGAACAGAAACCCCAAAACAAACCTTTCGCCGACGACGTAGCCGCCTGGCTTACGGCCCACGGACGCACGGCCATTGTCTCCACTTCGCTGGATGATTTATCCGACATCAGTTTGCTCATCTGCATGGGAGGCGACGGCGCCCTGTTAGCATGCGCGCGCGAGGCCGCCCCGCATCACATCCCCGTTTTAGGGATTAACTGCGGCACGCTCGGTTTTTTAGCCGCGGGTGAAAAAGAAGAATTTCAGGCCGTACTGACCGATTTATTCAACAATCAACTGCTCTTGCAACGGCGGCTGATGCTCGCCGTACACGTCCAATTTCCTAACGACGACACGCAAGATTTAGTGGCCCTCAACGACTGTGTTTTACACGCCGATAAAACGCGCGCCTTAACTATAAACGCCTCGTTTGACGGACGCGAATTGCCGCCCTATTACGGCGACGGCGTACTCATTTCTACACCTACCGGCTCTACCGCCTATGCGCTGGCGGCGGGCGGGCCGATTGTAGCCCCCGGCGTGGAGGGAATTTTGGTTACACCCATTTGCCCGCACACGCTTACCCAACGCCCGATTTTACTTCCCGCTGAAGGGGAATTAACCCTCGCCCCCATGTTAAAAACACCGCTAGACGGGGCTGATTTAACAATAGACGGCCAAGAAACTTTGACGCTCCCGCCCGGCTCGCGTGTACAAATCACGCAAAGCCCCGATGTGGCACAACTGTTTATGAGCGAAAAGCGCGATTTCTTTACCATGCTTAACCGAAAACTGAATTGGGGGAGCCGCTAATTATGCTTACGCGCCTGCATGTCCAAAATTTCGCTATTATTGACGATTTAACCCTTGATTTTTCCACCGGGTTAACCGTTTTTTCCGGCGAAACAGGTGCGGGAAAGTCCATTGTCATAGAGGCACTGGGCTTTGTACTGGGAGCGCGCGGGGATGTGTCTGTCATCAAAGACGGCGCGGAGCGTATGTGCGTCAGCGCGGAATTTGAAAGCGCGTGCTTGCCCGGGGAGGTGCGCGCACAATATCACCTGACAGCCGACCGCTTTACCTTGCGGCGCGAATTGGACAAAAAAGGGAAAGGCAAAGCCCAAGTAGACGGGCGTGCCGTCACCGTGTCCACCTTGGCCCAAATCGGTAAATACCTGGTAGATTTTCACGGACAGCACGACCACCAAAGTTTATTGCATGCGGCAGTACATTTAACTTTATTAGACCATTTTGCTAAACATACCGCGCTGTTGGAACACGTACAAAAAGCATACAAAACCGAACAGGAAATCCGCGCTAAATTGAACGCCTTGCGTTTAAGCGCACAAGAAAAAGAGCGGCTGTTGGACCTTTATTCGTATCAATTAAAAGAGATTGAGGACGTCCACCCCACCGCCGATGAAGATGCCCAATTAGAGCAAACACTCCCCAAACTCAAACACGCGGGTAAACTGTTGGAACTGGCGCAAGAGGTGTATGAAGAATTATACAATGCGGAAAATTCTGCCGCCGCCCGCGCCACCCGGGGCGCCAAAATTCTTACCCAAATGGCGGAATTGGATGACAATTTAGCCGCCCTGGCCCAAGAGGTCAACTCCGCACTTGTTACGCTAGAAGACGCCGCGCAAACGCTCGGGGCCTACAAAGAAGATATGGAAGTGGACCCCGCCGCACTGGACAAAATGCTCACGCGCCACGAAAAACTAAAACGCCTAAAAGCCAAATACGGCCCGGAACTCTCCGATGTGTTGACTACCGCGGAAGATTTACGCCAAAAAATCAAAAACTTACAACACGCCGAAGAACACGAACAAGATTTGGAAAACGAACTGGCCGCCGCCCATGAAAAACTGCTCACGCTCGCGCGGGAACTACACGACAAACGCATGCACGCGGCCGAAAAATTAGCCCGCTTAATTACGCAAGAAATTAAGCCGCTCGGGTTTAACCAGGTTAAATTCTCCGTAGCCGTGGAAATGGACGAAGAAAATATCACCTCCACCGGGGCCGACAAAGTGGAATTTTTATTCTCGCCCAACCCGGGCCAGTCGCTTAGACCCCTCAAAGACATTGCTTCGGGCGGGGAAATTTCCCGTGTGATGCTGGGCTTAAAAACGGTGCTCGCGCCCACGGTTCCCGTAATGGTATTTGACGAAATTGATGCGGGTATCGGCGGCGAAACAGGAAATTTAGTCGGCCAAAAATTACGCCAAGCCGCGCAAGACAAACAAGTGCTGTGTGTGACGCACTTAGCGCAAGTAGCCGCGCAAGCCCACGCCAACTATCACGTGGAAAAAACGGCTCAAAAAAACTCTACCCGCGTTACTATTACGCCGCTTGATGGCGAAAATTTAATTGCGGAAATTGCCCGCATGCTCGGCGGAAATACGGATAAAAAATCGGCCGCTTATACCCACGCCGCCGAACTGCTGGAAGCCGTCCGCCGCCACTAACCCCGCAAAGCCCTAAACAAACGGGCCGTTCTTTTGATACAATAAAGGTAGGGAAAGTTTCCCTTACTATCATAAAGGAGAGAACTTATGTCTAACTGCTGCAAATGTGCTAAATGGTTTCCGCACAATTGGTTGTGCTTACGGGGGCTGTCTTATATTTTCTTAGCCCTTTTCTACTTGACGATCGTTTACGGTATCTATCAAGTAATTGTCGTACTTAAAAATTTTGGGATGATGGCCTGGCAACCGTTGCTCGTGTTTGTGTTGACCGACCTGTTAACCGCGGTAGGATTTTTGACTGTCGCCAAAACTTTGACGGTTCTGGGAAAAATCAAACACGCGGTGGCTCCGTGCTGCTGCGAAAGCAAAAAAGAAGAAACCAAATAATCTAAAAGGGCGCGGTTACCCGCGCCCTTTTTGTCTATTTTACCGTATGAAAAAACTGTTACTTTTTACTGCACTTACCGGATTGTTTACTTCGGGGTTAAACGCCGAAACGCTCAAAATGAAAGACGGCTCGCTCATTAGCGGGTCTATTTTGTCGCAAACCGAATATACGCTCAACTTAGCCACTTCATACGGAAACATCACGCTTAACCAACGCGATATTGAACAAATTTTACCTGATAAACACCGTCTTATCCTAAAGGGCGGCACCCAATTGGTAGGTGTTATTTTGGATATGGACGAGTTTAACTTAAAACTCCAAACCGACGACGGCACCATCGTCAACGTAGACATGCCGCAAATCGTATCCATTGAGGCCTACGACTACGACCGCGGCCAAAACGCCCAACAGGAATTTGTAGAAAAAAAACTGGAACAGCAAGAACAAGCCGCCCAGGCCGCCGCCCAAGCCCAAACCGCGGCCGCTGCCGGGGCCGTAGCCGCCGCAGGCGGGCTGACGTTTGATTCAGACATTGACCAAGTGTTTGACGCCAAAAAGGCCACCGTCATCAACGGGCAAGTGCAAACCCCTTCCGCACAGGTCCAAACGGCTGCCCCCAAATTATTAAGCGACGAGGAGGCCTTCCTCAAAAACGTAAAGGCGGGCAACATTTCCCAACAAGATTACGCCGCGGCAGCCAAACAAGATTTATCTGCTAAAAAAACGCAGGCAAAACCCGCCGCCAAACCAACTAAACGCGTGGAAAAAAACTTTGCTAAATACTTTTCTGTTCAACTAGGCGTGATGCCGCTGGACCTCAAAGCCAAAGGCGATTTGGCCGTCGGTTCCGCAAGCACGGCCTTACCCGAAGAAGGACTGGATGTGGGCGGCACCGCTATTGCCGTTTCCAGCAAATTTTTATGGCGCATTAAAGAAAGTAATTTTTGGCTCGGCCCGACAGTATTTTTTGCCAACGTACCCAACAACAAATTTGCTTTTACTTCCGGTGGAACCGATTACGAAATGCGCACCAGCGGCAGTGTTTTATCACTTGGAGCCGCCACAAACTATTACCTCAACCCCAATTCCCGCTTTGCGTGCTACTTAACGGGCGCGCTACAATATGAAATGCTGTCGCTCAATTACAACGGCACGTATCCCACGACGGCCGGGACGGTCAGTTTCAGCGATTCCATTTCTTCTAACGGGCCTTCCGGCTCGGTGGGTGTGGGCGTGGAAACCTGGGTGGACGATCTGATGGTAGGCGTGGAATTGCGACAAGTGTTCGCCCCGCGCAAAGACGAACTTAAAAAATCGGCCGCGTCCAACACCGTTATTCAAGCACAACTCAGTTGGAAATTTTAATGAAAATTCTCGCCCTGCCCAATGCACTGAAGGGTTCTTTGTCCGCCAGAGCGGCGGGGCGGATTTTTTTGCGTATGCTCGGCAACCGACATACCGTGCACGCTTATCCGATTAGCGACGGCGGAGACGGATTTTTAGATTTTTTTAAGACGTCAGACCCGCACGCTAAAACTATTTTTATATCTGCTAAAAACGCTTTTTCCAAAACCAAACGCGTCCCGTTTTTACTCTTATCCGACGGCAAAACAGCAATTATAGAAACGGCCAAAATCTGCGGCCTGGGCCGTGCTAAAAAAAATGAGTTGGACCCGTTGGGAGCCACCTCTTACGGTGTAGGACAAGTATTGCTGGCGGCGGTAAAACACGGCGCAAAAATAGTTTATGTGGGGCTGGGCGGCGTAGCCACTAACGACGGCGGCACCGGGTTGGTTAGCGCGTGCGGGGTGCGGTTACTGGATAAAAACGGACAGCCCATTTCCCCCGGCGCACAGGGATTATTAAAACTGGCGCGGGTGGATTTATCCCTGTTAAAAAAGAATTTTAAAGGCATTAAAATCGTGGGTGTTGCCGACGTAGAAAACCCGCTACTGGGCCGCCTGGGCTCGGCGCGGGTGTTCGGCCCGCAAAAGGGTGCATCTGCAAAACAAGTGGAAATTTTAGAGCGTGCCCTTGCCAACTGGGCGCGCGTTTTACAATGTGAAACAGGGCGTAAAATTTCCAACGTAAAAAGCACCGGAGCCGCCGGGGCAATCGCCGCGGGATTATATGGTTGTTTTCAAGCCAAATTGCAATTAGGCGCGGGGACGCTCTTTAAAAAAATGCAACTGGAAAAACAACTTGCCTGGGCCGATTTAGTCATTACATGTGAAGGGAAATTAGACGAACAGACTTTTTACGGCAAAGCACCGGGTACCGTCTTGCAACTGGCTAAAAGACACAAAAAACCCGTTTTGTTTATTTGCGGTCAAGCAGATAATAAAATTTTCCGACAGAAAAATTTACCCGATTTAAAAATTACCGCGCTCATTGATTTTGCCAAAGATGAAAATGACGCCAAAAAACACGCGGCCAAATACCTCCGCCGCGTGTGCAAGAATATATAAGCATTACCAAGCCACTTCGTACGCGCGCACAGCCCCCGTATGTACTAAATTTCCATGAAACATTTTTTGGCAATAACTACCCGCCGACGCCGTAAATAAAGGCGTATTACCTGCCAAATCTTTGAGAGTTTCCATACAATAAAGTTTATTGGCGGACATTTCAGACACGTCATTTATCTTAGAATAAAAAGCAAAAACGGCCCCCGCGTATTGGCCTGTTAAGCGGGCTAAAGTTACCGCGTCTTGACTGCTAACATGCCATAACGAAATGAGCCATTCCCCGTTACTGCGTTGATTCGTTGTTCCGGTAACTGCCGGCCAAGGAACTTCCACATCTAATTCGTCAAATGTCAAAGCGGCTTGTCCGTTTGCCATCTTGTATACTTCTTGTGCCTGGGCTAACGATTTCAATAAAGCAAGCGCCTGGGTAGCGCGTGATTTTTCCACCGCTTTTTGGTATTGCGGCAAGGCCACCGCCGCCAATATGCCGATGATGAGTACGACGACTAAGAGTTCAACAAGGGTGAAACCGAGTCGTTTGGCTTCCCCCCTGGCGGGGGAA
>JAZRIL010000062.1:0-23123 GCA_045645285.1 Elusimicrobiaceae bacterium | reverse complement strand
TGACGGAACAACAAGCAGTTGTTGTTCCTACAAGGGCATTTTTATTGGCAAAAATGCCAATAAAAAATGCCCAGTACAGGGATTGAACCTGTGACCTTTCCCATGTCAAGGGAACGCGCTACCGCTGCGCCAACTGGGCTTAAATCAAATTCTTACAACTCAAATTGTTAAACTTCGTATCACTTCTTCCCGTTGGCGCGTTCCCGTGAGCGGGAACGAACTTTATGCTACAAGCGCTGCGCCAACTGGGCTTAAATCTACTAAAATACTTAAAACTACTCAAATTATATTTATATTATAGCATATCTGTTGATAAAACTTCCCGCCTGTTATAACTGATAACGGGCGGGAAGTTGCTCAAGTGTTTGAGGTCCTTAAAATTTCCGTTCGTAAAATGTTTCGCGCGGTGTTTCGTCCATATCCGTGGCGGTATAAGGCACTTTCGCAAAATCAATTTTTGTTAAATCCACTTTGCGAATGGCCGAATTATACATCGTGCGGTAATAAAACGCCGGGTGCGTCACGTCGGAGACGGCTGTCCATTGGGTGGCGCTTGGCATATCCGGAATAGGTTGGCCCGGGGCATATTCGGCGCCGATAGGCAAATCAAAATTATTTAAGAGGTGAAATGCCTGCGTTACGGCCGCATAGGTATCCGGCGGGATAGGTGCGCTGTGCAAGAAGAAGAACGCACGCACCAAGCGCGCGGGCGGCGTCAAATCGCCGGGAAGTCCCATTAAATTCGTGCCGCCACCCAGCGAGAACAAGTGAACATCTCCCACGGTTTTATCGGGCGTTTCGCCGCCGGAAAGGTGAATGTAATTGTTTAGGTTGGATTGGTGCCACGGGAAATCCGGCGAGTTCGTAAACACGCCTAAATTATTATCGTAGATGTGACGCTCGCCGCGGTTGGTAATTTCCAAAATTTTACTTTTGCCAGACGCGTCGCTGATGCGCCAATGCCCGGTAGCGTAGTGACCGTTGGCGTCCGGTTTGCCAATCGGGATAATTTCAATTTTTTTGAGTCCTTCCAGGGCTTCGTCCACGGTGGCAAAGTTGGTGAGCATATAACGCACCAGTTCGCCGTCGCTGACGGATTTTTTAGTGTGCTTGGCTTCGTACGGCGTTAAACTGCCGTAATGCGAAAAATAAAAGATACCCACATTGAGCCCTTTTTCGTTGACGCCTTCGGTCACAAAGCGCGGTTCCACCGTGCTGGCTCCCACAGCGCCGTATTTGTTGTACCATGTTTTTCCGTTTTCACCCGCCGGTGTAAGGGCGGTGTTTTTCATGCCGCGCGGCATGATGATGAGTTTGCTGTTTAGGTTACCGCCTTTCCACTCAATCGTGCGGGCGAGCAGCCGCGTGCCGTCTTGCGCGTTGATTGCAATGCCGGTGCAGGCCTGCGCCGCCGGCGTATACAAAAGTCCCGCCGTCACTGCGGCCAGAAGTACTTTGTAACTTGTTTTTTTCATGTTCATCCTCTCTTTTAAAAGATATTTTCATTAGACTATATTTTTTGCCAAAACCTATGGTAAAAAAAGGGTTAGATTGTGCTTGCTCTTGCTTGCCGCTGCGCAACCTTGAACCGCTTTTAATTGTGCGCGCAAAGTTACGTTAATCCGAATTTCGTTACCCTGTTCTTTAACACTCTCTCTTATTCGCTCCTCCTTTGAGGCGTGACCCTTTTTTGTCTTGTTTTTTAAAAAGGCACAAAAAAGACTTGCATTCGTTTTTTTTTTTGCTTTAATTTACGTATACCTAATTTGCATGGAGGAATACGTATGAAAGAGGAAAGTTGTTTGTCGGGCGTTTTAGATAGAACAGGTTTTACCCTCATTGAACTTCTCGTCGTCGTACTTATCATCGGCATATTGGCGGCAGTGGCCTTGCCGCAATATCAAAAAGCGGTAAAAAGATCCAGATTTGCCACACTTAAAAATATCACTCGCGCATTGGCTAACGCAGAAGAATTATATTATCTGGCCAACGGAGAATATACTGTAGATGTGGAAGGATTAGACGTCGCTTTGCCGGGAACGATAAAAGCAATTAGTAAACACGCAGATACCAACTGGCAGTACAATCTGGAAAATATAACGTGCACGCTTATCAATAACTCGGCGGCACGTGTGCAATGTCAGCAAAATTATAATTTACTTTACGGTGTTTTTCTACAACATGCCGCTGAACAATATGCCGGCAAGCAACGTTGTGGTATTATATCTACCAATGCTGCCAGTATAACTATAGACCATCAAATATGTAAGCAAGAGTCCGGCGGAGCAGAGGTCGCCGCTAATGGGACAGACTATTTTTATTAAAACAGAATAAACGAAACGGCGCGGGATGAATTAAAGTATTTCCAACGGGGCGAATTTCAGCATAAACGTCCGTTTCGTGCCGTTGCCGAAAACTACCGTAATTTTGGCACTTTCGCCGCTACCAGCAATCTGCACAATTTTACCTTGCCCGAAAACACCGTGCTTGACCAGCCCGCCGATGGCTACGCCGTCGGCATTTTTCTCGGCGGGAGTATCCGGCACTTTTGGGGCGGGGGGAATGGCACCGGGTACGCGGCGCGGGTCGGACAAACCATACATCGGCGTAGCCGTTTTATATAGAGAAGAGCGGTCGTATCCGTCGTCTAAATTTTCTTCAATTTCATAACCATATTCATCGTATTTTTTTTGAAAACGGCTTTTGCGCGCGTAACCTTCAAAACCACCACCATAATTTTCGCTATATTGGCGTTTGCGGCGGGTAAAGCGTTCGTAATTGCCGCCGGAATAAGAGGAATTGCCCCCCCACGCAAAGCGCGCACGCGGCGCGGTTTCTTCCACCGCGTTTTCGTCCAACAAACCGCTTTCAAACAAAAAGCGCGACGGTAAATTTTCTTGCAATTGCCCAAACTTACGGCGCGTTTGCGCGTATGTTAAAAACAACCGCTTGCGCGCGCGCGTCATCGCCACGTAACAAAGCCGGCGTTCTTCTTCGGCTTCGTCTTCGTTATCGCGCCCGAGCGGAAAGAGATTTTCCTCCAAACCCGTTACAAATACGTTATCAAATTCAAGGCCTTTGGCCAGGTGTACGGTCATCAAAGTTACCGCACCGCCCTCGCCGGCTTGTGTTTCGTCGTCGCCGGACAAGAGTGAAATTTCTTGTAAAAAATCGGCCACGGACGGTTCTTTTTCGCCTCTGGCACAGCGTTCCTCGTATTCTTTGACGGCGTTGATGAGGGCATCCAAGTTTTGCAAGCGCGATTCGGCCTCCGGGTCTTTTTCCATTTCCGCTTTTACGCTGTCCATATAGCCGGACTCTATCAAAATTTTGTGGAAAATATCCGTCGGGGCGGTAAAGAGCATTTCGCCGCGCCATTTTTCAAAGAGTTGCACCAGTTTAATAGCGGCTTTGACCGCCGCCGAACTTAAACCCGGCACGTAGGCCGCATTTTTCAGTGCGTCATATACGGAGATTTGCTTTTCCTGTGCGTGGGTAACAAGCCGTTCTTGGGCGGTCTTGCCCAGTCCGCGCGTAGGGGTGTTGATAATGCGCAGTAAACTCACGTCGTCTTGCGGCGTAACGAGCATACGCGCATAACACATAAGGTCTTTAATTTCTTTACGGTCGTAGAATCTTACCGTACCGATTAGACGGTACGGGATTTGATAGCGTCTGAACGCATCTTCAAAACTGCGGCTCTGCGCGTTGGTGCGGTAAAAAACGGCTATATCTTTTAAACTTGCGCCCTCGGTTTCCACGAGCGATTTAATGTTTTGGCTGACCCAGCGCGCTTCGCGCCCTTCGCTTTCCAGTTGGCGCACTTCAATGGGGTCGCCGGAGTCTTTTTCGGTAAACAGGTTTTTTTCCTTGCGCTGTTTGTTTTTGGAAATCAGTTTATTGGACGCATCCAAAATTACTTTGGTAGAGCGGTAATTTTGCTCTAACGTGATAATTTTAGCGTCTTTGAAATCTTTTTCAAAGTCCAAAATGTTACGGATGTTCGCCCCGCGCCACGAGTAAATACTTTGGTCCGGGTCGCCCACGACGCACAATTTGCGGTGGACGGCCGCAAGCATTTTGGTAATTAAATATTGGGTGCGGTTCGTGTCCTGGTATTCGTCCACCAGAATATATTGGAAAAATGATTGGTAATAACTGCGTATATCTTCGTGGTCGCGTAGTAAAACGGCGGTTTTGACGAGGAGGTCGCCAAAATCCAGCGCGCCGGCCTCTTTTAATTTTTGCTCGTAGCGGCGGTAAATTTCCGCGGCGCGGATTTTACTGTCCAGCCCGGACGCGGTAGCCGCTTGCATCAGGGTCTCGGGCGAAACCATATCGTCTTTGGCGCGCGAAATTAAACTGACCAGTTGGTTGACTTCTTTTTTGGGCTCTTTGACGCCCATTTGTTCAAGTAACAAGGTAACGACTTTTTTCTGGTCATTTTCGTCGTAAATGGCAAAATCTTTGGAAAGCCCCAACACGCCCGCGTGTTGGCGCAAAATCCGTACGCCAAACGAGTGAAACGTATGAATCCACACGCGCCGCGCGTTGCCGGGCACGAGTTGGTCTACGCGACCCCGCATTTCTCCGGCGGCTTTGTTGGTAAACGTAACGGCTAAAATGCGCGCGGGATTGTAACCCTCCGCGATGAGTTTGGCGATTTTGGTAGTGAGTGTTTTGGTTTTTCCCGTTCCCGCCCCGGCCACAATCAGGCACGGCCCGCCGTCGTAATTGACGGCGGCGAGTTGTTGCGGATTAAGTGAATTTAATGCGTCTTGCAAAGTCATTTTAATTTCAGTTGCACGAATGTTTCAATGTGCTCGCTGTGCGGAAAAAAATCAAACGCTTCCACATGTAAAATGTCATAGTGCGCTGTGAGAATTTTTAAATCGTTAGCCAGCGTTACCGGGTTACACGAAATATATAGCACGTTTTCCACGCCGCTCTCTGCTACCGCCTTAGCGGCTTTGGGGTGCATACCGCCGCGGGGCGGGTCTAAAATAATGAGCGCGTCTTTTTTTTCAATCGGTTGCTGTTTGACGAAATCTTCCACTTTAGCGCAGAAAAATTGCACATTTTTCACGTCGTTAATTTTGGCGTTTTCAATACCGTTGTAAATGGCGGGCGCGACGGATTCCACGCAAATACTTTTTTCGCATAGGTCCGCACACGATAAGGAAAAACTGCCCGCGCCGCCGTATAAGTCGTAAATTTTTTTAGGGGCGAGTTTTTTGACAAACCCGCGCACGCGGCTGTACATTTTTTGCGCAGTCTTTGTGTTCGTCTGAAAAAACGATTGTGGCGAAAGTTTGAAAACCACTTCACGCTCTTGTTGGCCGTTTTCGCTTGTCAAAATAATTTTTTCAAAAATGTGGTCTTTGCCTTTTAATACGCGCAGACTTTCCGGCGCGGCGGTGTCGGCCAACCCGGTGTTTACCGCGGCCATAATGTTGGCGTTTGGTAAAACACTTTCCACAGCGGACACAAATGTTTTTTCGTTAAAATCGTCTGTTACAAACAAAACCACAATTTGCTCGCCGGTGTTTTTGCCTTCGCGCACTAATAAATGGCGCAGAACGCCCGTATGTTTGCGCGTATCGTAGTACGGCAGGTTTTCGGCGGTTGCCCAGGCGCGCAAAGCGTCCAATAGCGGCACGAGTTTTTCGCTAAATAAAAGGCACTCGCTGATTTCTACCGCCCGATCAAAACGGCCTTTATATTTAAATCCGAGCGATTGTTCAAACTCCAGCGGGCGGGTTTTGTTGGCGGGGTCTTTTTTGTTGTAATCTTCGCGCCATTTGACTTGGTGGCAAAACCCCAACTCTACTTTATTGCGGAAATAAAACGGGTTATCTGTTTTGGTAACGGGAATTTCTTGTGTCCAAAAATCACGCAAAATTTCTTGCAATTTGGCTTGTTTTTTAGCCACTTGCTCGTCGTAGGATAAGTTTAACAGCGCGCACCCGCCGCACACGCCGAAATGTTTACACGTTTGGTTAGGCATTTATCTTAAATAGGCAAACGTCGCCGTCCTTTACGATATAGTCTTTGCCCTCGCTGCGGATTAAACCGTGCTCGCGGAGCGCTTTTTCCGAACCGTGTTTGACGAGGTCATCAAACGTATATACGTCGGCGCGGATGAAACCTTTTTCAAAATCGCTGTGGATTTTGCCCGCCGCTTGCGGGGCCGTGCATCCGACGGGAATGAGCCAACTGCGCACTTCTACTTCTTCCCCGGCGGTAAAATAGGTGCAAAGGTTTAAGAGTTTCATTCCCTCGCGCACGACTTTTTCCAACCCGGTGTAATCGCTACCCGTTTCGGCGAGGAACGCGTGTTTTTCTTCTTCGCTAAACTCGGCAATATCGGCTTCAAATTTGACGCACAACTCCACAAACCCCGCGCCGTTTTCCTGGGCATACTTAGCCACTTTGGCGGCGTTTTCTTCGTTTCGTTTTTCGCTGTTGTTACCCACGTATAAGACGGGTTTGGACGTTAAAAATTGATACTCTTTTAATTCTTCCGGCTCTAAACCCAGGGACGAAACGGGCTTGCCGTTTTCCAGCGCGGCTTTAATTTCTTTCATGCGCTCAAAGGCGGCCACGGCATCTTTCTTGCCGGATTTGGCGTTGCTAGCCAAACGGTCGCAGATTTTAGTGGCACTTTCCAAATCGGCGAGCATAAGTTCGGTGTTGATGACTTCAATATCGCGCAGCGGGTCCACAGAGTTCATTACGTGCGTCACATTTTCGTCCTCAAACAAACGCACGACGTGGATAATAGCGTCCACTTCGCGGATATTGGCCAGAAATTTGTTTCCTAACCCCTCGCCTTGGCTCGCGCCTTTGACGATACCGGCGATATCTACAAATTTAATAAATGCGGCGGTTTTCTTGGGCGGTTTAAACATGTCAAAGAGTTTATCTAACCGTTTGTCGGGTATGGGCACGATGCCGACGTTGGGCTCAATGGTGCAGAACGGATAGTTGCTTGCTTCCGCGCCCGCGCACGTAAGCGCGTTAAATAGGGTGGATTTGCCGACGTTGGGCAGACCGACGATACCGATTTCCATGAAAATACTCCTTGAAGAAAAAATGCCAAAACATCCGAAAGGACGTCATCCTTACAGATATTCTAGCATTTATTGAAAGGGGGCGTAATTTATTCGCCTAATTTGTAAATCGTACACGGACCGATTACGCAATCACTTGTGTTTTGAGGGTTTTTGCCTCCCAAACTTTTGCATACCGAGTTGGCTTTGGTGTCGTTTTGTTTAGCGTAACATTTGTCAGGTTGATCTTTACTGTAGTGAAAAATTAACGTATTCGTATCGGTTTTATTTGTGGCGGACGCATAGGACTGAGTTGCTAATATTAAAGAAATACCGCTGGGTAATATTATTTGTGCGCCCCCGGCGGTAACAGTGCCCGGCCACTCAATATCCAACTCCGCAAACGTGGTGGCACGCGTGCCGTTGGCCAAAAAATAACTTTCTTGCGCTTCTTGTACTTTTTTTAAAGCAATCATGGCTTCGCTCATGCGTGCTTTTTCCACCGCTAATGTATACTGCGGCAGAGCCACTGCCGCTAATATGCCGATGATGAGTACAACCACTAAGAGTTCAATGAGGGTAAATGCTTGTTTGTTTTTCATATTTGTTGCTCCTTGTTGTTTTTTACCGACACTCTATTATCGTTTTTTTTTTTGATTTGTCAAGCCCTTTTTTAATTGCGTAGGCGGTCTGTTATTATATAGAATAATTTCTAAGGAGCAATTTTTATGGATATTACCAAGAAAGACGTAGAACTGGCGGGCAAACTGGCCAACATGCGTATCAGCGCCGAAGAAACCGCCTTGTATGAAAACCAACTTAAAGCCCTTTTTAACTGGGTGCAGGAACTATCTGCCGTCAATACGGACGGTGTGAAATTATCCCAGTCCGACTTAGCGGCTTTCGTCCGCCCCGACGAGCCCGTGCAAAATCCGGCCCTCGCGCAAGAATTACGTAACGACTTTGCCGCGCAAGAAAACGACTGTGCCAAAGTCAAGAAGGTGTTGTAATATGATGACGATTTCCCAAATTATTCATGCTATTACGTCCGGTGAAAAAACGGCGGAACAAATTACGCGCGAAACGTTATCTGTTATCGCGCAAAAAAATCCGGAAATCAACGCATTTATAGAAGTGTTTGAACAAGACGCGCTTGCCCAGGCCCAAGCCGTGGATGCCAAAAAAGCCAGCGGCGAAAAATTAGGCGCGCTTGCCGGTGTGCCGGTGGCTATCAAAGATAACATTTTATATAAGGGGCACAAAGCGACTTGTTGTTCTAAAATGCTCGCTAATTACGTGGCGTCTTACACGTCTACCGTGGTGGAAAAATTACTTGCGGCCGATGCGGTCATTATCGGGCGTACGAACATGGATGAATTTGCCATGGGCAGCAGTAACCAAACTTCCGTTTACGGTCCCGTGAAAAACCCGGTAGATACTGAGCGCGTGCCCGGCGGCAGTTCCGGCGGTAGCGCCGCGGCCGTAGCGGCGGGCATGGTTCCGTTGGCACTCGGTACGGACACGGGCGGTTCCGTCCGGCAACCGGCCAGTTTTTGCGGTGTAGTGGGTGTGAAGCCCGGCTACGGCCGCATTTCACGCTATGGGGTGGTATCGTTTGCGTCTAGCGCCGACCAAGTGGGGGTGCTGGCGGCTAATGTGGAAGATGCGTCTATCGGTTTGGAAATTATTTCCGGTAAAGACGTACACGATTCTACCTCGTTAGATGCGCCCGTCCCGGCGTATACAAAACAATTTACGGCGGATTTAAAAGGGCTCAAAATCGGGTTACCCAAAGGATTTTTAGATGGTTTGTATGAAGATATTAAAGAGCGGCTACTCGCGGCGGCCGAGGAACTTAAAAAACTCGGTGCCGAAATAGTGGACGTAGATGCGCCGCTTGCTAAATATTCTGCTCCGGTGTATTACATTGTCACAAGCGCCGAGGCCAGTTCCAATTTGGGCCGTTACGACGGTATCCGCTACGGATATTCCGCCCAAAACGCACCCGATTTACACGCGTATTACGAGGACTCCCGCGCGCTGTTTGGCTTAGAAGTTAAAAAACGCATTATCATCGGCACGTATGCACTGACGTCCAAACGCTACGAGGAATGTTTTGTCAAAGCGATGAAGGTGCGTGAACTTATCAAGCAAGATTTCAAAAAAGTATTTGAACAAGTGGATGTATTACTCACGCCTACTTCGCCTACGACGGCGTTTCGGTTGGGTAAAGAGGGCAAAAATCCGCTTTCTTTATATCTGGCGGATTTGTATACGTGCCCCGGTAACATCGGCGGACTGGCCGGTATCAGCATCCCGTACGGAAACGACAAGAAAGGGTTGCCCGTCGGCGTGCAATTTTACGGGCCGATTTTGCAGGAAGAAAAAATCTTAAACGCGGCGCATTGTTTGGAGAAAACTTTATGATCGTTTCCGAATTTTCGTGCGGTGGCGTGGTTTTAGACGGGAAAAAAGTCCTTATCATCCAAGTCAAAAATATGAAGGGCAAAAAGATTTGGACGTTCCCCAAAGGCCATATTGAGGCGGGCGAAACACCCCGCCAGGCCGCGCTTCGCGAAGTGTTGGAAGAAACGGGTTACAAAGCCGCGATTATTTACCCCATGATTCGCGTGAAATATGCGTTTACGTTCCAAGGCAACTACATTAAAAAAATGGTGCAGTGGTATCTGATGAAAAAGTTGGGCCGTATCGGCAAGCACGACGCGTCTGAAATTATTGCCATACGGTGGGTATCACTTCCCAAAGCACACGAACTGGTGCAATACCCCAGCGATATCCGTTTGTTGGATATGCTGATGGCCTCTATGCATATTCAAATGCCGCCCCGCCCCGCGGAAGAACCGGAAAAAGAACAAACCCCGACGGAAGGGGAATAAATTTTACCAAGTAAAGGCGTATGCGTACGCATCCCCCATCCCAGTGCCGGCAATCCATGTGCTTTGCGTAGTTCTTTTGGCAATAGCCCGACATAATTTATCGGCGCGGCTATCAGTTGTTTTAGCATAACAAACAGCGCTCTGATTGGCAGCCGAATTTGTCGCATATTGGTATCCTACAATAATCTGGACATTTTTCAAATTGGTGTGCCAACCATATACTCCCGCGGAATGAAAATAGATTTGATAAGCAGGATCTGATGGCTTTTCTATATCCAGAGTGTCCCAATCAGTGGCATAGGTACCGTTTGCGGTATAGTAAATTTCTTGTGCGTTTTTGAGACTTTGCAAAATAGATATCAGGTTGCTAAGCCGTGCCTTATCCACCGCCAACGTATATTGCGGCAATGCCACCGCGGCTAAAATGCCAATGATGAGTACGACCACTAAAAGTTCAATTAGCGTAAATGCCTTTGTGTTTTTCATGTTATTTGCTCCTTGTTATTTTTTAACCGACACTCTATTATCGTTTTTTTTTTTGATTTGTCAAGCCCCCTTGGTCTTTGCCGGACGGCTACGCGCGCGCGTGCGAAAAATACTATAATAATATTATGACTATTTCCGAATTTCAAACCGCCTGTCAAACCATTGAACAGGAATACAAAACAAAAATTGCCCACGCGGAAAATTTAGCCGCTGTGGAAGAAATACGCGTCGCCGCTCTCGGGCGTAAAGGCGCACTGACGGACCTACTTAAAAATCTGAAAGATTTTTCCATAGAAGATAAAAAAACAGCGGGGCCGCTGGGCAACGCGTTAAAGGCCGCGCTCACTGCCGCCTTAGACGAGAAAATGGGTACGCTCGCCGCTAAAGAAATCAACGAAGAATTAAATAAAGTGGAGTTGGATTTGACCTTGCCCGGCTATCCCGTAGCCAAAGGCCACCGCCACCCGTTGGCCGTCGCGCAAGACCGCATGACCGATATTTTGGCGCACCTGGGTTTTGAGTGGGCCGAAGGGCCGTGGGTGGAAGATGAAAAACATAATTTTGATTTATTGAATATCCCCTTGCACCACCCGGCGCGCGACGCGCAAGATACGTTTTTTGTGGACGGCAAAATGCCGCTTGTCCTGCGCACACACACCTCTAACGTGCAAAGCCGGTACATGGAAAAACATAAACCGCCGCTGCGCATTATGGCGCCGGGGCGTGTGTTCAGAAACGACAGTTTGGATGCTACCCACAGCCCCGTATTTCACCAAATTGAAGGGTTGTATGTGGATAAAAACGTCAGCATGGCTGATTTAAAAAGTGACCTCACCGCGTTTATGAAAGGGTTATTTGGCAGTAAGGCCGAAATCCGTTTCCGCCCGTCGTTCTTCCCGTTTACGGAGCCGAGCGTAGAGGTGGATGTAAAATGCGTATTCTGCCAAGGCAAAGGGTGCAACGTGTGCAAAGGCAGCGGCTGGATTGAAATGTTGGGCGCGGGTGTTGTTCACCCCAACGTCTTAAAAAACTGCGGCATTGACCCCGAAGAGTTTAGCGGCTACGCATTTGGTATGGGCGTGGAACGCTTGGCGATGATGATGCTAAACATCAAAGACATCCGCACGTTTTACGAGAACGATTTGCGCGTACTCAAACAATTTTAAGGAGTTTTGACATGAAGATTTTATACTCTTGGCTAAAAGATTTTATTGACCTGGACTTATCGCCCGAAGAACTGGCCCAAAAATTGACCGATCTAGGCATTGAAGTAGCGTCCATAGAAACGACCGGAGCCGATTTTGAAGGCGTCCATGTGGCGCAAATTACCCAAATTGAAGACCACCCTAATTCCGACCATTTACATTTAGTTACATTGGACTTGGGCGGCGGCAAAACGCAACGCGTGGTGTGCGGGGCTCCCAACGTGGCCGTAGGGCAAAAAGTGCCTTTGGCGCGCGTCGGGGCGCGGCTGGGCAAAGAAGTTTTAAAACCTGCCGTCATCCGCGGCGTGGCATCGGAGGGGATGATTTGTTCGTCGGACGAATTGGGTCTTACTAATACCCGCGCCCGCGGCATTATGGTATTAGATGAAAAGTTGCCGCTGGGGACAGATGTTTCTTCTCTCTACGGCAAGGCCGATACTGTTTTTGAGTTGGAAATTACGTCTAACCGCCCGGATTTATTGTCGCACTTGGGCGTGGCGCGCGAACTCGGGGCGCTGTTAAATAAACCCGTTAAATTGCCGGAAATTAAAGATATCGCCGGACAAGGCAAAGCGTTGGACATTGAAATTCAAAATCCGCAAGCGTGTACGCGCTATATCGGGCGTATTATCCGCGGGGTGAAAAATGTGGAATCGCCGGAATGGCTCAAAATGCGTTTGTCCGCCATGGGCTTAAACCCCAAAAATGCGCTCATTGATATTACCAACTATGTCATGTTTGAACTCGGCCATCCTATGCACGCGTTTGATTTGCGCTTGGTGGAGGGGGGGAAAGTCATCGTGCGTAATGCACAAGAAGGCGAAAAATTTACTATTTTGGACGGACGCGAACTCACGCTTAATTCCAATTGCTTGCTGATCGCCGACAGTAAAAAAGCCACCGCGCTGGCCGGCATTATGGGTGGCTTAAACAGCGGCATTCGAGAGGATACGACGGATATTTTTGTGGAAGCCGCGCACTTTGACGCGCCGACTATCAATAAAACCGTCAAGAAATTCGGCGTGTCGTCCGATTCCTCCCAACGCTTTGAACGCGGTACGGACGTAAACGGTGCGCTCTTGGCCATGCGTCGCGCCAGTGAACTTTTTGTACAGATTTGCGGCGGAACGGCAAGCGAAATAAACGACGTATACCCCACACCGTATCAAAACAAGGCGGTGGAATTTACGCCGGAAGAAATCAACCGGATTTTAGGTACGCAAATCTCGGAAGAAAGATTAAAAGAAATCTTCTCGCGCCTGGCTTTGGAGTTTCACGCAGACGGCGACAAATGGACGTTTGTGGCCCCTACCCACCGGCGTGATTTGAACCATAAATGGGACCTGGCCGAAGAAGCCGCCCGCTTTGCCGGCTACGACCAAATCCCAGCCCATCATTCGCGCGCGTACGTGGCGTTTGTGGATGCACCCAAAGGCATTGAATTGGGGCGGCGGTTTGCACAGGATTTAATCGGGCTCGGTTTTTGCGAATGCAAAAACATTGATTTTGTGGGCGAGAAAGAATTAAAGGCCTTTGGGCAAAACCCACAGTGCTGTATTAAAATCAAAAACGCTTTGGCGCAAGGTTGGGATTATTTGCGCCCGGTATTGCTTCCCGCGCTACTTAAAAACGTAGAGAGCAATTTGCGCTTCGGCAACCGCAATTTGGCTTTGTTTGAAGCCACCAAAACGTTCCAATCTATCAAGGGTTTTCCGGTGGAAAATTATGCGGTGGCCGGGGTACTCTGCGGGACGTTAGAACAGGAAAAATTCTTCGGTGCGCCCGAAAAACCGGTGGATTTTTATCTCTTAAAAGGCATGATGCAGGCGTTGTTAAGCGGTGTGGAGGGAGTCTCGTTTGCGCCGTCTAAAAATGCGCCGTGCTATATGCACCCCAAAATCTGTATGGATATTGTCATGGGCGGAAAAGCAATCGGGCAGTTTGGTAAACTTCACCCGTTAACACTCAAAGCGTTTGGTATTAAGACTACGGACGTGTGGGCGTTTGAATTTGCGACTAAGCAAATTGAAAAAGGTTTTTCCGCGCAAGATTTTAAACCCGCTAAAGACGTGGCGGTGTTCCCGCCATCCTTGCGTGATTTGTCCGTCGTAGTAGATAAAACTGTGACGTACGCGCAAATCGTTTCTGCGCTGGATAAAACACCGCTGGACGTGGAAGTATCGTATCACTTAATTGATAAATATGAAGGTGAACACTTGCCCGCGGGTAAAAAGAGCGTGACGTTTTCGCTCGCGTTTTCCAACGCAGCACGCACGCTTAAAGACAAAGAAACCGACGACGCGTTTAACCGCATTGTGGAACAATTAAAAACGCACGTCGGCGCGGAACTTCGCTAAGTATGCAAGAGAAATTAAAAGAATTAGAACTTTTGGTGTCGCAAGTGCTTGCACGTCAAAAAGACGTGCAAGCGCAAAACGATGCGCTCAAACACCGCGTGCGCACGTTGGAAGACGGCCTGGAAAAGTTAAAATCTACGGAAGCGGAACTGCGCGCACTCAAAGAGTGGAAGAAAAACGCGCAAACGGTTTTGCGCCGCGTATCAGCCAAGTTAGACAAAGAAATTGCCCGCGCCAAACAAGAAGAAAATAAAATTGTGTAAACGTCCGCCTTTTAATACGTCCAAAAATAAACCCCGTTTCCGCCCGCGTAATAGGTTGTTTTACCCGTTTCACTCTGGCAAACTTTTTGTTCCGTCAAATGATTGGTAGGATACTGCACAACACAACGCCGCACTCCGCTATAATGGCTGTGGTAAGCCAAATCATTTTTAGATAAGTAACAACCTACCAGCGTAGGTTCTATGTTGCAGTATCCGCCGTTAAACCATTGGGTAGTGTTATCATTTTCACGCCGCGTTCCCGCCGGAAGGTCTATGTCCAACTCGTCCAAATCTGTGGCGTATGTGCCGTTGGCCAGATAATATCTGTCTTGGGCTTGTTTCAGCGTTTCAGCAATAATTTTCATCTGTGTAAAACGGCTTTTGGCTACGGCCAACTGATACTGCGGCAGAGCTACCGCCGCCAAAATACCGATGATTAACACGACGACAAGAAGTTCAATGAGAGTGAAACCACCGTTGCCGTTATAAAAAAGCGTTGTCATCCCCGAAGGTTTCTGTCGGGGATCTTCCACTTGTTTTATAAAATAAGAGGGTTGTTCCTCTTTTACAAACGACTCCGAAAGAGGAAGATTCCCGCCAGAGGCCTGCGGGAATGACATTTCTTTATATTTTTTGCTTTTCATAAAAAAACTCCTTGTTGCTAAAAAAGTACCGACACTCTATTATCGTTTTTTTTTTTGGTTTGTCAACCCCCTTGCCGGGGGCAGGCGTGAGGCCTTGAACCTCTTACTATTGGGAAAGTCTTTTTTGTTTGCCGGGGCTTCGCTGATTGGTCTTGTGGAGGAACAAAAAAACGGGCACTTGTAAAAGTGCCCGTTTCGCAACGTAAGAACTGTTTAGTGAACGCCGTGCATCCAGCGCATAATTTTGCGGGTCATCACCCACATAATTACGCCAAAGAGCATGGAGCCGATAGCCGGCACCGAGAACAGCGTCGTCAAACTCCACGATTCATATTGGCTGGCAAGCATACCCGCCAAAATGTTACCGAAGAACGAACCCATGAGCCATATACCCATAAACAAGGACATGAATTTAACGGGTGCGAGTTTGGTAACCATGGATAAACCCACCGGGCTCAAGCACAGTTCGCCCATTGTGCAGAACATGTACATGAAGATTAGCCACAACGCACTGACGGGGCCGCTCGCTTGGTACAAGGACGCGGCTACGGCGATAATCGCAAACGCGATACCTTGTAAGAATAACCCCCAACCGAATTTAGTCGGGATGGACGGATCTTTGCTACCCAGTCTAATCCACAATTTAGCAAACAGCGGGGCAAAGAGTACCACGAAAATCGGGTTAATGGCTTGGAAGTACGAGGCCTTCAAAGTAATTTGTCCGATGATCGGCAAGGTCGGAGTCAGGTTAGTGGCTTCGGCCGCAAAGAAGTTAAGCGAAGTGCCCGCTTGTTCAAAGAACGTAAAGAAAAATACGGCAAAGAACGTGAAGGTGAAAATCGCTTTGATTTTATCCCAATCTTCTTGCGTGAGCGGTTGCTCGGCGGCTTTGGCTTTGGCAATTTCAACCGGGTCTTGGATTTTATTGGCTTTAGTAGCAGGCAACAAACCGATATGGCCCAAGTATTTGTTTTGGGAAACCAAATACCAGACTAATCCGATAATCATTCCGAATCCGGCGGCCATAAAACCGTATTTCCATTTTGCATAGGCCTGCAACGGATCTAAGCCCGCACCGGGTTCCCCTAAGAAACCGCAAATGAACGGCGCGAAGAACGCCCCGATGTTAATACCCATGTAGAAAATGGTAAAACCGCCGTCGCGGCGCACATCGTTCGGCTCGTAAAGTTCGCCTACAATCGTAGAAATGTTCGGTTTGAAAAAACCGTTCCCGATGATAATTAGGGTTAACCCCGTAGCCAAAGCGACAATTGGGTGGATGATTTCGTACGAGGCCAACGTAAATTGTCCCGCCGCCATTAAAATAGCCCCAATAGTAATAGAGTGGCGTTTGCCGATATAACGATCCGCCAGGTAGCCGCCGAGAACCGGCGTCAAATACACCAGGGCCGTAAATATCCCATATACTCTGCTGGATGTAGCCTTGCTAAACCCAATTACGGTACTGATCATGAATAGCGACAACAGCGCCCGCATACCGTAGTAGTTGAAACGTTCCCACATTTCTACCATGAAAAGCATATACAGGCCTTTCGGGTGTCCTGTTTTGGTAACGTTGTGTTTTACTTCTTCATCAGTCATTTTTGATTTCTTCTCCTTACTTATTAAAAAAAATGAAAACAACTATCCTATATTTTACTAAATATGAGAGGACGTCGTGAAGATTTTTTTAAAACCCGCCCAACATCAGTTGGGTGGCTTGTTGAACCAGTTGGAATACTTGATAGCACGTAAGTACGAGGTAATACCCGATGACAAAAAGTACCAAGGAGTAAATAATTTTGGCCACGGTGCCAATGCGTTTGGACAGCCATACCCACGGCAAAGCCAGCGGCCCCAACACAAGCGCCAGTAGAATAATGCCGCTGTGGGAATAACAAAAACCGTATCCCTTTTTCAAACTGCGTCCGCACGCCCGGCAATAGTTATCGTCCGCGCCGACGGCTACGTGACATCCGGGGCAGGTGGCCGGCAGGGAAAGCGGAATCGGATTCATAACTGAACTCCTTTACTGCGTAAAAAGCGTTTGATGTGGCTGCGGGCTCCGGCCGTTTTGGCAAAAGTCAGCCAGTCTTGTTTGGGCTCGCCGTTTTTGCGGGTAATAATTTCGCATACGTCGCCGGTTTTAAATTCGTAATCCATGCGTACCATGCGGTTATTGACTTTGGCCCCTACATACCGGTTGCCGATATCGGTGTGAATGGCGTAAGCAAAGTCAATGGGCGTAGAACCGGCAGGAAGTGATTTTACGTCCGCGCGCGGGGTAAAAACGAAAACTTGCTGCAGATTGACGTCGGTTTTAAATCCTTCCAAAAACTCGCGCGGGGCGGTTAAATCCTGTTGCCATTCAATCCAACGGCGGATCCAATTGATTTTTTCGTCAAAGTTTTTATCTTGTTTCGTGTTACCTGTTTTATAGCGCCAGTGCGCTGCGATACCGTATTCGCACGTGCGGTGCATTTCCTCGGTGCGGATTTGTAATTCAATAATATCCCCGTCCGGCGAAACAACCGTTGTGTGGATACTTTGGTACATGTTGGCTTTGGGCGTGGCGATATAATCGGTAAACGTGCCGGCAATCGGTTTAAATACGCTGTGTACAACCCCCAGTGCGCGGTAGCAATCCTGCACGGTTTTAGTGATGATGCGCACGCCGAGCGAATCCTGGATTTCCGCAAACGTCAAATGTTGGCTTTGCATTTTGCGGTAAATGGAATAATAGTTTTTGGCCCGTGCCAAAATGCGTGAATCTAAATGGGCTTCTTTTAAAGCCGGCTCCAAGTGGGATTTGAACTTATCCAACGCGGCTTGCCGGTCGGCGGTGCGGGCTTCTACTTCTTTCTTTAAATTGGCATATTCTTGCGGGTGAAGGTATTTAAAAGACAAATCTTCCAAATCGGTTTTAATGGTAAACATCCCTAAGCGCTGAGCAAGCGGTGCGTAGAGCGAAATGGTTTCATACGCTTTTAGTTGCTGGCGCGGTTGGGGCAGGGCATCTAACGTGCGCATGTTATGGGTGCGGTCGGCCAATTTAATTAAAATAACGCGTACATCCTCGGCCACGGCAATCAACATTTTGCGCCAGTTTTCCACAGTTTCTTCGTCGGTAGAGGAAAATTTTAAATCGCTGATTTTCGTAACCCCTTGTACCATGTGGGCAATTTGCGGGTTAAACTCTTTGCGCAGATCTTCCAAGGTAATGGTGGTGTCTTCCACCGTGTCGTGCAACAGACCGGCGCAGATAGTGTCGGCATCCAGGTTGAAGTCCATTAAAATACTGGCTACATATTGGCAGTGGATAAAATAGGGTTCGCCCGTTTCGCGTTTTTGTTTAGCGTGTGCTTGCTCGGCAAAGTGGTACGCCTTCTCAATCAGGGAAGTATCCTGATTCGGGTTGTACTCTTTAAACTTGTGCAGTAGCGTCTGTAAATCGGGTGGCGTAGTCATAGTTATTTTTGTTGTATATCGTCCAAAATTTCCCGCGCGGCACGTTGGGCAACCCCCGGCTGGCCTAACTGGGCGCGTAGTTGCAACAGTTGCTCGCGCATATTAATTAGCCGTTGCGGGTTTTGGAACATGGACATCGTTTCTTCGGCCAGCGCACGCGGGGTCGCATGGTGCTGTAAAAATTCTTTTACTAATTCTTTATCGGCCAGTAAATTGACCAGCGACACAAACCGCACTTTAATGACCAAACTGGCAATTAGTGCCGTCGGCCAAAACATTTTGTACGCCACAGCCATCGGCACCCCCAAAAGGGCGTTTTCCAACGTGGCCGTGCCGGAGCACGCCAGCAGAAAATCCATTTGCTTGCGTTTTTCGTAATTGGCCTCTTTTACAAAACGGAACTGCGGATGTAACGGTTCGCCAATCAGGGCGGCCACGGCTTTTTCGTCGGCATCCGGTAGCAGGAACATAGAGGCCTCTGTTTTGGGGAACTCTTTTAAAATTTGTTTAAATGCCTTGTAAAATACCGGGGCCAAGCGTTTAATTTCGCCGTGGCGGCTGCCGGGCAACATGCCCAGTTGCCACGCGTAATTCTTGGTGTCTGTAACGGTATATGTTTTATCCGACGGGGTCGGCATAAAATCCAGTAGCGGATTTCCCAAGAACACGGCTTTGCCGCCGAATTTCCGGTGGAAATCCGGCTCAAAAGGATAAATCACGAACATTTTTTTGGTCAGTTTAGCCAAAATTTTAGCGCGGTATTGGCGGCTGGCCCACACTTGCGGTGTTACATAATAATACGCCGGGATATGACGGTGTGCGGCCATTTCCAACACTTGATGATTAAACCCGTAAAAATCCACCACGATTATAGCCACCGGGTTTTGGGTTTCCATATAGTCGCGGATTTGGTTGATGAGTTTAATCCACAGCGGCATTTTTTTAAGGGGTTCTATAAAACCGTTGGTGCCTTTGCTGGCTAAGTCATAGAGAAAATGGTCGCACAGCGGCTGCATATTTTTCCCGCCGATAGCCGTGATACAAACTTCCGGGTCGGCCTCTTTTAACGCGCGGATGAGCCCGGCGGCGTGAATATCGCCCGACACATCGCCGGCCACGATTAAGATGTTTTTGGTAATCGGCGTAACGGTCATTATTTATCTCCTTTTAAACGGCCCAACGTTTCGTCCAGCACGGCGTGTGCGGCGCGGGCAACGGTGTTTAAGGTTTGCAACGGTTTGGGCGTATGCAGGTGACCCGTTTTCGGCACGTCAAAGCGGTTCATCACGTCCAAAATATGCAAGGCCAAATCCAACGCTTTGGAGCCCTTTTCCCCGCTGGGGGCGGGTGTTTGGGCGGTGTGGATGCAATCTATGAAGTGTAAAATTTCGGATGTAATCGGCAACTGTTTTTCCACCTTAGGATATGTTACCGTAATATCGTTCATAGAATTGATAACCGGTTTTTCTTTGCGGTACGTTTTGACGCGTGCGTTCATAAAATCTACGGAAACGTAGCCGCCCGGTTGGAACACGTGCATATAACGGGCGCGTTCAAAACTGGCGCGGCTGGCGGTCAAGTCGGCCACGGCGCCGTTTTCAAAATGGAGCCGCACGTTGGCAATATCTTCGTGGGGGGAAAATACACTTAAGCCCACGGCTTCCACGTGACATACTTCGCTGGGGATGAGCGTGTACAGTAAATCCAAATCGTGAATCATCAAATCCAACACCACGCTGATATGCGCCATACGGCCGTCGTACGGCCCTTGGCGGTTGATGGTAATAAAGCGCGGATTTTGAATATAATTGCGCGCTTCCACGACGGCGGGATTAAAGCGTTCCACATGTCCCACCTGCAAGACTAAATGGTTTTTCTTGGCGGCTTGGATTAAATCGCGTGCTTCTTCCAAGGTCACGGCAATCGGTTTTTCCACGAGTGTATGGATATTATGTTCCAAAAACAGCATGCCCAGTTTATGGTGCAAGGGTGTCGGCGCGGCGATAATAACGGCATCTACTTGGCCGAGGAGTTCTTCCGGGTGGGTATACGGGGTACAGTTATGTTCCCAGGCCAATTTTTGGGCGCGCATTTGGTCGGGGTCGCATACGCCTACCAGCGTAACGCCTTTCATCCGGGCCAATGTGCGGGTGTGAAACGTGCCGATTTTACCGGCACCGATAACGCCAAAACGGATCTTTTTTTCTTCATTCATAAATCTACTCTTTTCTTTTATTATACTTAATTCTGCCCGGGTGGACGCGGGAAAATTCTTCGCGTACGTAAAAAGTTGGACATATAGGTTTTTATTAGTATAATGTTTAGTATGGTAAGGCACTTTTTTGTATGTATGTTTTTTGTAGGGTTAGGGCTGTTGCCGCTTCGGGCCGAAGTAACCAAAGGTTCCCCGGTTACCCTGTCCACTAAAGACGGGTGGGCACTTGCGGCGTCGTATTTACCGGCACAACCTGAAAAACGCACCGTCATTTTGTTGCACGATTTAGGCAAAAGCAAGGAATCTTTTTTCGCGTTGGAAAATTCACTCGCGCAAGCCGGGTTTGGTTATTTGGCACTTGATTTACGCGGTTATGGCCAAAGCGTGGGCGGCGGCAAGGCGTCTTCTTTTGCACGCGAGGGGGTGGATAATCCCTTTAATAAAATGACGCGCGATGTGGACGCGGCCATAGAATTTTTACACAAAAAAGGAGTCAAAGACGAAGACCTGGCCGTGCTGGGCGCGGGTTTGGGGGCCAATGTGGCCGCCAAAAGTATGACGTTTTGGCCCGATACGGCGATGTTGGCGTTGATTAGTCCCACGGCTAACGTGCGTGACGTGCTTGCCATTCCGGCCATGCGCTTATATAAAGGGGACGTACTGATTGCGGCGGGCGCGGCCGATAAAAAAATGTTTTTGGAAGCGAGTGTAATTCGTAATGTGGCGTATTTAACGACGGGCCCGGAAAACGGTAAAGTGACGTTTTTAACGGCGTACGATAAAACCTCGCATGAGATGTTGAACCAATATTTAATTCCCGCTGTGTTACAATGGCTCAAAACACCCCAGCGGCCCGAAGTCTTGCCCGATGCACCCGCCGCCGCGGACGCTACCGAGCAAACAGACGGTGCGGCGGTGGAGCCATCCGGTACGGAGGAAGCGTTAGTTCCCTCGGTGCTCTAAAGAAAAAGGAGTGCGTAACATGAAACCATCGCGGATTGTTTTCCCGGGTTTTTGGTTTGGGAAAAGCGACGTCAAAAAAGCCGAACAACTGGCCAAGCAAGGTGTAGGCGGATTTTGCGTGTACGGTGCTACGGCACAGGAAATGTTGGATTTTTCACACCGGATGA
Organism: Elusimicrobiaceae bacterium; assembly: GCA_045645285.1. Taxonomy (GTDB): domain Bacteria; phylum Elusimicrobiota; class Elusimicrobia; order Elusimicrobiales; family Elusimicrobiaceae; genus Avelusimicrobium. The sequence goes on along the minus strand of JAZRIL010000062.1, from coordinate 1,406 downwards.
GCGAAGCATCCCCCTATGGCCGGCTGTTATTCTGCGCCGACATCGCGGAAGATTTAGCGGAAATTATCAAAGACGCGCCTGTACTGCCTAAAAATCATACCTTATTAAATTCCAACACGCCCGATGCGGCTTACCGCAAAGGAAATTCTTTAGGGCGTTTAGCGCGGGCAGCGGGGATTGACTGGGTGCTTGCCCCGGTGGTGGACCTGGGGTATAAGTCGCCCTCGTTATCCGATGACCCGATGAGCGTGGTGCGGCTGGCGGGTGATATGACGGCCGGACTTTCCAATGCGGGCACGCTAAGTTGCCTGAAATATTTTCCCGGAGTGTCGGGCGCACTCAAAACCTTGGCGCAACTGGAAGACGGTGAATTTGTACCGTATAAAAATCTCTTTCGCCGCAGTGATGCGGTGATGCCCTCGGATATGTCTTTCCCGAATTTGGACGACAACGCTCAAGCGATGTTATCAGACAAAGTAATTAAAGGGCTTTTGCGTAAACGGCTCAATTACAAAGGGTGCATTGTCAGTTTTCCTTTGAGCCGTACCAAACTACGCTACGAGGAAGCCAGCGCCGTTAATATGTTACACGCCGGGGCAGAGATTATTCTCTCGCCGCGTAATGCCGCCGGTGTGATTGAGGCGGTGGAGCGCGAAATCAACCGCGGGCTTTTGGTAGACAGCATCACACAAGCCGTTTCCAATATAGAAATGTTTATCAGCAAAGTTTCTTCCGGGCCGGAGCCGGACCCATTCCAAAAAGCGTGCGAGCAAGCCAAAAAAGCGTTTGAAAATTAAGGCATAGTATATACGTTGATGGAATCGTTGTCTACACTTAGGAGCGTGCCTTTAAATAGTTTCATGCAATAGTCTCCCTTATTATTGGTACTCATGTAGTTGGTCCCGTATTTTTCTGCACAGAGGAGGGCTCCCGGAGTGTATCCTCCCTCTTTCCAGATATAAAACGTGCCACCCTTATACGTTCCTTGCTTACGGGTGGCCCACACTCCCGCCCCGCCGTTGGCCAGACCATTATTGAACAATCCTATTACCCAGTCTTGATTAGAACGGTATTCTTCTCGGGTAGTGGTAGCAGATGTTTCCAAGGTAAAGTCTAATGCAATTTCATCAAAACGGTTTGGCCACGTGCCGTTGGCTAAATAATAAGCATCAGCCGCGTGGTACACGCTTTTTAACAGGGTAATGGCTTGCATGGCTTTGGATTTTTCCACCGCTTTTTCGTATTGCGGCAACGCCACCGCTGCCAGTATGCCGATGATGAGTACAACCACTAATAATTCTATGAGGGTAAAGGCTTTTTTATACCCCTCACCTGCCCTCCGGGCACCCTCTCCCGCAAGGGGCGAGGGGAAACCACACCCCGCCCCGTTCGTCATTCCGCAGTGT
>JAZRIL010000061.1:0-18508 GCA_045645285.1 Elusimicrobiaceae bacterium | reverse complement strand
GGGGCGGGCAAAAGGCCTCGGACTTCTGGCTATTCTGCGCGCAAAGTTTCGTTGACTGGGATTTCGTTGTCCTGTCCCTTTGCGTTGTTTTTTAAAAGGTACAAAAAAGAGTTGACATCGTTTTTTTTTTTGCTAGGATTTCCTTGTGCGCAACCTGCGTAAGGAGATAGTTATGAAAAATAAAAGTTGTTTGTCAGGCGTTTTAACCACGAAAGCATTTACGCTTATTGAACTTTTAGTGGTCGTACTTATCATCGGCATACTCGCGGCGGTGGCATTGCCACAGTATCAAATGGCGGTGGCGAAAGTCCGGGTAAACCGTTTGCTTCCACTTATGAAAAGTATTGAAAGTGCACAAGAAGTATACAAAATAGCAAATGGTACATATTCTAAAGATTTTAGTTTATTAGATATTGATATGCCCGCCGGTGCAAATGCTACAAGTACAGAAAAGGAGGTGAATTACGCCGATTTTTCATGTTATACGCGTGGAATTATTCCAAGCACTACGGATTCTTTATATTGTAAGGACACGCATTACAAGTTTAGTCTAGAAAAGTATTATACCTCCGGAACCTATTGTTGGTTCCCGGATAACGATGATTTTTCCAGGAAATTATGTGGGTATATTTGCGGTACAAAAACGTTTGGCAAAGTTGGTGAAGATACAGGATACTGCTATTATCAATAATCCATTCCTTTATCATTTTTTGCCATTATTTTTTCTTTTCTTCCACGCCGTGCAGGGCTTCGCCGGGGTGCTTTTTTAAATACGCTTGCACATCGTCCAACTCCGGCTTTAGGTATTTTCCGGTGTATGATTTAGCGCACTTGGCTACGTCAGCGGGCGTGCCTTCACACACGATTTGCCCACCCTTGTCGCCGCCTTCCGGCCCCAGGTCAATGAGCCAATCGGCCGTCTTAATTACGTCCAAATTGTGCTCAATAATGAGAACGGTGTTGCCGCGGTCGGCCAAATCGTGTAAGACGTGCAACAACTTATCAATATCTGCAAAGTGAAGTCCGGTCGTCGGCTCGTCCAAAATATAGAGCGTGTTGCCGGTGCCTTTGCGGGAAAGTTCGTCGGCCAGTTTGACGCGCTGCGCTTCGCCGCCAGACAAAGTGGTGGCCGCTTGGCCGAGTTTGATATATCCCAGTCCCACGTCGTTAAGCGTTTGCAAACAGCGTTTGATTTTGGGGATGGCATCAAAAAATTCCAACGCTTGCGAAACGCTTAAATTGAGCACATCGGCAATACTTTTGCCTTTAAATTTGACTTGTAACGTGTCCTCGTTAAATCGTTGTCCGTTGCACTCCTCGCACTTGACGTAAATATCGGGCAAAAATTGCATTTGAATTTTCAAAATGCCGTCGCCCTGGCACTTTTCGCATCGCCCGCCCTTGACGTTAAACGAAAACCGCCCCGGCTTATATCCGCGCCGTTTGGCCTCGGGCATTTGCGCAAATAAATCACGTATGTGCGAAAACACGCCCGTATACGTGGCCGGGTTACTGCGCGGAGTTTTGCCAATCGGGCTTTGGTCCACGATAATCACTTTGTCAATGTTATCTAACCCTTTGATACTCTTGTGCGCGCCGGGTGCGTCTTTCGCGCCGTAGAATTTGCGCGCGAGGGCTTTGTATAAAATTTGGTGCACGAGTGTACTTTTGCCCGAGCCGGATACACCCGTTACGCACACGAATTTGCCGAGCGGAATTTTGACGTCAATGTCTTTTAAGTTAAATTGTTTTGCGCTGCAAATAGTTAAAAATTTGCCGTTACCTTTGCGTAATTTTTCACGCGGCAAAATCAAATTGCGCCCGTTCAAGTACGACGCGGTGAGCGACATTTTATTTTTCAAAAAATCTTTGGTGGGCTGGGCCGCTACAATTTGCCCGCCGTTCTCGCCGGCAGCGGGGCCGAGTTCTACGACGTAATCGGACGCTAAAATCGTATCCTTATCGTGTTCCACGATAATAAGCGTATTATCTAAATCACGCAAATCTTTGAGCGTGGTGATCAGACGGTCGTTGTCGCGCGGGTGAAGCCCGATCGTCGGTTCGTCCAACACATATAATACACCCGTCAAGCCCGAGCCGATTTGTGTAGCCAGGTGGATGCGTTGCGCTTCGCCGCCGGAAAGAGTTTGACTTTTGCGGTTGAGCGTCAGATACGAAAGGCCTACGCTGTTTAAAAAATCCAGCCGCGCGCGAATTTCTTTTAATACGTCTTTGGCAATAATTTTGTCTTTTTCAGACAAGTGAATTTGATCAAAAAATGCTTTGGCCGCAGATACCTGCATGGAGGTAATCTCATCAATGTTTTTGCCATCTACCTTGACGGCAAGGGCTTCGGGTTTTAACCGTTTGCCTTGGCAAACAGGACACTCAATTTCGCGCATAAAACGCTGGGTTACTTCTTCTTTGACAAAGTCGCTCTCACTTTCTGCCACGCGGCGTTTTAAGTTGGTAATCACGCCTTCAAACTCTTGTTCTCCGCCGGAAATAATGGATGTATACGTTGCCCCGCCCGTGCCATATAAGATTAAATCGCGCTGTGCTTTGGGCAGTTTTTTCCACGGGGTAGCCATAGAGATATGCTGTTGGCGGCAAACTTGTTTGAGCATATCATAGTAATAGCCGCTCCACGAGTTTTTCCACCGGTGCGTGCGGGTGGTAACGGGGTTTTCCCACGCTTCTATGGCGCCTTCGTTTAAAGATAAATCCGGGTTGGGTACGACGAGTTGTTCATCTACTTCAATTTTTACGCCCAAGCCGTTACACTCCGGGCATGCGCCGTAGGGGGAATTAAACGAAAAAAGCCGCGGCTCTAATTCACTAAATCCGATGCCGCAATGGGCACAGGCGTTACTTTCGCTATATGTAAAATCTACAGGTTTATCGCCGGAGGTTTCTAAAATGTGTACCAACCCTTGCGCGTATTTGAGCGCAGTTTCCAAACTTTCTACGAGCCGTTCGCGGTCAAATTCGTCCACGTAAAATTCATCTACCACCAGTTCAATGGTGTGCTTTTTATAGCGCTCTAACGTGGGCACGTGGTCCAAAGTGATAACTTCGCCGTTGACGCGCGCTTTGACGTAGCCCTCTTTTTTGAATTTGGCAAAAAGTTCTTCGTAGGTGCCTGTTCGTCCGCGCACGACGGGGGATAAAATATAGAGCGTTTTGTCTGCAAATTTTTTCAAAATATCCTGTGCGATACCTTGCACACTCCATGTTTCCACGGCCCGTCCGCACTTGGGGCAATAGCGTTTTCCCACACGGGCAAAAAGTAAACGCAGGTAATCGTAAATTTCCGTCACGGTGGAAACGGTAGAACGCGGGTTTTTAGACGGGTTGCGTTGCTCAATGGAAATGGCGGGGGAAAGCCCTTCAATATGTTCCACGTCGGGCTTTTCCATCAGTTCCAAAAACTGCCGCGCGTAAGCGGACATACTCTCTACATAACGGCGTTGGCCTTCGGCGTAAATGGTATCAAAGGCCAGCGAACTTTTGCCCGAGCCGGACAGCCCGGTAACAACCGTCATTTTATCCTTGGGGATAGATACCGTGATGTTTTTTAAATTGTGGCCTTTTGCGCCGATAACTTTAATCTCTTTCATAGTTTATCCGATAGAAAAAAATAATTGAAAAATAGCCCGGGGAAAATACTTTTTATCTACAATAAATTATATAATTTATAAAGCATACTTTACCGGAGTTTTTTGTGAAAAAGTCTCTTAAATATTCTTTATACGCGCTGGGTATTCTGTTATCTGTAGGTGTACTGGCGATTTTGATTTACCAGGCCAAAGACAGTTTTGTGAAAATCTGGCAAACGGTGCAGACGAAATATCTGTTTTTGTCGGTGTTGTCGTCGGTGCTTATTTATGTGTCCATGGGGATGAGTTTGTATGAGGTGCTGCGTATTATGGGGCGGCATATCGGCAAGAGCGCGGCCATCGGCATTGCACTTGTTTCTACGACGGTAAACTATGCGGTGTCTTCACTCGGAGCCAGCGGGTTTGCGTTGCGCGCACATTTACTCAACCGCCGACGTGTGCCGTTTGGTACCTGCGTAACGGCCAGTATTGTGATTACGGTGCTGTTATATTTTGTGCTTGCTATCATTATTTTGCAAGGTTCGGTGTTGATGTTTTTTCACTCGTCGGCCACTCCGGTGCAACTGCTGAAAAATTTTATTCTTATCGTGGTGATGTGCGCCGTATGCGCGGCCGTTACCGCGTTTTTGTTTAATGACGCGTGGCGGTATAAGTCCATCCGTAAATTGTTCCGCTGGATAAATAAATTTCTGTTTCACGTGTTCGGGGCGCTTATTCCCAAGGGCCGCTACGACGATTTTATGGACCAATTGGACGAAGGGATTGCTCTTATCCACAAGAAAAAAAAGAAAATGACCTGGACGATCGTATACGTTTGTGCCGATTGGTTGTTCACGATTTTAGTGTTGTTTTTTGCCTTTCGCGCCGTGGGCGTACATATTGCCGCGGGGGTGTTGGTGGCCGGGTTTGCAATTGGAATGGTCACTACGCTGATTCCTATTCTGCCCGGCGGCTTGGGAGCCATGGAACTGGCCATGACTGCCGTGTACGCACAAATGGGAATTGATTGGGACGCCGCGCTGATGGCGACGCTCATTTACCGCGTGGTATACTACGTGTTGCCCGGCATGGTGAGTATTTTTATCTATTGGGGATTACAACTCTCCTCGGCCCCTGTTTCTGTTAAACACAAGGGAGGAACTCGTGAAAGAGCGAATTAAAAACCAAGTGCCCCGCGTGGCTGATAGCGCGTATGTGCACAAATCGGCCGTGATTATCGGCGATGTTAAAATCGGCGAGCATGTTTCTGTGTGGCCGTGTGCGGTGTTGCGCGGAGATATTGCGTCTATTACCATCGGCGATAATTCCAACTTGCAAGAAAACGCGTGTGTGCACGTCAATTACGGCGCGCCGGCCCTTATCGGCAAGGGCGTAAGCGTAGGGCATGGTGCGGTGGTGCACGGCAGTAAAATCGGCGATAATTGTTTAATTGGCATGAATGCCGTAGTTATGGAAAGTGAAATCGGCCCCAACTGTATTATTGGGGCGGGGGCGGTTATCCCGGCGGGGAAAAACATTCCGGCGGGGTCACTTGTGATGGGCGTGCCGGCCAAAGTGGTGCGCCGCTTGGAAGAAGACGAAGTGAACGCCATTATGAAAAACGCACACGATTATGTGGGTGCAATTCCGTTATACAAAACAGAATGTAAAGAAATGTAATATGAAAAAAATTGTCCTAATTGAAGATTCTAAAGTGTTGGGTACGGCGCTTGCCGGTGCACTTAAAGTGGAAGGGATAGAAGTGCACTGGGCGCAAAACGGGGTGGAAGGCGTGTCGCTTGCCAAGGCCGAAAAACCGGATCTTATTTTGCTGGATTTAATGCTACCTAAACTGAGCGGATTTGACGTGTGTAAATTATTGAAGACCGATAACGATACGTGGCGCATTCCGATTATTGTGATGTCCACGCTGTCGGACCCGGAGTCGCAAGACCGCGCCAAAGCGGCGGGGGCGGACTTTTTTATTCCCAAACCTTACGATTTGGCAGATACGCTGGCCGAAATCAAAAAACATTTAAAATAGGAGGGTTCTATGGCAAGATTGGACGTGGAAAAAATGTACGAACTGTTGGAAATGAACGAGCCGTCGCGCGCGCTAGCCCTGCTCAAAAAAGCGCGTACCAAAGATGCGCAAGCGTGGTTTTTGCAAGGCGAGGCCGAGCGGCAACTGGGCCATTTTGAAACGGCTTTGCTTACCTATGCCGAGGGGCTCAAAATCGCCGACGTGGCGGAAGAACGCATGGATATTTTATTGGCCATGTCCGCCTGCTACCGCACGCTCGGGCACGCCGCCGCCGCGTATGAATTGGCCGATGAAACACTCCAAATGGCGGGCGAACTGGAATATGAGGAGTACTCCGTGCGTGCGATGCAAGAAATGGGAATGTCCCTCCGCGCGTGGGGAAGATTGGACGAATCCTTAGAATTATTGGATACCGTTTTAGCGGCGTATACACAAAGTAAAGACTATGCCGGGATGAGTTTTATTCATTGGGCCAAGGGGGGAATTTTCCGTCTGCAAGGCCACTTTGAAGAAGGAATTGCCCAGTTCAAAAAATCCATTGTGCTGGCTAAAAAAATACACGATAAAATTAGCGAGGCCTATGGCTATTGCGGGTTGGCCGGCATTAGCCGCATTTGCGGAAAAATTGACGAGTGTGTGAAAAATTATAAACTCGCTGAAAAGATTTTTAAACACACGCAAGACGTGTTTGGAAACGCATACACCCATTGTGGCATGGCAAACGGGCTACGGCAACAAGGCAAATATGCCGAGGCGTTGCGTCATTACAACGTGGCGGATAAACTCTATTCGTCCATTCACGATACGGTGGATTTGGGGTTTGTCAAATGGGGCCGTGCCGACGTGTTGCGCCGCAAAAACAAAATGCAAGCGGCGCTTAAAGATTTGCAGGAAGCGCAAGTTCTGTTTGATAATTCCGACGAAATGCGCGGGCAAATTTTAACAAAACTTTCTTTGGCGCAAGTGTTGTATGCACTCGGACAGACGCAACAAGCCGAAGAATTATACGCGGCAGGTGTGGCGCAAGCCAAAAAAGAAGGATTACATACGTATTTGGAAAGTTATACTTGATTGATATATAACTAAATCAAAAACGCCCCGGGTAAAAACCCGGGGCGTTTTGTGTAAAAGTTACATAGAATAGGTGCGTACAACTCCTTGATCCTTGACGAGGGAGCCGGCTTGCATAACCTTTTGGCAGAAACTTCCCGCCGGCCCTGTGTAATACGTATACCATTCCCGGCATTTCCACTCCCCTGTTTTAAAGTTCACCATAAAACCGCACCCTTTATATTTCCCTGTTCTAAAGTGCGAGATAACTCCCTCGGGGTATAATACCAATTCAAAAGAATCATTGTAACGCGCCATATCATCGGAAGACATCCCATATTCACCGCGTAAAGGCGGGGTGGCGGCGGCTGTTAAATTGTTTAAGTCTATGGTTAATTCATCGAAGGTAGTCGGATATGTCCCATTGGCCAAAAAATATGCCTGTTGTGCAGTGGCAATACTGCTCATTGTTGTACGCAGATTCGCTGCGCGACTTTTCCACACTGCTTTTTCGTATTGGGGTAAGGCCACCGCGGCGAGTATGCCGGTAATGAGAACGACAACTAATAATTCTATTAGCGTAAATGCTTGTGTGTTTTTCATGTTTTTTGCTCCTTTGCTATTTTTTGTCTGACACTCTATTATCGTTTTTTTTTTTGATTTGTCAAGGGCTTTTTTTATGCCGATAGAGAAAAAGATAATCAGGTATCCATCAAACGTCTAATGTAGTACAATACTTCTATGAAAAATTTATTGAACTGGTTGGACCCCTACCAACAAGGCCCGTGGTATTTTAAATGGGGTTTTGTAAGTTTTTTCGCTGTAGTCGGTGCGTGTTGGTGGGGGATTAGTTGTTGGGATAGTGCGTTTATTAAATCCGCGTTGGACAACATTTTTGTCTACGGTCCCAATTACCTCACCCACGAAATGCTCGGTCATAATTTGGTAGGCAATATCGGTTGGCGCGTATGCTACAATTCTTGCCATGCGTTTGGCGAATGGTGGGCGGCCGCCATGGGTAACGGCGTGGAGACATTACTTCCGTTGGGCTTAATTCTTTTTTGTTTGCGTCTTTCCGGCGGTCGGTGGCTGTTACCGGGGCTTTGGTATTGGCTGGCCAGCACGCTGTACGGCGCCGGGATTTACGCCTCCGACGCGCGAGCGTCTGCCCTGCCGCTGACGTCTTCGGATATGATGACGAGTTACGCACCGGGAACTGTCAAAGGCGATTGGCATTATATTTTGCAGCCGCTTGGCTTGTTGGATTACGATATCATCATCGGACGCGCGCTGATTTTTTTAGGTATTATCTGTTTGGTGATTGCGGTGTACAGTTTGTATTATTATTGGACGCATACCGAGCAATTCCTCTACGATTGCCGTTAGTTTTTCAAGGGCTGTTTCGCAGTTGTTTCTAACCTTTTTTTTCAGATGCAAAAAATCATTCTCTTGGTTACAATAGAACGAGGAGGATTTTTTATGCAAACAGTACCGTTTCATTTTAACGCCAGTAAAAATTTAGAAATTTTATCCAAAACTGCGTTTTTAACAACACATTACGCCGGTAAAACTAACGTGATGGTTACCGCGTGGGGGGCCTTGGGCATGATGTGGAAGTTGCCCGTGTTTGTGGCGATGGTGCGCAAGAGCCGCTATTCGTATAAGTTGATAGAAAAAACACGGGAATTTACGATTACGTTTCCGTATACGGATTTGTCCCGGGCGGCGGAAGTGTTTGGGCAAGCGTCCGGAAAAAACGTGGACAAATTGGCGTTAACCGGGTTGAGCACGCGCCCGGGGCGTACCGTTACTACTCCCGTGTTGGATGTGCCCGGTATGCATTTGGAGTGTAGTGTGATTTATGCGCGGTTGATGAGTGCGGAAAAATTAAACCCGGCCATACAAGAATTGTGGTATGACAGACAACGAAATAATTATCACGCTTTTTTTGTATCGCAAATTTTGGATAGTTACATTATACCCTAGTTGGTTTTGCTTAATAAAGAGCCCCGCTTGTAAGCGGGGCTTTTGTGTTATGTTGTTAATACGGTAGCGGACTAAAAGGTGATACCTCATCCGGTAGTAATTCCGTATGGTCATTATGCTGGCTGACTGCGGTAACATATTTGTTCCACAGCGTTCTCATATTTACGGTGAATTCCTTTACAATAGATTTGTATTTCTCTATTTTCTGCTCTGTGGATAATACCTTGTTTTGGTACGTAGCATTTAACGAAGACTGCGCCTGCATCCACAGTTGTTGGCGTTCTTCCAGGGCTTCTTCGCCGTATTTTTCCAGTTTTTGGGCATAATAACCGTTTTGGGCCTGGTACAATAATTGCGTATCGGCTTGGTGCTTGGCCCACTCGGCTTTTTGGGCTTCAGGCAAAGCCGGGTAAACCGTGGTAATACTAGAACTTTGTTTCCACAAGGACAGCAAGTTAGCGCATTGTTGGTCATTCCACGTGCCGGACTCCGTCATTTCGGCCAGAGACTGGCTCAGGAAAGCGTATTTTTCCAAAGGCATACTTGTACCTAAATACTCGTTGAGTTCTTCCAATTTGTTATCTACCCAATTCTGGCGGACTGTTTGGTCGTCGGTTAAGAAAGCCAATTCCTGTTTCACCTTTTGGTATTGCGATTGGATGGTGCTATAGGACAAACCCGAAAGATAGAGTGCTTCTCTGGGCTGTTTCCACAGGGCAAGTAAATTTGCTTTTGTTTGGATATCTGCTTGGCTGGCAACAATCCGCTCCAACAAGGCAGTATATTGTTGGTTGTCGTCAAGCATCGTTCTTAACTGAGCGGCTGTTGCGTCCGTTGTGTTGGAAAGGGAGAATGTTGACAAGCGATCGGCGGCCAAGTCAACCAATTGCCTTTCCAGCCCCAGGCGCGCTTCTTCTTGGGTGGAACGGGCGATGAAAACTTGTTGATCAAATTGCCATTGTTCAAATTCTTTCTGTCGTTCGGACAGGTCCCCTTTGCCGCTAGCCAGGCGTGTTAGGGAGGTCTCTAACGTGTCTAATGTTTGCAACGCGGAAGTATACAGTTTTCGCAAAGACGAATCGGTGGAATCTTTGAGTTTTTCCTGATAAATTTCACGTGTTTGGGCAACACTCAACTGTTCCGTTGAGATGTTGTAATTTAAGGACCACTCTTGTAATTGAATGTATTTTACAGAGGGTTTTTCGTTGCTTTTGTCAATCTCAAGCAATTTTTGTTTGGCTTGTTCTATCAGTTGCGTGTTGGCATTAAATTCATCTTGGGAGATGAACTGGAAATCCAATTCTGTTTGGAGGTTCCGGAGTGTTTGGTCCAGCCCTTGCAAGGTGCCAGAAACGTATAATTCGTTTTCTTTGGCATAGAATTTTTCCAACGCACTGCTATAGGCCGGAGCCTCTGCCAGTTTAGAATAGGCGGTCAGTTTGGTTGGTATGTCGTCAGAACCGACAATAATCTCGTTGAAAGAACGCTCCAACTTGTCTATTTCTGCCAACACAGCGTTGATTTCGGCCGTCAAGAGGCCCTCGGTATCTTGCGCTAAGAGATCTTCAAAATTCTGGCGCACATCGGCCCAAATTTGAGGTTCTTGCGCAACGATTTGGCCCCAATACTTCAGATTATACGCTTGGACGGCTTCACTGTATTCGGTCATTTTTATCCATTCTGCATATTTGGAATATTTTTTGCCGATACTGAGTGCCGGGTCGTTAGCAAACTGCTGGAAGTCCTGCTCGGCTTTATCCAAGGCGGCCAAAATGGCGTCTATTTCTTTCGTAAATTGGCCTTCTTTGTCCAGTTGTCGTTCCCGAGAGAACTGGTCGCGCAAGGATGTTAACATGGCCGCGGCATCTTTTTGGGCCTGGCCCCAATTTTGCGAAACTTTCCAATAGTTCACGTCTGCTTGGGAGGCCCGGGCGTGAATATTTGCGCGATCTTTATCGGTAAATGGATTTTGAATCAATCCGTACGCGGTAAAGGGCAGCATGACCGGCATGATGGCGAAGGTCATCCCAAAACTATAATCCCAGGTGTGTCTCTTACTGATTACGCGCGAAGCCAACGACATGGTTTCCTGAAATTCTTTGTTCCATTCTCTTTCTTGGTCGGTTTCTTCTCCGGCAAGTTGTTTCTCTCTGTTCCAAGAGGTATTGAACCGGTTGTTTTCCCGGTTGTATTGACCTTCCCAACGGGTATTACCTAACCACTCAAATCCTTTATAAAACAATATGTCCGTAGTAAAAGCAAAAGTACCGAACAGTCCCAAATTGCTTGCAAAACGGCTCATCAACCCGGATTTGGGCCGTTTGGGTAGATAATACGGAAACATCAATCCCAACGGGTTGCCGTTACCGGCCACGTTTCTGATGTTGTTTAAGTAGTTTGTAAACGGCACGGCTAACGTCTCTTCCAATGTGGTGGCTGGAGGTGTAAATTTGGAAAAGGGTGGCACCTTGTTTCGCAAGATTGCGTTGAACGCCTCGTTGTCTATATTTTGGATGCGCAGCACCAACGGATTGTTCGGGTCCGGTTTGAAACCGGCCGGTACGGTTTTGCCCGGGAACATACTCTTGGGCATTGCGTAGTAGGAAGGCATCATAGCGTCCTCGTAGGCCTTGAACAGGTCCTCAAAGAAATGATACCGTTGCCGGATTTCGTTAATCCCGGTGTCCGGCCCGAGTTGGCGAGCAAACGGGAGCGTTTGGTTCCGGAGCATACCGTCCAATTGCCCGCGTATTTCGGTAGATTTGTTTTTTACAAAATTGTATAACCCTTTCGTGCCGGGGGTGGCGCTTTGTTCCAATAACCGGGCCGCTTCCGTTACTCGTTCCAGCGAAGTGCCGCCGGAGAGTTGGGAAGCCCGGGTAAATAATTGGTCAAAAATGACGTCCATGGCTTGTTGGTTTGTGACAGTCAGTTCCAATTGTTCGCGCAGTAAATTGAGTGACTCGTCTTCTAACCCGGCAAAAACCGGACGCAAGGCGTCAAACTCTTGCCGTGCTTTATCCAGAGCCGCTTGAATTTCTGAAGTAGATGATTGCGGCGTCAGGCCCAGTAATTCGCGGACTTTGCTTTGGGCCAACAGTCGTTCTTCTGCGTTTTTGTTATTTAACAACGCCATCATTTTTTCGTAGGAAACTTGTTCGCCTTTCTCGTTCATGAATACGAACGTTTTTTCCAAGGTGCCTTTACGCAGCGCATCCTGTACGGCCTGCAACATGCGGGCTTCCCGGCGCACTTGGAAACGGGCCAACGGGTTAAGTTTTAGACCCATGAACGATTCCCCGTTAAAGAGTTTTACCATGTCGTCTAAATTAAATCCCTGTTGTTGCAGCAGGTGCCGCATCCGCGCGTTGTCTAACATGTTGCGCCACGAGCCGGGGTTCAACTCTCCGGCATATTGGTTGGCCCCAATATACGTATCCCGTACGTCGTAGCCGGGGCGGTGTTGGTGGGCGGTCCACTCGGTTGGGCGTACGTCGCGGTTTTTGAAACGTCTGAAAAATCCTCTTTCGCTCATAGATACATCGGCTACGTAGTCGGCCGTTCCGTCCAGGATTTGTTGGGCCTGGTTGCGCAGGGCTTGGGCTTGGGCGTCCAAATCGGCGGCTTGTTGTTCCAAACGACGGCCCCGAAGGGTGTGATTTCGGTTGGATTTGCCTTTTTGACGGAGTTGTTCGCTCTTGGTGCGTAATTCTTGCGCTTTTTCTTCCAGTTGCTCGGCTTGCTTGTTAAGCGCTTTAGCCGCGGCATCGCGCGGATTGGTAATTTTGCTGATATCGGCGCGCAGTTGGTTGGCTTTTTCTTGTAAGCGGTTTAATTTTTTTTGCAACCGGGCTGCCTGACGCGGGTCGGTCACATCGGCCACCTGTTGAGTTACTTGGTCTATTTCCCGTTCGGTTTGGGCCAATCGTTCGTTGGCCTTAGCAAGGGTTTTTTGGGCGGCTTTGCCGCTTACCGTTTTGGTTCCTTGGATAGCGGTAATTTGTATACCGGCCCGTCCGGCACTTTGGGAGAACTTGACACCGTATTGTACCCCTTGGCGTATTTTGGCGGAGAAACGGCCCCGCATGGCTTTTTGTATTTGAGCCGCGGACTTGCCGCCTTTGCGCAAAGACCGGTATGATTTGTAAGAGGCCTTAAAGGCCTTGGGCAACATAACCACCACGGCGCGTGCTAAGCGAAGGAAATTGAATGCCAACTCAAAGATTTCGCCGCCGATTACCCAAATGGCTGCTTCTTTAAAAATAACTTGTATCCGTTTTTCCAAATCTTTGGCGACCAAAGCGGGGTTTTTGATGTTGTGCTTGTACACCGTCACTATTTTCCCGTCCGAATCAAACACAAAGACCGGCTTGGCAAAGGTGTACTGCGATTCTTCCGTAAGAGAAGTAGTCGTTGCGTTAGACACTTTTTTGTCTTTTTCTTCCGGAATTTCTTTCAGTTCTACCAACGTAGCCGGATCGGCCACGTAGCCGTGTTGTGCCACCCAGACCCGTTTGGGGGCTTGGACCGGAAGCAAATTGTGGATGTTGGCAACCAGTTGATCTTGCAGAACAACGGCTTGTTTGGCATCCAACCCATAGGTGGGCAAAACGCTCAGTGCCTCTGTTGCTGCCCTTTGATATTCCCGGGCGGCCTCTCGTAATTCTTCTTCCCCCATAGAAGCCATGATTTTTTCGGTTTTGTTGGGGTTAAAGTTGAAGGCGTCGATGTGTTTTGACCGCTGTTCGGTCACAAACGCGCCAAAACTTTTTAGCCACTCAGGGTTTTGGTTATAGTTATACAACGGGTTTAAGTTTTTATAAAAATCAGCCGCGTATTTAACCAGTTTTTCGCGGTCCTCATCGCTAAAGGCCAGGGCTTTGTTGACTTCCGAATTATCATTACCGTCTTTTTCTTTCCAAAGTCCGGCTTTGTTCAGTAATCCCGCGGCACCCAGGGCTTGGATGCGCGTGGTTGTGTTGTAATCGGGCCCGGACAATTCAACCAACAACTCTTTGGAGCGTTGAATAATGTTTAAGTTAGACCCGCCATCTTTAAGCGTACCGACTATGGAGACAAAAACCGTTTGTAATAAATCGTTGTGCTTAATGTTAAAGTCTGTAGGGAATTTGATGTCGTCTTTATCTTCTTCGGGCACATCCAACCGGGCGATAACTTCTTTCAGGGCTTCGGGTTTGCCGATAGTAAGCGCGTAGTTGACAATGGCTTCCACCAGTAGAGTGGCGTAGGCGTATTCGGGCGTGTCGGGCTCACTTCCTAAAAGCCAGTCCAATTCGCGCATGAATAACCCCAAGAAATGCTCGTTCATATCGGAAAATATATTTACGGCGGAATAGGTGGTTTGCTCGGCCGCATCCTGCCCGTTTGCGGACGGGTCATTTGGAACTTCCTCATAGCCGGTTGGGATTTCTTGGAACATGGAAATACGCAAGGTAAATTTTTCTTGAAATTCGTCAAACGGCATGGGGTTCAAATTCGGTGCATCCGGTAACGGCGCGGTGAGTCTTTCCGCCGCCGAATTATTCCACAAAAGGGCCATTTGATCGGCGTGCTTGCGGAAAGCGGCTACGTATTTTTGGTAGGCGGCTCTGGTCGGGCGGACGATTTTTTCCGTTGCCGGGAGAGTGGTAACGGTTTCTTTTGAATATACGGTGGTCGTCGGGTCCGTAAGTCCGATTTTGTTGTACATCAAATGAATTTTGTAAAGCAGTACCCGCAACGCGCTTTTGAGCATAATGACGTCCCAGGTTGGGTTCTCTATGATAGATGGTGTATGGTCGTAGCGGTAGCGTACACGCGCTTGTAAACGCGGTAAAAAGTCCGTCCAAAACTCGGCATCTTCTTCGGAAAGTTCGGGGGACATCAGTAGTACATTTAACCGGTGCACCATCATTTCCGCCCCGTAAGCGGACATAACACGCGTGGCTGCATAACTCGCCGTAGCCCCGCGGGAAAGGTCGTTCTCCCAACCTTCCGGGAACTGGGCGTCCGGATTTATTGGCTTTAACTGCGGGAACAGCGGGTCCATCAGTTCTACCACGTCGTCATCTTCCACGGTTTCGGCTTGGAGTTTTTGGGCAAATTGTTCGGAAATTGCTTGAATGAACGGGTCAGCCGGTGTTCCGTCGCCGGTGTTGTATACATGCTTAGGCCCTGGTATGGAATCCGGCATAGGAGTCGGTACGGTGATAGTTTGGGTGGAACCCCGCACGGGAACGTGCCTTTGGCTGTTGGCCATTAGTGTGCTTGTGTGAAAGGGGGCATAGTCCTGTGCCAATTGGTGCATGGCTGCCACTACTTCGTACAGCGCGTTGTGCATTTCCTGGTCGTTTCCTACGTCCAAGGTGTCGTATATATCCGCCAAGGTGTCTAAACGCCGTTGGAAGAAAGCATCCAACGTTTCCCCGGCTAACGGTTTTTCGTGTAATAAATCTTCCAGTTGTTTGTGTAACCGGGCCCGTAATCCGCTTTCCATGGCCAGTTGTGCATCCAACAAAGCCGGCGCAATCCCGGCCGGACCTTTCGCCGGCAGGTTTACTTTCACCGGCAGTTTGTATGCCGCGCGCGTAGCATCCGCCGGGAAATCAAGTTCCCGCCGTTGGAATTGGATGGGTTTGTTGCGTTCTATGTTTGCCTGAAGGGCGGCATCCGTAATTGCGTACAAATTGTCCCGGTAAGGGGTGTCGTATCCTATATCGTAGGTTTCCTGCGGCTCATAAAGTTGCGCGTAGGCCCCCTGCGGCACGAGCAGTTGTAGAGAAAACACAAGCACCATCACGCGACTGATCCACGTATACATAAAATCTCCTTGCACGTCACATAAATAGAAAACCCATACCTATATTATACGAGTTTTCTTCCGCTTGACAAGGCCTATTTCCCGTGGAAAAAAGGCCCAGGGTAAAATAGGTCTTTAGACCTAGATTGAAAATATATATTTTGCACACGTTTCGGCTAAAAATAAGTACAATAAACGTATGAATGAAAAAAATTTCAGAAGCGGTTTTGCTGTCCTGGCCGGATTGCCCAATGCCGGTAAATCTACCTTGCTTAACCAAGTGGCGGGGGGGTTGTTGTCCGCGGTGACCCACAAACCGCAAACGACCCGTCAAAATATTTTAGCCATTGCCGAAGGCGAAGATTACCAAATTGTGTTTGTGGATACGCCCGGGTTTTTACACCCGCAGTACAAATTGCAACAGACGATGGTTTCGTGCGTGAACCGGGCTGTGAGCGAAGAAGCCGATGTGGTGCTTTTTTTAGTAGACGCTACCGCCGATTATGCGTTAAATGCACCGCTGGTGGAAAAATTAAAAGCGGTTTATTGCCCGGTGTTTTTGGTATTAAATAAAATTGATTTAGTCAAAGATCCGGCCCGGTTGGACGGGCTTGAAAAACAAATTTGCGGTGAATTGAAAATTGCCAAAAAATTCCGCATTAGTGCCCAAAAGGGTGTTAATGTGCCCGCCTTGCAAACAGCGGTCGCGGCGGCGTTGCCTGTCAGCCCGGCGTATTTCCCGGCCGGCCAGTGGACGGACCGGTGGGAGCGGTTTTACGCGGCCGAATTTATCCGTGAGCAGATTTTTTTACTGTATCAAAAAGAAATTCCGTATAGCACTTATGTGGAAGTGGAAAAATTTACGGAGAATTTAGGACCGAAAAATTTCCTGCGTGCTGTTATTCACGTAGAGCGCGAAAGCCAAAAGCCCATTCTCATCGGCAAAGGGGGCCGCATGATTGCCCAACTGCGCAAGCGCGCCCAACAGCGGGTGGAAGAATTTTTGGGCCGCCCTTGCCGGGTGGAATTAAATGTAGTGGTATCGCCGGATTGGCGTAATAACACGGAATTGTTGGAAAAGTTCGGCTATCTTCAAAAGGACGACCCGGAGTAATATTCCCCATATGTTTTTTGTTGGGCCTTTAGACCTATCATTTTATAGGTCTAAAGGCCCTTGTTTGCTTTCCGGTTGTATTTTACAATAGAGGTGTAGGAAATTTATCGTGGAGGAACTATGCAACTTACACAGAAAAAATTATTTGCCACGTTATTAGCCGTAGCCGTGTTGGGGGGAATTGCCCAAGCGCATCCCGGCTACCGCACGCGTGCCATAAAAGCAGAGCGCTTGCTGATGGAAAAGACCGCGGTTGCGCTTGCGACTCATCAAACCCACCTGCAAGAACAAACGCCTTTGCAAAAATACCAAGAAAAAATGGCGGCTTTATCTACACCTTCCAGCGAAGAAATTTTAGTGGCCTTGCAAGAGTTAACCGTATACAATGAAGGGCTTTCCAAAAAGGGTACCGTTGCGCAGATGCGTGAGTTGGCGGAAAAACTCAATGCGCCTGCTAAAGTGGGGTGGAATACGTACCGTGGGTATCCGTTGGTGGAAATTTTTGACCGTTTCGTACCCGATAATCACGGCAATCAGGAAATTGCGTATTTGGAATTTAACCTTAAGCGGATGCTTGTTCCGGCAGAACAAGAAGAAGAGGGATATAATCTGTTATTTATGCCGGTTGCGCAAGCGTTGGAAGAAACGTACAAAGAATTGGATATTTCTTTGATTTTGATGGAAAAGAAAAATCCCGAAAGAATTGTTCACTTGTTAGCCCAAGTGGGCAAGGCCTATCATCAAATTTACGAGGCAGATAAAGAAGTGGCGTTGGGCTTATCCAAGACGCTTTTTACGTTTCCGTTACGTACCGGTTGGGACAGAGCCACCTCGGTGGTTGAATTAGTAAAAACATACGGGTTAATTGAGCGCGGCGGTGGTGATTACTACGAAAAACGCACCGCACAAAACCTGCAAGAAGTGTATCGTGTTTCCGAGCAAGAAGCGGAGGAATTGGCCTACTTTATCTTGCACTTCCATCAATAAGCAAGACGTTATGGGTTTCGCAACTGCCGCACAATTTCATCCAGTGCGGCAGTTAATTTTTTATACTCCTCCACGCCTTCGCTGTCTACGAACGGGAAGCACGACACCCGCAACGTATTTTCCGGCGCGTAAGCGTGGCGTTTTAATCCGTCTTTTAAATTTTCCGCCCCGCTGTTTGCCAGTGCGCGGTTGATGTCGTCTGCGTGTAAGTGCGGGTCGGTCAGTTGTAACGTAAGCGTGGTGTAAGAACGGAATTTTTCGTCGCGCACGAGCGGGGTAATATAATCGGTGGAAGCGGCCCAATCACACATCCACTTGGCGTGCTTGCGGCACAACGCATCCATGGCGGCCAGTCCGCCGTGCTCGTTCATCCACGCGGCGGCTTGACCGCATAGCCAAATGGCGGTGGTGTTGGGCGTGTTGACGGTTTGAAATTGGCGGGCTTGTGTTACTGCGCGTGTTAAATCCAGCGTGTACGGCACGGACCGCGAAAGCGAACGCAAGCGTGCTTGGGCCCTCGGGCTTAAAATCAGTACACACGTGCCGCCCATGGCACCAAAACATTTTTGAAGTGAAAACAACATCACGTCAAATTCCTGGGCAGGCAGTAGCCGTCCGCCCGCACAAGACGTGGCATCCCAGGCGACCAGCGTGTCCGGGCCGCGTTTTTGCCATACTTGAGTAAGATATTCATTGGGGATTTGCACCCCCGTAGATGTTTCGTTGGGGGTTAATACGATTAAACTGGCGGCATAGTCCGGCTCTTGAGCCGGGAAAAGTTCGCCGGGCCGGGTAAACCGCACCGTGCTTGCAAGGCCGGGGATACGCGCGGCCATTTGTTGGGCCCAGCGGCGGGAAAATTCGCCAAAGGCCAAGCCGGAAAGGGTCTGTTTGGTTAAATTCCACAACACGGCATCCATCGCCGCATT
>JAZRIL010000060.1:0-14539 GCA_045645285.1 Elusimicrobiaceae bacterium | reverse complement strand
GGGGGGCTTGCCTAAGCACGCGGGGGAAAGTTTATACTGGCAATTCAAAGCAGCCGATTCGGGGGATGAAGCGGCCCGCGCCGCTTTGGCACAGGCGCAAGAAACTCAACCGCAACGCTACGAGCAGGTAAAAGAATTTTGGGCAGATTTAAAAAAGGCCCAAACGGGCGAGAGTGAAGCCCGGTTGCGGGTGGGACAAGCGTATTTGGCGGGCGAAACCGTTTTACAAAATGCTGAAAAAGCCGAGTCGTATTTAACCTTGGCTTGGCAAGAAAATAAGAATCCGCAAGCCGGGTTGCTCCTGGCCCGGAATTACCAAAGCGGAAAGATTTTACAGTCGGACACAAACAAAGCCAATGCCTTGTGGAACGAATTGGTTTCCCTGGCGTATGCCCCGGCGCAATATGCACTTGGCGAACTGGCGTATCAGGCCAATCCGCCGAAATACGAAGATGCTTTTGCGTGGTTTTCCAACGCGGCTTCCGGCGGGTATGCGCCGGCGCAGTATATGACGGGCTTTATGCTCATGCAAGGACAAGGCACTACACGTTCCGTGCCGTTGGCTATCACTTTTTTCCGCAACGCGGCCGAGCAAAATTATCTTTCCGCACAATATGTGCTCGGGCAAATCTACTACAAAGGGCTCGGCGTTCCGCAAGACAAAAAGGCCGGACGTACTTGGTTGGAAAAAGCCGCCGCTAACGGCTCCGAACCGGCCCGTGCCCTCTTGCAAAATAACTAAATTCTCCCTTCTATTGTCTGCTTTCCTTGTTGTTTCTATTCACCAGGGACCTTTTTGCCTTGTTTTTTAAAAAGGCACAAAAAAGAGTTGACATCGTTTTTTTTTTTTGGTAGAATGGGCACATACTCATTCTCTGTGGAGGGATATGTATGCAAAATAAAAGTGGTTTAAGTAAAAATAAGATGTCATTGCCGATAGAAACGCTCAGCAATGACCATCTATTATATAACGACAACAACAGAGCATTTACGCCCCTTTCGTCATCCCGCAGTGTCTTAGTGCGGGATATAAGGGGCGCGATAAAGAATTTTGCCGCGCCTATACCCCGCATAGAAACCTTGCGGGGTGACGGGGCGCGGCGTGGCGGTTTTACGCTCATTGAACTTTTGGTGGTAGTACTCATCATTGGCATTCTTGCCGCGGTGGCCGTGCCGCAATATCAAATGGCGGTAGAAAAATCTCGGGCTGTTCAAGCCATTACGGCAATTAAAGCACTGGCGGAAGCCACGGAACGGTATTATCTGGCCAATGGACAATATCCGGCAAACACGTCTTCTAATTTACAGTTAGCAGATATTAATGCCGATTTGGATATTGAAATTCCCGCCGTCAAAGGTTTTTCCATTTACAAATATCAAAACACCTACATTGGTGCACGGCGTAGGGACTCCCATTTTGGGTACCAAATTACACAAACTTTGCCACATTCCCCGGGGGTGGCAAACCGCGGCTTAACGTGTCATACAGACGTGAATAACGACACCTCACGTTCGGCCAAGTTATGTATGAGCATTTGTAAAACAAACACCTTAACTAAAGTATGGGGCAGTGCCAGTTCCGGTTGTGAATTTCAATAGTGCAAACCCCGCTTGTTGGCGAGTTGCTACAGCGGGGTTTTTTTATTTCAAAATTAGCACTCAAAAAAGGGGGTTGACAAAAATAGAATAATTACTTATAATATTAGCAGTGATTAAATGCGAGTGCTAAAATAACAGACGTCCAGCACGGAGATATTTACAATGCGAATTTTAAAACCGGAAGTTGCCAAAGCGCGCAAAGAAAAAATTTTACGGTGGGTGGTTCAACAATATGTGGAAACCCGCCGCCCGGTCGGCTCGCAAATGATTGCATCCGAGGCACTCCCCGATGTTTCCAGTGCCACTATCCGCAACATCATGGCCGAATTGGAAGAAGAAGGATACCTGTATCAGCCGCATACGTCCGGCGGACGTATCCCGACAGATAAGGCCTACCGCTATTATGTGGATTATTTAGCCAGCGTGCAAAAAATGGCTGCTAAAGAGCGTGAACGCATTGAAGAAGCGTACGACTCCCGCGTGAGCGAAGTGGATAATATGATGGCGCAAACGTCGCGGCTTTTGGCGATGCTTTCGGGTGCGGCCGGTTTTGTGTACACCTCCAACGTGCAGGAACAACGCGTGCAACGGCTTGATTTTATCCCGCTGGCTCCCGGCGCGGTACTGGCCGTGTTGGTTACGGAGTCCGGCGCGGTGCGCCACTGGCCGGTGCGGACGAATTACGTCGTTAATCCCTCGCGTTTGCGTATTTTGAGCCGGTTTATCAACGAGGAAATTGCCGGCCGCACGCTTGCCCAGGCGCGCCAAATTTTGTGGCAACATGTGCACTCGGGCCACCGGGAAATTGCCGGCATGGCCGACCTCGCCACCCAAGTATTAAAGGATATGGAGCGCCCGCAGACCGATAACGAACTCTATGTAGAGGGGTTTGGACAACTGTTGCAAAATACCTCTGAGGATGATTTTGAAGATTTAAAACAAATGATGCGCTTTGTGGAAGAACGCGAGCGGTTTTCCAATTTATTAAGTGAAAAAATGACGGGGATGGAGAAGTCTAACCAAAAACTAAATGTAAGTATCGGCAGCGAAAACGAGTTAAAGGAACTGAAGAACTTGAGCATTGTTTCTACTGCCTGCAAAGTGGGGGATAAAACGGTAGGTATGCTGGGTATTATCGGGCCGAAACATATGGAATATACGCGGGTGATGTCGCTGGTGAACTTTATCGGAAGTTTATTGGAAAGCACCTTGCAAAACTGGACGGCCCTGCCGCAACCTAACGATGAGGAAAATTATGAGTAAACATCATCATCATAAACCGGAGGAGCAGGAAGAAGTGCTGGCGCAGGAAGAAGAAATTGCCGCGCCGGAACCTGCCGAAGAAAATAAACCGGATTATTACGAACAGTTTGTGCGTTTAAGCGCGGATTTTGAAAACTTCCGCAAACGTACCGAACGCGAAAAAGCCACCTTTATTTCCTACGGGAAAAAAGAACTGGCCGAAAAGTTGTTGCCGTCGTACGAAATTTTACTTAAGCAATGCGCTCAACTAACTAAAAAAGACGCTTTAAAAGAGGCGTCTAATGAGTTAAAAAGTCTAGTAAGCGGTATGCAACTCATTGCCGCGGAAATGGAAAAGGCGTTCCGCAGTGAAGGTATTGAAAAAATGGACGTTTTGAATAAGCCCTACGACCCGGCCACGCAAGAAGTGCTGGGCACCGTACCGGCAGACGCAAAGCAAGACGGACTTGTTTTGCAAGAAGTACAAATGGGGTTTATGTTGGACGGTAAAGTCTTGCGCCCGGCGCGGGTGCTTATCGGCCAGCATAACGAAGACTAATTTGAAGGGCGGCTTAGCCGCAACAGAATTTAACTAAAAGGAGATAATAGTATGGCTAAAATTATTGGTATTGACTTAGGAACTTCCAACACGGCTGCGGCGGTGATGGAAGGCGGCAGAGGAACCATCATTCCGTCTGCGGAAGGTAGTTCTATCGGTGGGAAAGCGTTTCCGTCTTATGTGGCGTTTACTAAAGACGGGCAACGCCTCGTGGGCGAACCGGCCCGCCGGCAGGCCATTGCCAACCCGGAAGGCACCGTCACTGCTTTTAAACGCAAAATGGGGGAAAACTTCAAATATAACTTGCGCGGGCAGGAATTTACACCGCAACAACTCTCGGCGTTTGTTTTGCAGAAAGTAAAAAAAGATGCCGAAGCGTTCTTGGGTGAAAAAGTAGAAAAAGCCGTTATTACCGTGCCTGCGTATTTTAACGACAACCAACGCCAAGCCACCAAAGATGCGGGACGCATCGCGGGGCTGGAAGTGGTGCGCCTGGTAAACGAACCGACGGCGGCCGCTTTGGCGTTTGGTATTGATAAGGCCGGTAAAGAACAAAAAGTATTAGTGTTTGACCTCGGCGGCGGAACGCTGGATGTAACCATTATGGAAATGGGGGCCGAAGGTACGTTTGACGTGCTTTCCACTTCCGGAGACACCCAACTGGGCGGTACGGATATGGATAACGCCGTCATCGCGTGGATGGTGGACGAATTCCGCAAACAAACGGGGATTGATTTGTCCAAAGACAAACAAGCGGCCCAACGCTTAAAAGACGCGGCCGAAAAAGCCAAAATCGAACTTTCCACCACCATGGAAACCGATATCAACTTGCCGTTCATTTCCGCCGGAGCCGACGGCCCGAAACACTTGGAGTTAAAACTTTCCCGCGCTAAACTGGAAAGTTTGGTGGATGACATCGTCAAACGCTGCGGCAAATCCGTCAATCAAGCGCTCTCGGACGCCAAATTGTCCGCTTCGCAAATTGACCGCATTATTTTGGTCGGTGGCCCGACCCGTATGCCGATTGTGCAAAAATACGTGGAAGAACTGGTCGGTAAGAAAATTGAACGCGGTATTGACCCGATGGAATGCGTGGCTATCGGCGCGGCTGTGCAAGCCGGTATTTTAACGGGCGAAGTCAAAGACGTGCTCCTCTTGGACGTGACGCCGTTGTCACTCGGGTTGGAAACCTTGGGCGGTGTGTGCACGCGTTTAATTGAACGCAACACCACCATCCCGGTAAAGAAAACGCAAATTTTCTCCACCGCGTCCGACAACCAACCCGCTGTAACGATTAACGTCTTGCAAGGGGAACGCCCGATGGCCAAAGACAACGTGCCGCTCGGTAAATTTGACTTGGACGGTATCCCGCCCGCTCCGCGCGGTGTGCCGCAAATTGAAGTGACGTTTGATATTGACGCTAACGGTATCTTGAACGTGTCCGCTAAAGACTTGGGTACGCAAAAAGAACAACACATCACCATTAGTTCGCCCAACAAACTAAGCGACACGGAAGTGGAAAAATTCGTCAAAGACGCCGAAAAATTTGCCGAAGAAGATAAAAAACATAAAGAAGTCATTGAGGCGAAAAACCAAGGCGACAGTGTGCTGTATCAGACGGAAAAAGCACTGAAAGATTACGGCGATAAAGTCAGCCAGGAAGAACGCGGCAAGATTGACCAAGCGTTGAGTGACCTACGCGACGCGCTCAAAGGCGACGACGTAGCCCGCATTAAATCGGCTACCGACGCGGCTTTGCAAGCCGGCCAAAAGTTAGGCGAAGCGATGTATAAAGAGGCGCAAGCCAAACAACAAGCCGGGCAAGGTGCGGCGGGCCCGCAACCGGGCGCCGAACAAGCGCAAGCGGGTGCAGCCAACGGCGGTAAAGACGACGTTGTAGAAGCCGAAGTAGTAGATAAATAAAACTATTCGGGAAAATTAAAACCGCCCGGTCCGTTTAAATGGATCGGGCGGTTTTTGTTAGGGATATTTATATCCGTGAACTTGCATATTATTATTTGATTGGCTCGGAACGTTTTTCCCCGTTTCCAATTTGCAAATTTGATTAGCGGCCGGGTTTTCCTGATGAGCATAACAAAAAGAGGCCCCCGGCTGGTTCCAACTGGCACCTAGATTAAGTTGAAGATAAATAACAATTTTGTTGTCCTGTTTGATCGTACAGGTAATATAGGGATACATGGTATTTTCGGGGGAGCCCATCGTACTGGTAATACGGCATTCCCCAAAAGATGTCGGACATTCCGCCGACCATTGTGAAGTGGTGCAAGCACCGGTGGTGGGAAAGTCTATGGGTAATGCGTCTATATCGTGGGTATATTCTCCGGTAGCCAAGAAATAGGTTTCTTCGGCTTGTGCAATAGTATGAGTAAGGTCTTTGACGGTAGCATAACGGCTTTTTAATACGGCTTTTTGATATTGCGGCAGAGCCACCGCGGCCAAAATGCCGATGATGAGTACGACAACTAATAATTCAATCAGCGTAAACGCTCTCACGTCGTTTATCCCCCGAAGGTTTCTGTCGGGGGTCTGCCATGTTTCGGAACTGCAGATTCCCGACAACGACTCTCGGGAAATAATAGAGGTTGGAACTTTTGTATAAATGTTTTTCATATATGTATTGCTCCTTAATCATACTTGTCATGCTGAACTCGTTTCAGCATCTCACCTTACTTTGTTTTAGAAAGCGGTAGAGATCCTGAAATAAATTCAGGATGACGTCTTTATTTAATGAACGTCTTTTTTGTCCGACACCCTATTATCGTTTTTTTTTTGGTTTGTCAAGCCCTATTTTTAACGCGACTTTTACATTTCCTTTTGCCGATATAAAGGACATTTGCACTTTTCTATAAAAATTGATATACTATATACATAACGGGCCTGTAGCTCAGCTGGGAGAGCGCCTGCATGGCATGCAGGAGGTCGCAAGTTCGATCCTTGTCAGGTCCAAAATTTAAAGTCCTACGCGAAAGCGTGGGACTTTTAAATTTTAAACTTACAAGAGTGAGCGTAGGCGCTACGGCAACGCCGAGTGGCCAGGGTCGCAAGTTCGATCCTTGTCAGGTCCACCATTTAAAAATGAAAACCCGCCGAAAGGTGGGTTTTTCTTTTTGAATAATAAGTATAATATTTCTATGTCTAACCCATATACCGACGGTTCTTACCTCGCTAAAAATCCCTCCTGGCACGCGGAAGACGCGCTGTGGAAACTTGCTCACATTTTGCGCGTCTTGCAACAAGCCAATATCCAACAATTTTCGCACGTGTTAGACGCCGGATGCGGTAGCGGGGCCATTATTAAAACGTGGGCCGCACAGTTTCCGCACGTCCGATTTACCGGTTGGGATATTTCCCCGCAAGCCCTTGCGCTTGCCGCGCAAAACGCACCGCAAAATGTACAATTTGTATCCGGCGAAATTCCGCCCCAACAACCGTTTGATATTGCTTTAGCCATAGATGTGCTGGAGCATATACCGTCGTACGAAAAATGGTTTAATCAAGTGGCCGTGTGTGCGCCGGTGTTGGTGTTGCACGTACCGTTGGATTTGTCCGTGCGTTCGTATTTGTTTCCGCAACTCTTAGCACGCGAGCGAGAAATGGTCGGGCATATTCATTTTTTCACGGCACGTTCCTTAAAAAAATTTTTTAAAAAACAACATTGTGAAATTGTAGCCGCCCATTACACCAACAAATATGTAGAACGTCCGCCGCAACTCACACGTCTAAAAAGCCGCGTCGGTATGTTTATCCGCCGTCTGGCGCATACGTGTTTGCCGCGTGCGTGGGCCGCATTTATGATCGGCGGATACAGTTTAATGCTCGTCGTGAAAACTAATCGTGATACAAACCGCGCAAAAGTTTAATTTCGCGCGCGTAACCGTTTAGGTCGTTGGGAGTTTCCAAACAGAAAGGCAGATTTTTTAGTGCGGGGTGATTGATGACGCCCGCCAAGGTTTTGGTGCCTATCGTTCCGCCACCGATAACGGCGTGGCGGTCCTTGTGGGCGCCGAGGGGATTTAAACTGTCGTTTAAGTGGACGGCTTTGAGTAACGGTAGTCCGATTTCTTTATCAAATTGTGTAAGCACGTCGTCTAGTTTTGTTAAATCATATTCGGCGTCACTCACGTGGCACGTATCCAAACATACGCCCATTTTTTGGTTGAGTTTCACGCCGTCCAAAATGCGTTTGAGTTCGTCAAAACTTTTTCCGATTTCGCTTCCTTTGCCGGACATGGTTTCCAATAAAACGGTGGTGGTTTGCTTGGGTGTTAAAATTTCATTTAACAGTTCAATGATAAACTGCATGCCTTTTTCTACCCCTTGCCCGACGTGACTGCCCGGGTGGAAATTATACAAATTGCCCGGCACGTATTCCATGCGTTGCAAATCATCTTGCATAGTCATCCGTGCAAACTCGCGCGTGTTGGCTTGGGCCGAGGCCGGATTTAACGTATAGGGGGCGTGAGCGATAATCGGCGCAAAGTGGTTTTCTTTTAAAAACGTGCATAAGGCGGCGGCGTCTTGCGGGTCAATATCTTTGGCTTTACTGCCGCGCGGGTTGCGTGTGAAAAACTGGAATGTGTCCGCGCCGATTTCAAGCGCGGTTTTCCCCATGGCTTCAAAGCCGTCCGAAGAAGATAAATGACAACCGATATGTAACATAATTAGTTTTCCGTGAGGCGTTTTAAGTCATTGATAAATTGCGCTACGTCACTTGGCGGCGTGGCCCAACTGGTGCAAATACGCACGGCCGTTTGGTTACGCTCTAACGGGGATATGTGGGAAAAAACATACGTCTGTTCCAGGTTTTTGAGTAGCGCATTGGGCATACGGACAAACTGTTGGTTGGTGGGGGAATCGTACAAAAATTTTAGCCCGGCTTCTTGGCACGCATTGCGCACCTGCAAGGCCAGTTGGTTAGCATGTGCGGCGAGTTTTAAATAAAGCCCGTCTTGCAACAGCGTTAAAAATTGGATTCCTAAAATGCGCCCTTTGGCTAAAATAGCACCGCGTTGTTTCATGATGTAGCGGAAATCTTGTTGGATGTTGGGGTTGGTCAACACAACCGCTTCCCCCAATAACGCACCCAATTTCGTACCGCCGATATAAAAGGCATCACAGCAAGCGGCGATATCTTCCCACGTGACATCATTATCCGCCGCGGCTAACCCGTACCCAAGCCGCGCGCCGTCCATAAATAAATACAGGTGGTTTTCGTCGCATACGCGGCGCAGGGCATAGAGTTCCTTTTTAGTATATAAAGTGCCAAATTCCGTCGGGAAAGAAATATAAACGACTTTGGGTTGCGGGGCAAATTCCGGGTTGTCATCTTGCCAATGGGTTTGGCAGGCCCGGGTAATTTGCTCAGCCGTGATTTTCCCGTTTGTATGCGACAGGGCCCAAATGCGGTGTCCCGTCATTTCTATTGCACCGGTTTCATGCACGTTGATATGCCCGGTTTCCGGCGACAAAACGCATTGGTACGGGCGGAGTAACGCGGCTAAAACGGTTAAATTGGTTTGCGTGCCGCCGCTAATAAAATGGACATCGGCTTTCGGCGCACGGCACAGGTCTTTAATCAACTGGGCCGCTTGCAAACAATACGTATCTTGCCCATAGCCGGGGAGTTGCTCCAGGTTGGTTTGGGCCAGTTTCTCTAAAACAAGCGGATGCGCGCCTTCGCTGTAATCGCAATTTAAACGTATCATAACGTTTATTGTACTTTTTTTAACGAAAAAAGAAAGCCCCCCGGCCGGGGCAGGCGAAAACCCTAGAACTTCTGACTGTCAAGGGCGCGAAGTTACAGGAGCCGGGATTTTGTTATCCCGCGCACTTTAAGTTTATTGGTAAGTGTACAAACAATATGTTCCGCTTCCCGGGCAGTTGCCGGAGGATTGGCCGGTCTCTTTTTGGCATAATTTATTGAATATATCGCTTGTGTTTTTACTGTATACCTGGCAGGTTTGATGCCCTCCGTCGTATCCATAGCGTACACGTACGCCAAAAATAGTTTTTGCGCAGTAGATGGCAAGCGATGAATTGTATGATTCGCAATCGCTTCCATCGGGGAAATAGATGTAAAACGAGAAGTCTGTTGGATAGGTATTTTTAATGGCAAATCCTATGTCCAATGTATCCAACTCGGTAGCGTACGAGCCGTTTGCCAAATGATATCGTTCCTGGGCTTCCTTCAACACGTGAGTCCGGTCCTTTAAGGTGCTATATTGTGCGTTGAGAACCGCTTTTTGATATTGTGGTACCGCCACTGCAGCCAAAATGCCGATGATAAGTACGACAACTAATAATTCAATTAGCGTAAATGCTTGTTTGTTTTTCATACTGTTTGCTCCTTGTATTTTTTTACTGACACTCTATTATCGTTTTTTTTTTTTGGTTTGTCAAGACCTTTGTCGGGCCGGGCACGCGTCCTCAGGTCGCTGTTCATTGGGGCCGCGTACCTTTGTTTGCCGGGACTTTGTTGCCCTGCGTTTTTCAACCCTCTTACCGGGGACTCCGTTGCCTTCTCTATTTTTGGTATAATTATAATATCCATGTGTGGGGAAAATCCCCAAGGAAAAATTATGTCCGAAAACCCGTTAACCAGGCAAGACCAAACTGCCGTTAAAGATACCCTCGCGCGGGAGACCGCGTGCTTGCAAAAATTAGCGGAATTGTTGCAAGACAGCCCGCTTTCTGCCGTGTTGGATTTAATGCAGAAAGTCCAAGGCCGTATTATCTTTACGGGGATGGGCAAATCGGGCATTGTGGCGCAAAAGATTGTAGCGTCGCTGGCCAGTACCGGCACACCTGCGTTTTTTGTGCACCCGGCCGAGGCCAGCCACGGCGATTTAGGTATGATTTCCGGCGAAGATATGGTCGTCGCCATTTCCAATAGTGGCGAATCAAAGGAACTCGCTGACATTTTGAATTATTGCAAACGCTATGCTATCCCGCTTGTCGGCATTACTAAAAATCCGCAAAGCACGCTGGCAAAATACGTAGACTATGTGTTGCCGCTACCTAATATGCCGGAGGCCGACCCGTTGGGCCTAGCCCCCACTTCGTCCACCACGGCGACGCTTGTGTTGGGCGATATACTGACGGTGGCGCTTATGAACCGCAAGAAATTTACGAAACAAGATTTTCAGGTCCGCCACCCCGGAGGAAAACTGGGAGCGGTTTTGCAGCGGGTGCAAGATATTATGCACCGGGGGAGCGAAATTCCGCTGTTAGATGAAAATACCGCTATTCCCACCATTTTAGTAGAAATGAGCGATAAGCGTCTTGGGTGTGTGGGGTTTGTGAACGCTAAAGGCGACCTGACCGGGATTTTTACCGACGGTGATTTGCGCCGCAAAATGTCGCCCGCGCTTTTTAATCAAAAAGGCGTGGACGTAATGACCCGTAATCCCAAACATGTCAGCGCAGATATGATGGCCGCCGAAGCACTCCATTTTATGAATGAGAAAAAAATCACCACACTATTTGTCACGCAAGGAAACAAGCCCATAGGTATTGTGCATATTCACGATTTACTGAAACTGGGGCTGTAACCTTTTAGGAGTAGAAATGAAAAAACCTAAAGAAATAATAGTGAAACACCTTTCTAAAAATACACTCATCAAAAATTTCCGCCGCATGTGGCCGTATATTAAACCGTTTTGGTTCCGTGCCTTGCTGGGGGTGTTGTTAACCATCCCCGTGGGCGCGTTGGACGGCGCGGTGGCGATGTTTTTAAAGCCGTTTATGGATAAAGTTATGGTAGATAAACAGCCGCATTTTTCTGCCCTGATTCCGTTTTTGATTGTCGGTTTTACCATTGTGCAGAGTATCTTGCTCTACTCGGCCAACTATATGAACACGTGGGTCGGGCAGAAAATTACCATCAGTGTAAAACGCAAATTGTATGCCAAACTGCTGTCTATGGATACGTCCTATTTTGATACGAATAATTCCGGCACGATTTTGTTCCGCTATTCCAACGATGCCGAATTGGCCTCTACGGGATTAATTGATAATTTAAAAAAATTCCTGTCCAAATCTTTTTCCAGTATTTCGCTTATTGGGGTGTTGATTTATAACTCGTGGCAGTTGGCTATTATTGCTATTTTGGTGCTCGTGCTATTTTTGCCGCCGATGTCGTGGGTACGGAAACGGATGAAGGAAATTTTAGCCCGTACCGTGGGGAACTTGTCTTACGTGTTGACCATTTACAACGAGTCGTTTGCCGGGAATAAAACCATCCGTTCGTTTACGCTGGAGGAAACTTTCCAGAACCGGTTTAAAACCGCCACGGATTTGACGTTTGCCCTGGCGATGAAAATGGTGAAAGGCACTAACTGGCTCTCGCCGTTGATGCACGTGCTGATGTCTATCGGGATTGCGCTTGTTATTGGGTGCGGGGGATATTTAATTGTCCACGGGACCATTACCAGCGGTAACTTTGTGGCGTTTATCGCGGCGCTTATGATGTTGTACTCGCCGCTTAAAGGGGTGGGAAACAACTACGTGGCTATTCAAAACTCGTTTTTAGCCATTGACCGTATCTTTGATATTTTGGACTTAGAGCCCCAAATCAAAGATCATCCCGACGCCAAAGAATTAACCGAAGTGCACAAAAAAATTGAATTTAGCCACGTCCACTTCGCCTATGTGCCGGGCCGGGAAGTCCTGCACGATATTAACTTGGAAATCCCGGTGGGCAGTACGGTGGCGTTGGTGGGCAACTCCGGCGGCGGAAAAACGACGGTTTCGGCCTTGCTTCCGCGGTTGTACGATATCCACAAAGGCAGTATCAAAATTGACGGAACCGATATTAAAAACATTACCCAAAAATCGTTGCGCCAACAAATCGCGATGGTGTTTCAGGATAACTTTTTATTCTCAGGTACGATTCGCGAAAATGTTTTGTTAGGCAACGGCAACGCTTCCGAAGAAGTGATTTGGTCCGCGCTTAAGAATGCGTGCTTGGACCAATTTGTCCGGGAACTTCCCAACGGATTGGATACCGAAATCGGTGAGCGTGGTATCTTGCTTTCCGGCGGGCAAAAACAGCGCTTGGCTATCGCGCGTGCGTTTGTAAAAAACGCCCCGATTGTTATTTTGGACGAAGCCACCAGCGCGTTGGATAACAAGTCCGAGCGTGTGGTGCAGGAAGCATTAGACAACCTGATGAAAAACCGCACCGTTATCGTGATTGCACACCGGTTGAGTACTATTCAAAATGCCGATAAGATTGTCGTGGTCAACGACGGTCGTATTGCCGAGGAAGGCACCCACAGCGAACTACTCAAAAAAGACGGCGCGTATGCGGCGTTGTATGCCATGCAATTTAAAGGGCATTAGTGGCGTGAAACGGAGGAAAAAATGACCCGGATTTTAACCGATGAACAATTAGATTATAGCGACGTACTCTTTCAACCCAAACGTACTACGCTTAATTCGCGCAGTGAAGCCGATGTGTTGCGCGAATATACTTTTAAATGGTATCCCAAAACACTCAAAGCGTGCGGTATTATGGCGGCTAACATGGCGACGACCGGTACGTTTGAAATGAATGATGCCCTGGAAAAATTCAATGCCATTACGTGTTTACACAAACATTATACGTCCGAGCAACTGGTGGCGTATTTCAAAAAACCGCACCCGCTGACGTTTATTTGCACCGGACTCAAAGACAATAAAGACAATTTGTTTAAGTTGCTTGGTGAAAACCCGCATATTGATAAATTATGTGTGGATATCGCTAATGGATATATTCCCAACTTGCTCAAGTTTGTCAAAGAATTGCGCACGCGTTTTCCGCATATTTTGCTGATGGCCGGTAACGTGGTTACCGGGGATATGACGCAAGATTTAATTTTGTCCGGTGCGGATATTGTAAAAGCCGGCATTGGGCCGGGCTCTGTTTGCATTACGCGCTCGCAAACAGGCGTAGGGCGGCCGCAATTATCTACCGTGTTGGAAGTGTCTGACGCGGCCCATGGCGTAGGCGGGATGATTTGTGCCGACGGCGGTTGCACGGGGCCGGGGGACGTAGCCAAGGCCTTTGGGGCCGGGGCCGATTTTGTCATGCTGGGCGGTATGCTGGCCGGTACCGACGAAGCCGCCGGTAAGCGCGTGGAGCGGCTGGTGCAAACGGATTTTTTTGAGCCGGACGGAAAAACACTTAAAACCGAAAAACGGTTATTTAAAGAATTTTACGGGATGAGTTCCCAACTGGCCCAGCAAAAACATTTTGGCGGTATGGCTAAGTATCGCACGACCGAAGGACGGGAAAAACTGATTCCGTATATGGGCCCGGTAGCGCACGTGATGGAAGATATTTTGGGGGGTGTGCGCAGTACGATGTCCTACATCGGAGCCACCAAACTAAAATATATTCCCAAATGTACGACGTTTTACCGCGTCAACCGACAACTCAACACCGTGTTTGCCAATATGAAAGATATTGATTAGGTATTGTCCTGTAACGGCGAAAAAACCCCGCTTTGAAGCGGGGCTTTTTTAGTTAAATTGGCTGCACACCCGTTTGCCTCGGTCGTTGGTGGATGTGCATTTTACTTGGTTGGGATAGGTGTCATGTGTGCCGTAGTAAAATGATAGCCATGCGATGGCGCTATTCCAACACGCAGACTGATTCTCGTTTTGTACGTTGGCTTGACTAGGACAAAAATGAATGATGAGAACCTTGTCTCTTCCACCGTTGTAATTATCTAATCCAAATCCATATTTACAATTCCACATAAACCAAGCGGCCGTTGTACCGGAAAATTGGCTACTACAATAATTGGAAAGGTCAAATCCCAGATCCAAATCATCTAAAGAGCCAGAATAGGTTCCGTTTGCCATGTAATATACGTTTTGTGCATCGCGTATTTTGGCTCCTATGTTTAAATAAGTGGCCACGTGGGCTTTATCTACGGCCGTCTGATATTGTGACAATGCCACCGCGGCTAAAATACCAATGATAAGTACCACCACTAATAATTCTATGAGGGTAAAGGCTTTTTTATACCCCTCACCTGCCCTCCGGGCACCCTCTCCCGCAAGGGGCGAGGGGAAACCACACCCCGCCCCGTTCGTCATTCCGCAGTGTCTTAGTGCGGAATATAACGGGGC
>JAZRIL010000059.1:0-7262 GCA_045645285.1 Elusimicrobiaceae bacterium | reverse complement strand
CTTTGTTAAGGGCCCCTCGCTATTTTCCGCATTAAGACGCTGCGGAATGACGAGCGAGAGGACCCTTGCCGGGCCGGGCACGAGGCCTTGAACCGCTGACGATTAGGGACGCAAATTTCCGTTTGCCGGGACTTTGTTACTTTTCTGTTTGCAGAAAAGTATAAAACCCTTGACTTCGTTTTTTTTTTGCTAGGATTTGCATATATTAAATTCCTGTGGAGGGATATGTATGGAAAACAAAAGTGGTTTGTCGGGCTGTTTAAATGAAAATAAAAAGGGCGTCATGCTGAACTCGTTTCAGCATCTTCAACGTGGGTTGTTGTCGTTGCGAAACACCGTGCGTGGAAGATCCCAAATCAAGTTTGGGATGACATCCTTATTTGATAACGACAACTTCGGCTTTACGCTCATTGAACTCTTAGTCGTCGTCCTCATCATCGGTATTTTGGCGGCGGTGGCCCTGGCGCAGAAAATTTGCCAATCTATCAGCGGGGCTAAAACTTCTGCTATTGGCGATTCTATAAATAACGGGTATTTATTAAAT
Organism: Elusimicrobiaceae bacterium; assembly: GCA_045645285.1. GTDB lineage: Bacteria > Elusimicrobiota > Elusimicrobia > Elusimicrobiales > Elusimicrobiaceae > Avelusimicrobium. The sequence continues at coordinate 6,718 of JAZRIL010000059.1, read as the reverse complement.
TAGCGGAAATTTTCCCCAAATTTTGTTATAATATATACAAGGTAAAAAGCCGCGGGCTATGCCTGCGGTATTTTTTTCCTTACAAAACGCTAGTAAAAATTAGTCTATGAAAACGTACGAAAGTGTAATTATCGTAAAACCCCAACTCTCCGACGGAGAAGTGGGCGAATTCGTGAACAAGGCCAAAGCCCTTATCACGAGCAAAGGCGGAGAAGTAACCAGCGAAGAAAAATTGGGTCGTCGTAAATTCACCCATGAAGTAAATCACGTTCGCGATGGTTTCTATCTCTACTTGAAATTCAAAGCCGAACCTTCTTTTGTAAAAGAATTTGAAGGTGCTTTGAAACTCAACGAAAACGTACTGCGCTCCATGACGTTAAACGCCGTGGAAGTGAAAGCCAAACCGGCTCCAGTCGTAGTAAAATAAAAGGTTGACTTATGCCAAACTCCATTAGATTACCGGAACAAAATCTAGTCCTTCTGGTCGGACGGTTGACACGTGACCCTAACGTGGCATTTACACAGAAAGGTCAAGCCGTGTGCCGTTGTAGCATTGCGGTAAACCGCAGATATATGGACCCGACTACAAACGAGTGGAAAGATGATGTGGTTTTTGTACCCGTTGTGGTATGGGGCGCGGCTGCAGATCGGTGCAAGGATCGGATGAAAAAGGGCACGCCTGTTGCCGTAGAAGGGCGCCTGACTGCCGACGAATATACCGATAAAGCCACGGGCCAAACCCGCAAAAGTATACAGGTTACTGCCCGGCGGATCCAAATTCTGGAATCCGCAGCCGCCGCCGGAGGCGCCTACGATGACGGTGCACAAGCGGCCGCAAAGGACGACGTCCCGACTACCGAAATACCGGAAGACGACGTGCCTTTTTAACTAACAAATGAGGAATAATATGTCCGAAGAAATCACGAATACTCCCGCCGTAGACCAGGCCCCGGCCGCTGCGGCTGCGCGCCCGGAAAGACCGGCCCGCGCTTTTGGGAAAAAGCGCTTTGAATCCAGACGCAAAGTCTGCAAAGTATGCGCTGAAAAAATTGACAATGTAGACTATAAGAACTTCCAGTTCGTAAAGTCTTTCACCATGGAAAGCGGCAAGATTTTGTCCCGCCGCATTACCGGCACCTGCGCCAAGCACCAACGCCAAATCACCAAAGCGATTAAGCGCGACCGCAACTTGGCTATTTTGCCTTATTCCTTACCCAAAAAATAAGTTGGAGGACGAATATGAAAGTTATTTTGAAAGAAAACGTCAAAAATTTGGGTATGGTGGGTTCCATTGTGGAAGTGAAACCCGGTTACGCCCGCAACTTCTTAGTGCCGCACCGCTTGGCCGAAATCGCCACGGAAGGCGCGATTAAGAATTGGCAACTCGGTGCCGAACGCCGCCAAAAACGCATTGATGCGGAACTCGCCGAAGCGCGCAAAATCGCCGAGAAATTAACCGGCGTTGTGTTGCCGTTTACCAAAACGGTCAATGCCGACGGCGTAGTATTTGGTTCCGTTAACAAAGCCGATATCTACAAGGCCTTGAATGCACTTGGGCACAAAATCTCCAAAGATGCTATTGAACTTAATATGCCTATCAAAGCCCTCGGTGAAACCGAAGTCGGTATCTATTTGAAACCGACCGTTACCGCCACCATCAAGGTACAAATCAACCCCTTGACGACGGTAGAAGAAAAAATCGGCGACGCTAAAGCGGAAGTCAAAGCCGAAGAAGCCAAATAATTACAAACTAACTTGCGTTTTGTATAAAACCCCCGCACTACAAGTGTGGGGGTTCTTATTTGACTAAATACCAACGGCGGCACAATCAGTAATGACTTCTTCGTTCATGCGGTCTTTGCCGTAGTTTTTGGCCCAAAACTCGCATACTATTTTGCGGAAATTGGTATCTGCCGGAACCTTTGTTAAGGCACGTTGTCCGTTGTAATTTCCGTTAGCGTATACACCTGTCCATATCGTACCGGCGGCTGCAGTCGCACCTGTTCCGGATATTGACGGGAAAGGCCCTTTGTAGTCTGCATAATTAGTTCCAAAGTCAATCCAGGCTTGGGTAGCCCCCGCTCCAATTACAAATCGTCCTTGTTTGGTATAGCAATAGTTGCCGCTCACGCTTTGGCAAGAGAGTTCTATATCAAGTGAGGCTGATGGATTTTCGCCGGTAAAATACACTGTAGAGGACGGATAGCCGTTAGCCATCAGCCATACATTGAGGGCTTTGTCTGCGCTACTTACATAAGTGGCCCACTGACTGAAATGACTTTTCATCACGGCTTTTTTATACTGCGGCAGCGCCACTGACGCCAAGATACCGATGATAAGTACGACAACCAACAATTCAATCAGCGTAAATGCTTGAGTGTTTTTCATGTTTTTGCTCCTTGTTATTTTTTCCCAACACCTTATTATTGTTTTTTTTTTTGGTTTGTCAAGTGGATTTTTGATAGAGCAATAAAATAGATGAAAAGTATGACATAAAAAACCCCCGGAGTTGTCCGAGGGTTTTATTGAATTTTAGAAGTATTAGCGGCCGGTTACGACCGTGCACACTTCGGCATAAACCACGTAACTTTTGATATCTCTGTCAATAGAGGCAACTTGGGTGATGTGACCGTTTTTCTTGGCGGCTTCTACGGACATATCCCCTTGAATAATGAGTCCCAATACGTTAGTCGCGCAGGCACGGCCCGTGCGAGTGCCGGTGTTATTGGTGGCCAAAATAGGTTGTTGGGTTTGGGCAAATAATGCCGTTCCTACGTAGGTGGGCGGCAACGCGCACGCGCCTAACATGAGCGTAGCGGCGGATAAGAACATCAATTTTTTCATACTAAACTCCTTATTTAAATATGTACTGCTGTTTCTACTATACCATATTTTGACGGAGGAAAAAATCTTATAAAAAACCCCGCTCGTAAGAGCGGGGTTGTACAAATTTTGCAAACTTCCACCAACGATTAACGTTTGGAGAATTGGAAGCGTTTGCGGGCACCGGGTTGACCGGGTTTCTTTCTTTCTACCATACGCGGATCGCGCGTCAAGTAGCCCGCTTTTTTAACGGTCTTTTTGATATCTTCGCCCAGTTCGGCCAAAGAACGCGCAATCGCGTGGCGCAAGGCCCCGGCTTGAGCGGATACGCCGCCGCCGTTTACTTTAGCGGTAACGTCATATTCTTTTTCCAAATTGGTGACAACGAGCGGAGATTTTACCATCGCTTTGCAGCGGGTGTGGTTGCCAAAGTAAGCGTCTAACGTTTTAGCGTTGACGGTAATGTTGCCTTTTCCTTTAGCGAGCACCGCTTGCGCAACGGCCGTTTTTCTTCTTCCGGTTTTAATATCTTTCGTATTGTTCATAAAATTTCCTCTTATTTGCCCATGCGTCCGGTGAACGTATGTTCTTCGCCGGCGAACAAGCGCAAGCGTTTCATACGCGGCGCGCGGAGTTTGTTTTCATCCAACATCCGTTTTACAGCCAGTTCTAATACACGGGTCGGGTTATTTTCCAACACGCGTTTGACCGGCGTTTCTTTGGCGCCTTTGGCATAACCGGAGTGAGAGAAGTATACTTTTTGCTCCATCTTTTTCCCGGTCAGTTTTATTTTACCCGCATTGGTGACTACGACGAAATCCCCGCAGTCCATATGAGGCGTATACGTTTTTTTGTGTTTACCCATTAAGAGCACAGCGATTTTGGTCGCTAATCTGCCCAAGGTTTGGCCCGTGGCATCAATGTGGTGCCATTGGCGGGTGGTTTCAACTTCCTTGACGGAAGGCAAAAATGTTTTTGTCATATTTTTGTTTACCTTTTGTTATTATTCGCACGGAGTGGTGGCCGCGCGTGTAATGACTCGTGGTTACTTGTATATTATATAAAAATTTTTGGCTTTTGCGGGAAAAATATTTATTTAATTTTTCCTTTTAGTTCTTTAAGCCGCTCTTTGGAAAACGGTTCGCCTTGCTTGGCGGCTTGCAAATAATACTTCAGCGCGATGTGTTGGTCTTGTTCGGTGCCTTGGCCTTTGGCGTATAAGTCGCCCAACAGCGTAGCGGCGATGGGGCTTTTGTCGTCGGCGGCGGATTTCATAATTTCAAATCCTTTTTTCTCGTCCTTTTCCGTGCCGATACCTTGCAAATAACATACGGCCAAATTGACGCGGGCTTCTAAATCGCCGGTTTGGGCGGCGGTTTGGTACCAGTCAAACGCACGTTTGGGATTTTTCTCGCACCCTTGTCCGGCGTTGTGTAATCCGGCCAGGGCCACCATGGCGCGCACGTTGCCGTTGTTGGCGGCTGTTTCAAACCAAATGAAGGCCTGCTGGAAATTGCGTTTGATACGTTTGCCCATGTAATACAACAGGCCCATTTGGTATTGGGCTTCCGGGTCGTTTTGGGAGGCCTTTTGCAGTAATTTTTTGAGCGGATTTTGGGTGTATTTGTGCAAGAAAAACCACGCCACTGCCAGGGCCAAAATTGCTGTCCAACCGGTACGAACTTCAATAATTTCCATATCTTCTCTCCTTATTTTATTTTGGCCAACCGGCGGTGCTCCAACCGGTAGACGTCGTCGGCGTAATCGGCCGCGTGCACATCGTGTGTAACCATGACGACGGTGAGTTGTTGCTCATGGCTTAGGGCGGCGAAGTCCTTGAAAACTTGTTCCTTGCGGGCGGCATCCAAATTGCCGGTGGGCTCGTCAGCCAGTAACAGCGGCGGATGATTGCGTAAAGCGCGCGCGATGCTGGCGCGTTGTTTTTCGCCGCCGGATAAATCAGCCGGAAGTTTGTGGACCATCGCGCCCAGCCCCAACTTTTCCAGTAACGCTTGTGCGGCTTTCGGGTCGGGCCGCCCGCGCAAACGTGCGGGCATATCCACATTTTCGGTCAGTGAAAATTCCGGCAACAGTCCGTCAAACTGAAATACAAATCCCATTTTGCTAAGCCGCACTTTAGCGCGGGCGGATTCACTTTTAAGGGCGGTAATTTCCTGTCCGTCCACAAAAATTTTTCCGCTGGTGGGTTTGTCCAGCATAGCAATCAAATTAAGTAGTGTGCTTTTGCCCGATCCGCTGGGGCCGAGTAGGACCGTAAATTTACCACGGCGCAATGTTAAACTGACGTCTTCCAAGACGCATAAATTTTCTTGTCCTTGTCCGTAAATTTTGGTGACATGTTCCAGTTTTATCATAGATTCACCCGTAACGTATAGCGTCGGTGGGGTGCACGCGCGATGCTTTTACCGCCGGATATAACCCCGCTACCAAACAAATAATATAACTTCCGCACACCACCGCCACAATGTCCGGCCATTGAATGCGCACCGGCACTTTGGTTAAATAGTAAATATCGCCGGGCAGTTCCACAATGTTAAACGTGGCAATTACCCAACACAAAACGCCCGCTAACAAGAGTCCCAACACAATGCCCAAGGTAGCAATTGTAAAGGCCTCCCACAAAAACACGTTGCGGATTTGTTTGGGGCTGGCTCCCATGGAGCGCAAAATACCGATGTCGCGTAGTTTTTCCGTACCGAGTAAAATGAGGTTGCTGGCAATGTTTAGCGACGCCACACCGATAATGAGAAACAGGATAATAAACATCATGGTTTTTTCCAGTTTTAACGCGGCATAAAGCGTGCTGTTGAGTTCCGCAAACGTCTTGACGGCATATTCATAGCCCACGGTTTCTTGGATTTGTTCGGCGGCGGTATGGGCGGTGTTGATATTTTTAAGTTTAACGGCAATTCCGGTAACGCCGTTTTTCAATCCCAAAAAATCGCTGGCGTGCGGCAGTAGTGTGTAGGCGATGGAGTGGTCAAACTCGTAGTATCCGGTGCGCAAGAGTCCGCTAATGCGAAATTTTTTCATCCGCGGGAACATCCCGGCCCCGGTGGAAATAGATTGTGGGGAAATGAGCACCACGTCCTCGCCGATATCCAGCCCCAAACTGTCGGCCAGTTCTGTGCCCAGCACAAGCGGCGGGGGGGCGTCTTTATCCCACTGCGGCGTGAAAGTTCCTTCGGTAATAGAGGAAGTAAGTGTGTTGATATCTTTTTCCTGTTCCGGGTCCAACCCGCGCACGATAAGCCCCAAACTTTGGCCCGCGTACGTGATAATGCCTTGCCCGTAAATATGCGGCGCGGCGGCGGCTACGAGCGGATTTTGACGCACGGCGGCGATTTTTTCCTCGTACGTTTTGGGTGACATTTGCCCGAAAATTAAAATATGGCTTTGCGCGCCGATGATTTTATCTTTGATATCGGTTTGAAAGCCGTTCATCACAGACAGCGTCGTGATGAGAGCCGCCACGCCCACAGACACGCCCGCCACGCCGATAAGCGTGGTAATAAAGGCAAACAAACCCTGGCGGCGCGTCAAATACCGCGTAGCCACAAACCGTTCAAAATTCATACTACTATTGTACTAAATAATAAAGCAGCGCAAGATAATTAAGGGAGTGAATAAATACGCCACGCGTTTACGTCGGTGTTGCGGGTTCCTCTGAAAATTCCCGTACAATAACTATTTTGGGCGGAAACTTCCGTTTGCCGGGACTTCGTTACTTTGTCTTGGTTGTTTTCATCCGCCTCTTTAGCACCGTTTACAAAAAGCGTCCAACCGGAAAAGAAAATTTATATGTTTGAGCGCAAGCGAGTTTATAAATTTTCCCGGTTGGAGTGCTTTTTGTGGTGCCCTGAGGCGGAAAATC
>JAZRIL010000058.1:0-1002 GCA_045645285.1 Elusimicrobiaceae bacterium | reverse complement strand
CCCCTCCAAAATCAATATATTTATATTCTACTATATAATATGGGTTGAAAACCGAGTTTCCCGCGTGCTTATAGCCACGCTAAACATAAATCCAGGTAGTAAAGAGGATGTTTCCAGTTGAATTGCCGGGGCACCCAATTCCTCATAAATCTCCCGCGCACGACCGTAAAATTGTACATCCCCGTTCACGCAGCGCACATCAAAACTATTTAGCATAAGCCCGGTACCCAACAGTTTAACCACCGCTTCCTTTTGCGTCCACAAGGCGGTTAAAAATTCATCCCCTGCTCCGGTCAGTTCATCCGGATGAAAAAAGCCGGTTTTCCAGGCTTCTATGCGATGTTCAATTTTTTCTAAATCAATCCCTAGCAAAACCGCGTCCCGGCTAACGGCCGCTACGGCAAAGCCGTGGCTATGCGTAATGCTAAACGCACCCGAAAAAATTTTTTCTTTCACCACCACTTGCGGTTTACCGCTTGGTTGAGGGAGTATTTCAATATCTTGTAAGTTCTCAATCTGCTCTTGCACAGCCAGAAGCCGTTTTAACGCAAGACGGCCCCCCAGGAACTCGCTCTTGCGTTTAGCAACCCGTAATGTTTCGTAAAACTGTTCTTCTCGTTTGCTAAGCAATTGCGTACTGGGAGGCAGTACTTGTAAATCCACTTCTTCAATTTGATAAGCCATGTTACCGTGCGTATTTAGTGTCCAATCGCTTGGTAGCCATGGATTTCCACCCACACTTCGCCTTGTTCATCAAAAACATAAGCATCGTGTAAAGTTTTACCGTCCACCGTATTTCCGCGATTGACACCATACAAATACAGTTTGGCCGGCGGAATTTGGCGTTTGAATACCGCCAATTCGGCAATACCGTCGGGCAAGGTCATTTTATGTTCCACGGTCATATCCTGGAAACCACAGCACTGGAAAGCCGCTTCAATGAGCATGGGGTTGGCCAACAGTATGCGCGCGGAATCATTCCATTGCGGGCGCGGTGTGGTA
>JAZRIL010000057.1:0-5353 GCA_045645285.1 Elusimicrobiaceae bacterium | reverse complement strand
GGTTTTTTAAAAAGACACAAAAAAGAGTTGACTTCGTTTTTTTTTTTGCTACGATTTGCATATACTCAAACTCTGTGGAGGGATACGTATGGAAAACAAAAGTTGTTTTAAAGGCAGTTTAGGTGCAAAAGGATTCACGCTAATAGAATTATTGGTTGTTGTTCTTATCATTGGTATTTTGGCGGCGGTGGCTCTGCCGCAGTACACAAAAGCGGTTAATAAATCGCGTGCGACACAGGCACTCACTTTGCTTAAATCCTTGGTGGAGGCACAGGAAGTTTTCTTCTTGGCTAATAATACCTACACAGATGACCTTTCTCTACTGGATATAGATATCCCTGCTGAATTGATTTTTGATGAAAGCCCGGACGCTACTAAACCAAATCAATATATGTTCCGTTGTAAACAACAACGTACCTGTCAAGCCAAAGCTGCCAGTACCGATTTGCCACACTTTGAATATCACATGACAAATATGACAACGCTTTCCCAACGCAAATATTTAGGTAAATTTTGGTGTTGGGTTTCTGCAGATAAAACGGATATAGCGCGAAATATTTGTAAAGGCATGGGGAAGACGGATGCCGAACTGTCGGACGGCTACTATCTGATCAATTAGATTATACGTTTGTTCTGTCTCCCAAAAATAGTACAATATCTTATATTCTATTTTGGGAGACCAAAACATGGCGAAAAATGATTTGACTACCCGCAATCTCATGTTGGATAGTCTTAAACAGTATGCAAAAAACCGCATATCCTTTAACTTCTTGCGCGAACACGACGCGAAAAATGAAATTCCTTTAGACATCTTAAAAGAAATGTACGACCACGATATTCTGGGCGTACATTTGCTGCTCATCCCGGAAGAATACGGCGGTCTGGGCGGACAAACTACCGAAATCTACCGCGTGTGCGAGCAGTTAGCCCGTATTGACCTGGGTATCGCCACCGGCGTATTTGCTACGTTTTTGGGTAGCGACCCGTTAAACGTCGGCGGAACTCCGGAGCAAAAAGCCAAGTGGTTCAAAAAAATTGCCCAAGAAAATAAACTCGTGGCCTACGGCGCGACGGAAGCCGATGCGGGGTCCGATTTAGTTTCCCTACGCACCCGCGCGGAGCACGTTATTCAAAACGGGCAAGTGGTGGGTTACAAAATTACCGGTAGCAAAATGTGGATTTCCAACGGCGGCGTGGCCGATATCTATACGGTTCTTGCGTTGGCTCCCGGCGGGCCGAGTTGGTTTATCGTAGAAAAAGGTACGCCCGGTTTTACGCAAGACGTGCACGAAGATAAACACGGTATCCGCTTGTCCAATACGGCGGGGCTTGCGTTTGATGAAGTATACGTTCCGGCGGAAAATTTAATCGGCCTAAAAGAAGGGCAAGGATTTTTGCAAGCACAAGCCGTGTTCGGCTACACGCGCTTGATGGTAGCGGCCTTTGGGCTTGGCGGCGGCGAAGAAGCCGTAGAAACCGCTTTAGAATATGCCCAACAACGCATTCAAGCCGGCGGTCCGCTCGCCCAAAAACAAGGGTTTATGTTAAAACTCATCACGCCGCATTATATCCGTTTTGAAGCGGTGCGTGCCTACATTGACTGGACGGCTAAACAGTTGGAAGTTAACAACCACGGCCTGGCAACGGAGGGCGCGATTGCCAAACTCTACGCCACGGAGTCGGGCAACAAAGCCGCCGAAGATGCTATCCAAGCCATGGGCGGTTTCGGTTACACCAAAGAATTTGCTGTAGAAAAAATTAAACGCGACGTCAAAATTACCTGTATCTATGAGGGTACAAGTGAAGTGTTAGAGATGACGATTTTCCGCGGACGCTGGCAAGAACACTTAAAATCACGTGGTCAATACTATCTCAATCAAGCCGCCGAGTTTGACACCTTGCACGCGCAAAACCCGGAAGTGGGTGCGGATAGTATTGCCTTAGGGTTTAGAGCACTCGCCCGCATTTTGGAAGATTGCCGCGTTAACAAACTTACCCGCCATCAATACGTTACATTTATGCTTGGTGATTTAATCAGCGAAATGGAAGTGGCCGCCGTGTTTACGCGCCAATGCGCGAACAAAATTATTACGGAAGGCAGCCGCTTTGATTTAAATTCGCTTTGCACCATGGCGCGCGTCAATGCCCGCCAAAGTGCGTTCAAGACGGCCAGCGAGGGACTACGCCTGATTTTGGGTACCTGCCCGGCTATCAATACGGCGGAAGTCAGCCAAGCCGTTAACCTTGTTGGTATTGAAGACAAGATGCGCGGACTTATTGACGACATGGACCAAGTGTCTGCCAAACTGCGTGAGATTTTCAAGAAATAGGATAATTTATGCATATCATCGTTTGTATTAAACAAGTTCCCGATTCTACCCAAGTAAAAGTAGACCCGAAAACCGGTACGCTCATCCGTGCGGGCGTGCCCAGCATTTTAAACCCGTACGACCATTTCGCGTTGGAAAAAGCGCTCGCTATCAAAGCCAAAACCGGCGCAAAAGTAACGGTCCTTTCTATGGGCCCGCAGCAAGCCACTGCCGTTTTGCGCTTGGCGCTTGCACTTGGGGCCGACGAAGGCGTTTTATTATCCGCGCGTGCGTTTGCCGGGTCGGATACGTGGGCGACGGCGTATGCGCTGGCGATGGCGGTTAAAAAAATCGGATCATTTGACTTGGTGCTTTGCGGACAAATGGCTATTGACGGCGATACCGCACAAACCGGCCCGGAAATGGCTTACCACTTAAATATCCCGCAAATTACGTTTTGCGAAAGTATTGACGCCAACGGAAACACGGTTGTCGTCAAAAAACTCATGGAAGGCGGCCACCAAATTGTGCAAGCCGATTTGCCCGTTTTGATTACGATGACCATGCCCGCTGATTACGTGGCAAAATATCCGTCGTTTTTAGCGGCGCACAAAGCGCAAGATAAACTGGTTCGCACCTGGACGGATGCGGATATCGGCGCAGATCCGCACAAACTGGGCTTAGAAGGTTCGCCCACCCGCGTGGACCGCATTTTCCCACCGCCGGCACGCGCCAAGGGGGAACTCTATTCCGGTACTTCGGTGGAACTAGCCAATAAATTTGTAGAAATTTTGAAAAAGGAGCGTGTCGTCAAATGATTCAGATTGCACAAAATTGCGTCGGTTGCGGTAAGTGTACCACCGTGTGTCCGTTTGGGGCACTCTCTTTAGTTAACCGCAAGGCAGTTGCGTCTAATGCGTGCACGATGTGCGGCGCGTGCGTAAGCCAATGCCCGGTGGGGGCGCTTTCGCTCCCTGTTGCTACTGCGGCAAAAAAAGATTTATCTTCTTATAAGGGCGTGTGGGTGTTTGTGGAAATTGGCAACAACGGTCAAACCCAACACGTACGTTCTGTCGGTTATGAACTGCTCTCCAAAGGGCGCGAACTGGCCAGTCAAGTGGGCCAGGAACTTTGCGCGGTGATTATCGGCAGTAATGTTTCGCCGTTCTTTGCCGAAATTTCCCAGTACGGAGCGGATAAAATTTACGTGGTAGATTCGCCCGCGTATGCGCAGTATAATACCGCCGCGTACGCTAACGCGCTCGGTACGCTGATTAAAAAGTATAATCCCAGTGTGGTGCTTTTTCCGTCCACATTTATTGGGCGCGATTTATCCCCGCGTTTGGCGGCCGAACTGTTTGTAGGACTTACGGCCGATTGCACGGGTCTTGCTATCAAAGACGGTAATTTAATTCAAACGCGCCCGGCGTTTGGCGGCAACATTATGGCCGATATCAAATGCCCGGACTACCGCCCGCAAATGGCCACCGTGCGCCCCAACGTATTTAAAAAAGTGGTTTCCGCGCCCGGCAACATGGCGCAAGTGGTAGCGGAAACGATTGTTGTTCCCGTAGACGCCGCTAAAGTGCGCGTAGTCAGTACGCATTTTGACCCACCTGCAAGTGGTGTAAAATTAGACGAAGCCGAAATTGTAATTGCCGGCGGACGCGGTATGAAAAACAAAGCCGGGTTTGATTTACTGGAAAATTTGGCCACGCAACTGGGCGGCACGGTAGGTGCGTCCCGCGCGGCGATTGATTTGGGCTTAAAAGAAAAAGATAAACAAATCGGGCAAAGCGGCGTGACGATTGCGGCTAAATTTTATGTGGCGTGCGGAATTTCCGGCGCCGTGCAACACGTATGCGGCATTGAACACAGCGACGTAATTGTGGGTATCAATAAAGATGCCAACGCTCCCATATTCAATGTATGCAAATACGGGCTGGTGGGGGACGTGACGCAAATCTTACCCAAGGTGTTGGAACAACTTAAGAAATAAAACGGCCTTGTTATCTTGCGTATAACGTAACACACGCAAAAGTATTTACTTTTGCGTGTGTTTGTTTTCCGGCTAACAATTTTCTAACTCTCATTACGTTTCAGGGTACTGGCAAACGCAACTTGGAGACGCAAAACCGGCATTTTATAAAAACGAATAAAATCTTATACTTCCCGCATCGCTCAAAAATTTTCCTCCCAATAATTTCCCGCAAAATTCTCCCGGAGTAACAGCGTGATCTTCTGCACAAAGGACTTGCCTAAGAGGAAGATTCCGACCATCAGTATGCCACAGATAGCGAAATCCGCCTTTTTCGGTGAAGGACGGCCCCTGTTGCGCGATGGATAACATTTGCCAACCATTTGGGTTAGTTGGCACCAATTCCAGACACCATTTTATTGAAGATTTACACCTTCTTGTAGCAGATTTTTCGGTCCAATCCTGAGGCAAAGCAACATCTAATTGTTCTAAGTCTTCCGGCAATTGACCGTTATTGATGTAATATGCATCAGCGGCTGATGCAACAGATTTAAACAAACTAAGTACTTGTGCAACCCGTGCTTTTTCTACTGCCTTTTGATATTGCGGCAACGCCCCCGCCGCCAAAATACCGATAATAAGTACAACGACAAGTAATTCAATGAGTGTGAAACCGCTCGCCTTTCCTATCATAGAATGTTGCCGCGCCCATATTCCGTACAAAAACCTTACGGAATGACGGGGCGCGGGGGAGTTTTGCTCCGCCTCGCTCGTCATCCCGCAGGGTTGGAGTGCGGGATATAGCGAGGCGTTATAATAACTTTTTAACTGATGTTCCTTTTGCATAAAATTCTCCTTAATAATAAAGATGTCATGCTGAACTTGTTTCAGCATCTCCGCCTTGTTTGATTTTTTACTGATACTCTATTATCGTTTTTTTTTTTGATTTGTCAACCCCCTTTTCGCTTTTCCCTCGCCCCTTGCGGGAGAGGGTGGCCGAAGGCCGGGTGAGGGGTAATAAAAAGCGGGGTATAACAGAACAAGGAAAATAACTTTACTATTTACC
>JAZRIL010000056.1:0-43481 GCA_045645285.1 Elusimicrobiaceae bacterium | reverse complement strand
TTCCTTCCCCCTGGGCGGGGGAAGGTGGGCGATAGCCCGGATGAGGGGGGCGCTGTTGAGTAAAGGACATTTCTTTTTTACCCCTCACCCGGCCTCCGGCCACCCTCTCCCTCAGGGGGCGAGGGAACAAAAAATAGGATTCACGCTCATTGAACTCTTAGTCGTCGTTCTCATCATCGGCATACTGGCGGCGGTAGCGTTGCCGCAATATAAAATGGCCGTTGCCAAAGCGCGGGCAAGCACACTTTTAGGAATGATGAACGCGGTTAAACAAGCCCAAGAAACATATTATTTGGCCAATGGCAGTTATGCAGACGATATCAACGAATTATCCGTGTCACTGCCGGGACAATCTTACCCGCCTTTGCCAAACCGGGCGGTCTATTCTCCCAATGCTTGGACCCTTGATATCAACGACAGTACGATAGGTGTCATGGGGCAGGATGCTCGTGTTTCCGGTGTACAGATTTATTTTTTTCATGACCATATTTCGCATGAATGGAAAGGCAAACATTTATGTTACGCCCGAATGTCCAACGATTTTGCTAATAAAATTTGCCAAAATTTAACGAATCGGAAAACACCTAACTCCAATAATGGGCCGAATACAAATAATATTTATTTTTTCAAATAACCGGTCCGGTGGAGGTATGCTCTTCCCACGCGTACCTAAAAAGTGCTAAAATATAAGGGACTTTATGGGGAGTTTCCCCGCATTTTTTATAGGAGGATGTATGCCGATTTGGATTTTTCGTATGGCGACGTTAGCCGCGTTTCCGCTACTTACCTACACGTTTATCAAACAAGATTGGACGACCGTTTTGGGTGGGTTGTTGTGCGGAGCCATCGTCGTAGCGGGCGAAGTGTTGTTCAAACGCTTGCGCCTTATTAAAATTATGATTGCCTGTACGGGGCTACTGATGGGGTATATGCTGTTTGTACTCATCAGTTACGGGGTGTTTCGTTTTGAACATCAGGACGCCATCAATTGGTGGAATACCTATGCGTTCAAGGCCGAGATTGCCTTGCTCATTTTCGGCGTGTTAGCCAGCGTGTGGAAATCGCGTGATTTGGAAGGCCTTTCATATAAAGGGCACCATCTTAAAATTGCCGATATTACGGCTCTTATGGACGGGCGCATTATAGACTTGTGCGAAATCAATTTCCTCTCCGGCATTATTGTACTGCCGGTGTTTGTGTTGGATGAACTCAACCAAATGGCGTCTTCCAACGACCCGTTAGAACGCGCCCGCGGACGCCGCGGCTTAGACGTGGCTACGCGGTTGCAAGAACTCAAGGAAATAACGGTTCGCGTGACAAATAAAAACGTCAAGGCCCCTACGCGCGAGGAACGTATCGTCAAATTGGCTAAAAGTTTGGATGCCGAAGTCGTTACGTTGGATTTCAATGTCAATAAAGCCGCTGTGTTGCAGAATGTAATTGCCCTGAACGTGGCTGATTTGGCTACTGCCCTTAAGCCCGTGGTGCTCCCCGGGGAAAGTATGTCGCTGTTTGTGATGAAAGAGGGCAAAGAAAAAGAGCAAGGCATCGGTTACTTAGATGACGGCACTATGGTCGTGGTGGAAGATGGCCGCCGTTCTATCGGTAAGCGCGTAGAAGTAGCGGTTTATTCTATTTTGCAAACTTCTTCCGGCCGGATGATTTTTGCCAAAGTGAAATAAATTTTATGCAGTCTAACACCGGTTTTTCGTCTGTTGTCATTGTGGCGGGAGGAAGCGGCAGTCGTATGGGCCGCCCCAAACAAATGCTCCCGCTAGGCGGAAAACCGGTGTTAGTACATACTATTGAGGCCTTTCGGACCGTCAAGAACGTACGTCAAATTGTGGTGGTAACGCCCGCGGAAAACCGTCCGGGAGTGGAGAAATATATTTCCGGGCTTACGTTTGCGGAGCCGGGGGCTACGCGGTTGGAGTCGGTAAAAAACGGATTTGCTTGCGTAGACGCCGCCGCGCAAACCGTGGCCGTGCACGACGGAGCCCGCCCGCTGGTAAGTCCGCAACACATTGAAGAGTGTTTGTCCGCGGCCCAAAAGTACGGCGCGGCGGTGTTGGCGGTTCCGGTCAAAGATACGATTAAAATTTGTGAGGGTGATTTTGTGGCCCAAACCTTGGACCGTAACTGTTTGTGGGCGGCGCAAACGCCGCAGGCGTACCGGCGGGAAGTATTGGCCGAAGCACTGGAAAAATTCGGCCATGAACGTCATGCGACGGATGAATCGCAACTGGTGGAAAAAATGGGTGTGAAAGTGCGGGTAGTGATGTCCGATTACAAAAACAATAAAATCACTACGCCGGAAGATTTAGTATTTGCGGAGGCCTTAGTGGAACAACATGTAACGTATCGTACGGGGCTGGGTTTTGATTTGCACCGGTTGGAACCGGGGCGCGATTTGGTTATCGGCGGGGCGAAAATCCCGCACGATAAAGGTTTTTTGGGGCATAGCGACGGGGATGTGGTATTACACGCCATTTGCGATGCGGTGCTCGGTGCCTTGTGTGAGGGGGAAATCGGCATTTTGTTTCCGCCGACCGACCCCACCATTAAAGGCATTTGCAGTGTGGATATCGTCAAAAAAGTACTGGAAATTGTCCGTGCCCGTCATGCGCAAATTGAACATATTGACGCCACCCTTATTACGCAAGAACCGAAAATCAAACCGCATTATGACACCATCCGCCAAAGTTTGGCGCGCGTGTTTGAAATCCCTTTGCAGTGTGTAAGTTTTAAATCCAAAAGTCACGAGCACGTGGGTGAAATCGGCCGCGGGGAAGCGGCCATGTGCCAAGCCGTGGCTACACTTAAAATTAGAGGAGAGCAAGAAAAATGAAAGTTCGTTTAGGGATACTTTGTTTAGTAGGGGTTTTGTTGTGTGCGTGTGGGGCGAGCACCTCGTTCAGTTCACGCAAGAAAGTAACACAAGGTATTGATTACACGCAGTACGGCAAAGAGGCATCCTATGAGTTTACGCCTATCTTACCCGACGGCGCAGACGCCTTTGCCGATCAGTTGGCCAAAGCGGAAACGGAAGAAAAAACCGAAGAAACACCGCTGGGGGAAGATGAAGATTTTGTGTCCGAAAATTTAACCAGTTCGTATCACAATTACGGCGATGTGGTAGTAACGGTGGCCTCCCGAAAATTTGAGTTAGGCGCATCGGCTACCCGCAAAGAAATGGATCTACTGATGAAAGCCATAGAATCCGGGTACACCAAGGCCCTGCGCACGTACCAGCCGACGGGATTTACGTATACTATGAGCAGTGTAGGAGCGGTTAATCCGCTTTCAACCGTGCAAGTACAATGCCGCATGAGCGAACGCTCCGCCAACGCCAACGGCCAAAAAGCGTGCAAAATGTTTTTTGACCAAGTCCGCGAAAATTATATGGCTACCTGGCAAGGAATTCGGTAATGATTCGTTTGTATAATACGGCCTCGCACCGCAAGGAAGATTTCACCCCGCAACACGTTGAAAATGTAACGATGTATTGTTGCGGGCCGACGGTGTATAATTTTGCCCATATTGGCAACTTGCGCACGTATATTTTTGAAGATTTACTGGCCCGGACGATCCGCTTATCTTACCCGCTTACCCACGTGATGAACGTGACGGATGTGGGGCATTTGGTGTCCGATTCCGACGAGGGGGAAGACAAAATGGAACTCGGCGCCGCGCGCGAAGGTAAAAGCGCGTGGGATATTGCCAAATTCTATGAACAGAAATTTTGGCAGGATTATGACGCCCTGCATTGTACCCGGCCAACGGTCGTCAGCCGCGCGACCGAGCATATCGGCCCGATGATTGCACTTGTTAAAATGTTGGAAGAAAAGGGATACACCTATCGTACTTCCGACGGTATTTATTACGATACATCCAAATTCCCGCGCTATGACGCATTAGTCGGCCACGCGCACATTTCCGGCTTGCAAGGCGGTGCCCGCGTGGAAATGAGTAACGAAAAACGCAACCCGACCGATTTCGCCTTGTGGAAATTTTCACCCAAAGATAAAAGACGCCAAATGGAATGGGATAGCCCGTGGGGAGTTGGTTTCCCGGGGTGGCACATTGAGTGTTCGGCTATGGCCATGAAGTATTTAGGCAACACGCTGGATATCCATTGTGGCGGCATTGACCACGTGACGATTCACCATACCAACGAAATTGCCCAAAGCGAAGCCGCCACCGGGCAAAAATATGTGAACTATTGGGTGCACGGCGAATTTCTGATTTTGCGTTCCGGCAAAATGTCCAAATCCGGTGGTACGTTCGTGACGGTGGATGTGCTGAAAGAAAAAGGATACGAGCCCTTGGCATACCGTTATTTGTGTTTGGGTGCGCATTACCGCACGCAGTTGGAATTTTCATACGAAAGTATGGACAGCGCGGCGAAAAGTTTGAAAAATTTGCGTGCGCTTGCCGGGCAAATCGGGCAAGCGTGTGCGCGCACCGCCGGGGAAAGTGCCAACAGCCGCACGTGGAAAGCAAAATTTGTCGCCGCCATGGAAGATGATTTGAATGCTCCTAAAGCCCTCGCGCTTACGTGGGAAGCGGTCCGCAACGGCGAATTATCACCCACAGAAAAATGGGATTTTTTGCAAACCGCAGAATCCATTTTATCGCTGGATTTATTAAAAGAAGACCAACCGGCGCAAACTGCTTTGCCGGCAGAAGTGCAAGCGTTAGCGGATGCCCGTGCCACGGCGCGCAAAGCCAAAGATTGGAAAAAGTCTGATGAACTGCGCGACGCCCTTTTGCAAGCCGGATATCTGGTAAAAGATACCCCCAAAGGTCAGGAAGTTCTGAAAAAATAGTATTAAGTTGGTTTTGGATACACAAACGACAGATTGTTTTTCGTCTGTCGTTTGTGCGTTTTTGGGTTATTTGAAACTCAAGTGTAACGTCAAGGAAATATAACTGTGCTCGGTCTTTTGGCCGCTTAACGTGCGGGCGTGATAATCGGCCAGGCCGTTGTAATCGTAGGTAAACGCATTATATCGCGCTTCAATGCCCCACGCCAAGCGGTCACTTGCGTCAAATTCCAATCCTACTCCGGCGTACCAGCCAAACGAGGTATCCAGTTCGTCTTCGCTATCAAAGACTTCGCCGTCCCACGTATATTTAATACTTCCTTCGCTAAGCACAATTCCCGCCCCGAACGGAAAGTACAGCCGTACGCTTGAAGACGGATTGACGTTGATGCGGCCCGCTCCCATTAGTTGCAGGGTGCTCATTTCCAGGTCCGATTCAAACGTATGCCAGTGCCACCACCCCGGTACATCCCGGCGGATAAGTTGGCTGCCCCGAAAACTGGCTAAGCGCAAATCAGCACCAATACCTACCTGCGCCTGGGGAAACCAAAGATAGGAAAGGCCCGCCTCCCCGCCTATGTTTCCCCACGAGAGGGATTCTCCGTCCAGTTCCAACCCCGATTTTTGAAGGGCCGTGCCCAATCCACCGTATACGCTTATCATGGATTGCCCGCTCTCAATGCCCTGCGAACGGCCCAAAACGGGGAGTAGACATAAACTAATACCATATAACAGCGTTAAAATCTTTTTCATAACTCCTCCCTGTGCGTAAATTGAGAGTAACAGCATGGTTGGCTGGGCCACATCTATAAAACACGCTTGAAAAATACTTTATTGCAACTCTTGACCGCTCGCCGTGGCGAGGGCTTGCCGGACGGGCGAAAGGGGGAGGGGGCATAAAAATGCAGTTATCCTATGCAGGTCCGGTGAAACCTGACGTAAAAAAAGTGTTGTCATTCCCGATTACGGATTTCGGGGATGACTTTGTTTTTTTAAAAGACACAAAAAAAGAGTTGACCTTGTTTTTTTTTTTGCTAGGATTTGCGTATACTCATTCTCTGTGGAGGGATATGTATGGAAAATAAAAGTAGTTTTAAAGGTAGTTTAAATGAAAATAAAAGGGCTGTCATGCTGAACTTGATTCAGCATCTTCAACGTGGGCTGTTGTGGTTACAAAACGGCGAGCGTGGAAGATCCCAAATCAAGTTTGGGATGACCTCCTCATTTAATAACGGTCATAACACAAAAGCATTTACGCTTATTGAACTTTTAGTCGTTGTTCTCATCATTGGCATATTGGCGGCGGTGGCGTTGCCGCAATATCAGGTGGCGGTAGCCCGTGCCCGGTATAAACAAGTTGTTCTATTAGGCAGGGCCTTTCAAAAAGCGCAACAAGAATATCGGTTGGCTAACGGAACTTGGGCAAGAAGTTTTGATGAATTATCTATTGATTTGCCCACACCTATAAGTTCTTGGACGGACTCCAACGGGCATATCATGTATCATTATTCATGGGGAACTTGTGGGCTAAGATTATTTAGTCCGACATGGGTGGATATGCAGTATTATCCAAAAAATGCACCGACATTAGAAGTAAGTTTAAATGAGCAAAATTCTATGGCGTGTATTGCTACCAAGAACGATGTTCGCAGTAACAAAATATGTCGTGCGGAAACCGGAAAAACCACTCCTACCGAGGCCAGTAATTACAATTATTATTACTATTGATATTTTTGCTATAAAAAGCCCCCTCGTAATGAGGGGGCTTTTTTGAAACTTCTTTGAGAAGTTATTATTTCTCTAATTTTTCAGCAGGCGTAATTGCGGCCAACTGTTTATAAAGGTCGCGTCTCCACGCATACTCGGACTCGGCTTGTTTAATGAGTTTCTTCGCCAAATCCGGGTTATCGCGCATCAACCCTTTGAAGCGGTTTTCGCCACTCATATAATCGGCCAGCGGCAACGTCGGCGCGCCGAGCGGGCTATCCACGTGCAAGGGGTTCTTGCCTTCGTAGCGGGCCTCGGGATTGAAACGGTAGAGGATCCAGCGGCCGGCTTGTACGGCGCGTTTGGCTTCGCCCATACCTTTGGACATATCAATCCCGTGAGCGATACAGTGCGAGTAGGCAATTACCAAGGCCGGGCCGTCGTACGCATCGGCTTCGGCAATCGCTTGGATGGCTTGATTCATGTTGGCCCCCATGGCGATTTGCGCGACATAGATGTTCCCGTACGTCATAGCAATCATACCCAGGTCTTTTTTCGGCATTGTTTTTCCGCCCGCGGCGAACAAGGCCTTGGCACCCAACGGCGTGGCTTTAGACATTTGACCGCCGGTGTTGGAGTAGACTTCCGTATCCAGCACCAAGATTTTAATGTTCTTGCCGCTGGCTAAAACGTGGTCTAAACCGCCGTAACCGATATCGTAGGCCCAACCGTCACCGCCCAAAATCCACACGGATTTGCGGATGAGGTAATCGGCCAAACTCAGTAAGCGTTTGCAGGTTTCGCAACCTTTTTTCGCGCCGCCTTCCAAAATGCCTTTCAGTTCGGCTACGCGCGCCCGTTGTTCTTCCACGCCCGCATCGGTTGTTTGGTCGGCGTTCAAAATCGCGTCAATCAAGGCCGTATGGGCTTTGAAGTTTTCATCTTGTTTGGCTTGTTCCAACAGGGCTTTGGCATCGTGGTTGAGTTGGTCAAACGCTAAGCGCATACCGAGACCAAATTCCGCGTTGTCTTCAAATAAGGAGTTGGCCCAGGCCGGCCCTTTGCCGTCTTCGCGTTGGCAATAAGGCGTGGTGGGCAAGTTGCCGCCGTAAATGGACGAGCAACCCGTCGCGTTGGCAACGGCTAAGCGGTCGCCGAACAATTGCGTCAAGAGTTTTACATACGGGGTTTCACCGCAGCCCGCGCACGCACCGGAGAACTCAAACAAAGGTTTGCGCATTTGGGAACCTTTGACGGTTTCTTTCTTCGTTTTGACGTCGGCTTGTTTCAAGCCCAAGAAGAAAGCGTAGTTGTCAATTTCGTTTTCGCGCACGGAAAGTTGGTGCACCATATTGATGGCTTTCTTTTCCGGATTTTCTTTGTTTTTCGCCGGGCAGTTAAATACACACGCGCCGCAGCCGGTGCAGTCTTCCACCGCTACTTGTACGGTAAATTTTTTACCGGCGAGGTCGGCTTTGCCGTCGGCAGATTTAAAGGTTTTCGGCGCATCTTTTAAGGCATCCGCGTCGTAGGCCTTGATGCGGATAGCCGCATGCGGACAAACCATGGAGCAAAAACCGCATTGGATACACGTATCCGGATCCCACGCCGGAACCATAATCGCGATGTTGCGTTTTTCGTATTGGGTGGTTCCCGTCGGATACACGCCGCCTTCGGGCATCTTAGAGGTCGGCAAATTGTCGCCGCGGCCGGCAATCATTTCGCCCAAGACGTCTTTTACAAACGCCGGGGCATCGGCCGGAACGGGGGCTTTGGTGTGGAGTTTGGAAGAAACTTTAGACGGATATTTTACTTCGTGAAGTCCGGCTAAGGCCGCATCTACGGCTTTGTAGTTCTTCTGCACCACTTCTTCGCCTTTCTTGGAATAAGTTTTTTCAATGGCGTGTTTGATGTCTGCGATGGCTTTTTCGGACGGAATTACACCCGCAATACCGAAGAACGCCGTTTGCATAATTGTGTTGGTGCGGCTACCCATACCGGTTTTCAAGGCAATTTCGGACGCGTCAATCACATAGACTTTGAGTTGGCGGTCAATGATAATTTGTTGTACTTCCGCAGTTAAGTGGTTCCACACTTCTTCGGCGGAGTACGGAGCGTTAATAAGCACCGTGGCTCCTTTTTTGGCTTTGCCGAGCACGTCGTATTTATCCAAGAAATCAAACATGTGCACACCGATAAAATCAGCGGCTTGGATTAAATACGGAGCGCGGATGTAGTTTTTGCCGAAGCGGATATGGGACGTTGTCATAGAGCCGGATTTTTTGGAGTCATAGACGAAGTATCCTTGCGCAAAGAAACCGTTGGCGGAAATAATTTTCATGGTGTTTTTGTTCGCACCGACGGTACCGTCAGAACCGAGTCCGTAGAACAACGCGGCGAAAATATCATTGCCGGCTTTGCTTTCCAATTTGGCGGCGGGTAGAGATTTGTGGGTGAGGTCGTCGTTGATGCCTACCACAAAATCTTTAACCGGGTTTTTAACGGCTAAGTTATCAAATACGGCTTTGATGTCAGAGGGGGTGAAGTCCTTAGAGCCGATACCGTAGCGGCCGCCGATAATTAACGGCGTGGTCGCAAATTTGGCTTTGGCTTCGTCGGTTAAGAACGCCGCGCAGACGTCTTGGAAGAGCGGCTCGCCCAAAGAACCGGGTTCTTTGGTGCGGTCCATGACGGCTACTTTCTTAATGGTGCTCGGGATAGCGCGGATGAAGTCGGCAATAGAGAAGGGGCGGAACAATTTAACTTTAAGTACCCCCACTTTTTCGCCCTTCATCAATTCCACGGCGTTTTGCGCTACGTCGGCGCCGGAACCCATAATGACGATTAAGCGTTCGGCATCTTTATCCCCGAAGTATTGGAATAAATCGTAGTTGCGGCCCGTCATTTTGCCGAGTTTGGCCATTTCTTCTTTAACGATACCGGGTACGGCGTTATAGAATTTGTTAACGGCTTCGCGTTCTTGGAAGTATACGTCCGGATTGGCCGCCGTACCGCGTACAGTCGGGTGTTCCGGGTTTAAACCGCGGGATTTGTGCGCGGCCACGAGTTCGTCGTTAATCATTTCTTTCATTTGTTCTTTGGTTAACGGTTCAACCATGTTAAGTTCGTGGCTGGTGCGGAATCCGTCAAAGAAGTGTACGAACGGTACGCGGGCGCGCAAGGTCGCGGCTTGAGCGACGAGTGCCATATCCATGGCTTCTTGCGGATTGTCAGAGCACAACATCGCCCATCCGGTTTGGCGTACGGACATAACGTCGGAGTGGTCGCCGAAAATGGAAAGGGCTGTTGTCGCAATAGCGCGGGCCGAAACGTGGAAAACCGTCGGAGTGAGTTCCCCGGCGATTTTATACATATTCGGAATCATTAACAGTAAACCTTGAGAAGCGGTAAACGTGGTGGTGAGCGCACCGGCTACCAAAGAGCCGTGTACCGCACCGGAAGCACCGCCTTCGGATTGCAATTCGCTGACCGAGGGAACATTGCCCCAGATATTTGTTTCGCCTTTGGCGCTTTTGGCGTCGCAGATTTCGCCCATTGTAGACGAGGGCGTAATCGGGTAAATAGCGATTACTTCGTTGGTGGCGTGGGCGACGTGGGATACTGCTCCGTTGCCGTCCATAGCAACTAATTTAGCCATACTAGAAAGTCTCCTTGTTTGAATTAAAACGGTTTTGGGTTTTACTTGCCGGGCAAGCCAAACGAAACCTTATATCTATTATAGGATTTTGAGAGGATGTGTGCAATAAATGGGTATTAAAAGAGGAACAACGACCTCATTTTATTAAATGAGTAGAAAATTCCCGATGAGGACTCTCGGGATGATAACTAATTTGAGGGGATTTACGCTTAGTTGAATTACTGGTGGTTGTGCTTACCATCGGTGTTTTGTCGGCGGCCGGGTCGTATAATGTATTAGGCACGTTGGCTCATATAAAAGATATAATATCATTATGAATAGAGTTGCCTGGTTGCTCGTGTTCGTATATATGACTGCGGCTCCGCTGTCCGGGGCGGCGCAAATCCATCCGGTGATACGGGGTAAATATACTGTACCTAAACCGGTGAAATCCGCGACCATGCGGCCTGTTTTGGTCAAACTTTCTACTCTGTCATATAAGACTTCCAAACCACTCACTCCAACTCGGTTCCCGGTGGTGAAACAACCTGTTTTTTCGTCTGCTTCTTACCGGAAAATACCGCCTTTGCAACCGGGTGTTTTGCGGCCTTTACGCGCGAGGGTGTATCCGATAACGCCCCGGTTTGTACTTTCGCAACTAATGGTGCGGCGGGATGTTTTCCCGGGGAAAGATAAAATAGATGCCGTCATTTTTGATATGGACGGCACGCTGTTGGATTCCATTCCGATTTGGGACCACGCCGCCACCAAATACTTACGTAGCCGCGGGATAGAATTGCCGGAAGAAATTCAGGAATATGTCAAAAATATTTCGCTGTTGGAGGGGGCGCGGTATATCAAAGAGCAACTGAACCTGCCCGATACGCCGGAAGACTTGCTGGCCGGGTGCTTACAAATAGTGCGCCGGGGGTATTTGGAGGAAGTTCCGGCGAAGCCCGGGGTGGAACAATTGTTCCAACAGTTGCGTGCACAGGGAATTAAAATTTGTGTGGCAACGTCGTCCGACCCGGTACTGGCGCGCGGCGCCTTTGAGCGGTTGGGTCTGCTGGAATATATAGATTTTATTATTGGGTGTGATGAAGTGGGCGTAGGCAAAAAATCGCCCGATGTTTATAACGCGGCATTGGCCCGCTTGGGCACGGCGCGTAAACGGACGCTGGTAGTAGAAGATGCTTTGTACGCCCTGGAAACGGCAAAAAAAGCCGGATTTCCGACGGCGGGTGTGCCGGACTCGGCCTATCCTGCCAGCCAAATTCAAACGTTAAATGCCACGGCGGATTATTTTTTCACTTCCTTTGAGGATATTTTAAAATAGGACCTGAAATGAAAATAGTGTGGAAAATGGTTCCGGTTGGAATAATCATTTATTTTATTGCGTTAATGGGCAGCCCGAAAGTTTGGCAAAACGTGATGATAGTTTTTCCGTTAGCGTTTTTGTGCACGCTGTTTGCGCTTATGGGTGTGTGGGGGGTGTTGTTGGACGTTCTGCACCTGTTGCGCGACAAACTGTTTCGGAAAAATTGGCACATTATTAAAACAACCGCCGCAGAATATACCCAACGTACCAATGATAAGGGAGAAACCGAGTTCGCGGTAATGGCGACACTGGAACTGGGCGGGCGGGAAACAAAAGTAGTGAGTAACCGTTGGCATAGCGGAACGGCTCCGCAAACGATAAGTGCGATTCATTGTACGGTCTATTTTAACCCGCAAACAAGGCAAGTGTTGTTAGAACAAAATACGCCGTGGTGGTCTGCCTTTATTGTGCTACCGATGGCCCTTGTGTTGGCGGTAGCGTTAGATATTATTTTTTTAAAAGCCGTTTCTTTTGCCTTGCAGCATACCGGAACGGACGGATTTTCCTGGTGGCGGGTTTTGACAAGTTTATTTAGCGGAAGTAAAATCCAATGAAGAAAAAAAAGACCGGAAAAATTCTTACTATTTATTTTATAGTTCTTGCCTGGTGTTTTATTCTATCTTTCGTTATGGTTGCCTTGGGTATTGAGCCGTGGACCGGCGTATTTATGTGCTGTACATGTGGGCTGCTGTTGGGGGGACTTGGCGGCGGTGCCTTGTGGTGGTATATAAGTGTTCACTATTTGCGTAAAAATTGGGTAAAAATAGAGGGAGAAGTTACTACTTACCGCACACGGATGGGAAATCATAGAGGCGGACAACGGGAGGAATTTCTGCCTATTTTGACGGTGTATGACGGGGAAGTACAAGGTAGTTGGAGTGCTGAAAAGCCCATTACCGGAGCGAAGAAAATTATATGGTTTGACCCGCAATATCCCGAAGATAAAGAGGTGTATGTTGACCCAGGGAAGGTGATGTTGTTTTTCGGTATTTTTTTTACGCTTTGGGCGCTGTTGTGTTTTTGGGGAGCCGTTAAGGCCTATTTGGGGATTTTATAAATTTTAATGGAGTGCAAATAATGAAAAAATGGATATATGTGTATATAGTGCTTGCCTTTAGCGTGTTGGGCATTGCAATACACATTCACAGCGGGGAGGGGAAACTCCCGGCCAAGACGGTGGTTGTTCCCGGTACGGTGGTGGATTATGCGGTAAAACACTCCCGCAGTAGTAAGGGCGGTACCAGCACGACGTATGCGGAAATTATTTCGTTTGAACTTAACGGTACTGTGCACCGTTTCACGCGCAGTATATCAACCGGTTGGAAACCGAAAATCGGCCGCATGCGGCAAGTAGTGGTAGATCCTGCCCATCCGCAACAAGCCCGTGTGCAAGCGTGGAAATGGGTGGAAATTGTATTTCCCCGCGCCGTTAAACAGTATCCGCAATTATTGGTGTTATGGTTAATGGGGTGTGCATTTTTTGGGGTTGGGTTTCTCGGATTTATGTATTTCTACGAATTTTTTCGTCAGGCGATTGTGGTGCCGGGGCACGTGACTTCGTATGAAACCCGTCGCGGCAGCAAAGGCGGTACGTCGTATGTGGAAGTTGTTTCGTACGAATTTGACGGACAAACTCACACGGTGACCGGTACCGTCGGTATGCCGTTTAAACCCAACATGGGAACGTTACGCCAAATTGGGATTGACCCGAAAAATATTCAAAAAGCGCGTGTGCGAAACGGGACGTGGTTTTGGTTGATTTTTGCCGGCGTCGGAATGCTGTTATGGATGCTTACCTTTTTTGCGGATAAATTCCATTAACGTGGCAGATAACCGCCGCGCACGTAGTCAAAAAATTGTTTTACGCGTAAGTCGCAAAGGATATCTTGTAGCGAGATATCCTTTTTTAAATGCACGCCGTTTAACGTGCGGCAACGGCTTAAGGCCACGTACGTTTGGCCCGGCGCGAATGCCCCGCGGCCGATGTCTAAATAAATGTTATCAAAGGTGAGCCCTTGTGATTTATGTATCGTGATGGCCCAGGCCAGTTTAAGCGGATATTGTTTGAAAAATCCTTTTACTTTCGGCTCCAGTTTTTGCGTGAGCGCATTAAACTCGTAGCGCACATCTTCCCACACGTGCGGCTCCACTTGATACACCGCGCCTTTGAGTTCAATTTGGATAAAATTTTTGCCCAAATCGTGTACGGTGCCGATATCCCCGTTGACCCAATTATCGGTGTTGGTGAGCATCATAATTTTGGCGCCTTTTTTGAGTTTGAGTTCAGGTTCCGCCGGGGTGATTTTGGGGTTAAATCCCTCATCTTTCGTCGCGTTATACGTAAATTCCGGCCCCGGTAAACGCGCTAAATAATGTAAGTTGCGCCAGGCGGCCTCGCGGTTGGTGGGCGATAAAATAATACAATTATCAAATTGCTCGGGCAGTTCAAACGTCTTGTGCGTGTTTAACAACATGTCCAGTTGCGGCTGGGTAACTTGCCCCTCGCGAATGAGGTTTAACAGACGCGCGAAATCCGGGTCTGCTTTCTGGCGGAAAATACGCTTGAGTTCAAACACTTCCAAGGGTAAGCGTTTGAATACGTGCGCTTCAAAAAAATACGGACTTTTGTACTTCTCAGAAAACGCATCAAACAGGCCGCTGGTTTGTTTTTCTTCCACGGGGGGCAGTTGGAATAAATCGCCAAAGAGTACAATTTTTTTACCGCCAAACGGCAAATCGGTATGCGTGGAAATTTGCAAAATATAGTCCATGGCGTCTAACAAATCGGCGCGGAGCATGGACGCTTCATCAATGATAATCGTGTCCAACGCCTCTACCGTTTTACGCGGCAGGCGGCGCAAATTGGCGGGGTCTAATAAGTTACCCGGTTTTAACCGGAAAAAGGAGTGAACCGTTTGCCCGTGTACGTGAATGGCCGCCAGGCCCGTCGTGGCGAGCACCACCGTGTTTTGCGCGGCGTGCTGGGCAAAATAACGTAGCAAGGTAGTTTTACCCGTGCCGGCGCGGCCCGTGATAAAAATAAGCGGCTGCACGGTGGGCTTGGCTTCCAAAAGCCGCAGAGCGTCTTTAAATTCATCGGTTAAAATAATGGAATTTGTTTCAGCGGGCATACTTCATTATAACTTTTCTGTGGCTAACTAGTATGTTTTTTGCCGGGTGCAAAAGTGCTGTTTTTGTTACGATAACAGTATGAATGACCCCATTTATTTTGCACTCTTGCTTAGTTTTTTGGCCGGCTGTGCCACGATGATAGGCGGCGCTTTGGCGTTTGTCATTAAAAAAGAAAATCTGGCTGCGCTGGCGGTGGGGCTTGGCCTTTCGGCGGGGGTAATGGTGTATGTTTCGTTTATGGAACTTTTGCCGCAAGCCGTTTCTTCGTTGCAAATGCACTTGGGCAGTAAGCCCGGGGCTTGGGCGGGAACGGGGCTCTTTTTTGCGGGCATTTTTTTGGCGTGGGGGATTGATTATTTTTTGCCTTCACACCACGTGGAAATGCATACGTTGGACCCGTCTGATAAATTAAAACGGCTCGGCTTGTTTACGGCCCTCGCATTAACGATACATAATTTCCCCGAGGGGCTGGCAACGTTTATGGCATCTTTAAAAAGCGCGGCCCTGGGCGGTAGCGTGGCGCTTGCGGTGGCGTTGCACAATATCCCGGAGGGAGTGGCGGTGGCACTCCCGGTTTTCCACGCAACGGGAAGCCGCAAACAGGCGTTTTGGTATAGTGCGCTTTCCGGCCTGGCTGAGCCGGTGGGGGCACTGGTCGGATTTTTAGTGTTGCGTCACTTTTTGCACGAAAGTGTGTTTGGGGTGCTCTTTGCCGGCGTAGCGGGAATTATGGTATACATTTCGCTAGACGAACTTTTGCCCACCGCACACGAATACGGCGAGGGGCACCAAGTCATTTGGGGTGTTATCGGCGGTATGGCGGTTATGGCTGTGTCGTTATTATTGTTTTAAGGAAGTCCTTTTAAAAAATCAATTCCGCCAGCCAAAACGATAAAATCATGCCGATAGAATAACTCGTCACGTTAGCCGTAATGCTAAGCATAAACGAGTCTTTGAGCGTGAGTTTTTTGGGATTCATCAGTTGGATGATAAGCGCTTCCGCCACGACGTAAAACGCCCACAAAAAGGCCGTGTCCGAGGCGTACCACGCCAGTAACACCCACGACACCGCCATCGTAATTACATTGGCTACGGCTACACTCCACAAAATCGTGAAACTTTTTTGCGTGTAAATTAAATATGCTGCCGCCGTTAACAACTCAAGCACCAACACTAAAAACAATGAAAACAACGCATCTGTCCGCGCCCACGACGCTAAATCCGGCGTGATGCTGGACGGTTCTACGACTAGTTTATTTGCATCCACATAAACATTGTAGCGGGCACGCAATTTGTGTGTGGCAGGGAAAATGTTACTTTCGCGCACGGTGCCGTCTTCAAAGGCGATGATGAGTTTTTGGAAATCGGTATATTCATACGCGACGGAAAAACAACTGCCCGTTTTGCAATACAATTTTTGTAATCCGTAATGCCCGAGCGGTTTACTTTCCAAACATTGGTTATCTGTACATTGGATTTGTTCACTACGCAAAGGGTCAATAAGCGGTTTTTTACTTGTATTATAAATAAACGAAAATTCCATCTCCGGCTTGGGGGATACATCCGCCCACGCCGCACACAACGGACAAACCAACAGTAAGCATAAAAACAATTTTTTCATTTTTTCCTTCCCGGTTCCTTTTTTTGTATTATAACATTATAAGAGAAAAGGGGGAACGAAAATGTTACTTACCAAAACGCAACTTGAAAAATATGCCCGTGTCATGGTGTGGGCCATGCACGAAGCGCGCCGCAACGGAAAATTTAAACCCTACGATACCGTTTTACTCCGTACCGATACGGGCGCCTTGCCGCTGGCCGAAGAAGTTTACAAACAACTGTTGGAAGAAAAATTGCAACCTGTGTTGCGTTTTAATTTGCCGGAAAATATGGCTAAAACATTTTACACGCTGGCCGATAAAAAACAACTTACGTTTATCGCTCCCGGCGAAAAAGAATTTCAAGGCAATATCAACGGACTTATTGCCTTGCATGCCCCGCAAGATTTGACACATTTAAAAAACGTGGACCCGGCCCACATCGCCCAAACTGCCGTGGCGCGCAAACCCTTGCGTGAAATTTTGGACGTGCGCGAACAAGCCGGGAAGTTTTCCTGGACGTTATGCAATTATCCGACGGAAGAATTGGCCAAACGGGCCGGGCTTTCGCCTAAGGAATATGCCAAGCAAGTCACGCGCGCGTGCTTTTTAAACGAAAAAGACCCCGTGAAAAAGTGGAAAGAAGTAACCAAACAAATTACCGAAATTGGGTTGTGGTTGTCGTCGCTACCGATTGAAACGTTGCACATAGAATCGGCGAATATGGACTTTGAAGTTCTGGTGGGCGAGAAGCGGAAATTTATTGCGGGCGGCGGTTGCAATATCCCGTCGTTTGAGATTTTTACCTCGCCCGATTGGCGCGGCACCAAAGGTGTCTATTTTGCTGATTTGTCTTCTTACCGCAGCGGCAATTACGTCAAAGGCGTGCGTTTGGAATTTAAAAACGGACGCGTTATCAAAGCCGATGCCCAGCAGGGCGGCGAGTTTGTGCGCAAGATGCTGGCGATGGATAAAGGCGCCAGCCAAATCGGTGAATTTTCGCTGACGGACAGACGGTTTTCCAAAATCACTAAGTTTATGGCCGATATTTTGTACGACGAAAACTTCGGCGGTAAATACGGCAACTGCCACGTGGCCGTGGGCGCCAGTTATGCCGATACCTACACGGGTTCGCAAAGCGATATGACAAAGGAGTTTAAGAAAAAACTTGGCTTTAACGATTCGTCTTTGCACTGGGATTTAATCAATACCGAAAACAAACGCGTAACCGCGCACCTCAAAAACGGTACGACGGTAACTATATACGAAAAAGGCGAGTTTAATTATTAACAACCGGTTGGAGTAATGCGTAATTATGCCCCAGCGGATTTTGTGTATTATCAGTTGGATGAATATGGGCGGTGCGGAAACATTTTTAATGAAACTCTACCGCGGTTTGGACCGGACTCGCTATCAAATGGATTTTTGTGTGTTGGTTCCCGAAAATTTTTATGCGCCGGAAATTGAACGCTTGGGCGGACGTATCTATCATAAAACAAAAGTTCCCTTGCTGTCTTTGTGGCAGCAATATCAACTGGTTAAAAAAGGAAAATATGACTGCGTGATGTGTGTAAGTGAATACGGTTCGGCTGTGTTGGATTTATTGGTGGCTAAATGGGCGGGAGCCAAGCAACTTGTTTTGCGTTCTACCAATTCAAACGGGGAAGATAAAATGCGCGTGTTTTGGCATGAGTTTTTATTTAAATTCTTGGCGCGTCGCGTTCCTACCGTTAAAATTGCTCCGTCGGAATTGGCCGCGCGGTTTACGTTCGGTGATGACAAAGAAGTGCATTTTTTGCCTAACGGACTTGATATTGATCAGTTTGCCTTTTCCGAGGAAAATCGCGCTAAAATCCGGCAAAGTATACATTTGACGGATGAATTTGTCGTGGGCCATATGGGGCGGTTTGACCTTCAAAAAAATCACGCATTTCTACTTCAAATTTTTGCCGAAATTAAAAAAAGGCGCTCCAACGCAGTTTTATTTTTGGCGGGAAAGGGAAAATTGCAAGCGGCTGTTGAAAAACAGGCGGCCCAACTGGGGGTGTCGGATAGTGTGCGTTTTTTGGGGGTGCGCGCCGATGCTTTCGCTTTACTCAGCGCGATGGATGTGTTTGTTTTCCCTTCGTTATTTGAAGGCATGCCCAATGCGGTCATTGAGGCGCAAACAAACGGACTGCCGTGCGTGATTTCCAACACAATTACTCCGCAAGTGCGCCAAACGGATTTGGTCCATTTTATGGGATTGAATGAATCGGCCGCCTCCTGGGCCGAAAAAGCCCTGCAAGTAGGGGCGCCGCCGCTTACTGCGCGCCCGCAGGCGGCTCTGCGGATGCGTCAAGCCGGATATGATATCAAAGACGTAGTCCGGCAATTTACGCAGTGGGTTTTTGCGGGAAATGTATGTTAAATTTGGTTCATTTTATTCATGGCTTAACTATGGGTGGTGCAGAAACGTTGGTTAAAGAGTACGCCTTGGGTATAGACAAGCGTAAATTTAACCTGACGGTGCTGTGTGTGGATAGAGTACACTCCTCGTATGAGGACTTATTGGCCGAACACCATATTCCGGTTATTTATGTAAATGATCATGTCGTTTTTCGTTCCAAAAATGCTTGGTGGGTACAAATTTTAAATTGTATTCAATATTATTATTTCACCCGTAAATTTTTACGCCAATTGCGCCCGGATATTTTACACATTCATTTACAACTAGGTCATTTTGTTAAATTTGCCAGATTGCCCAAATCTACTAAAATTTTCTATACCCAACATTCCGATGTGAACAGATATAAAAATGAAAATCCCCGGCAAATCTGGGTATTGCGGTGGCTGGTGCGTCATTATCCCACCCAATTAATTGCGCTAAATAGTCACATGCAGAAACAATTAAACCAATTGTTTGGAGTTTCTAATACCGTCGTGTTAAATAACGGTATTAATGTGTCCCGTTTTCAACACGCAAAGTCCAAGACCCAAATTCGTCAAGAATTAGGCATCTCGCAAGATGCTTTTGTGCTAGGCCATGTGGGACGGTTTCATCCCGTTAAAAACCACTCATTTTTAATTGACCTTGTTGCTAAAATACGTATGTATAATCCCCGTACGTGGCTTTTGCTCGTAGGGGACGGCCCTAATCGGGCCGAATTGGAACAGAAAATAAATGCTTGCGGGTTAAAAGAACAGGTGCTTATGGTATCTAACCGGACGGACGTTCCGGATCTGTTGGCGGCGATGGATCGGTTTGTATTTCCTTCTTTGTCCGAGGGGGTGCCGTTGGCCCTAATAGAAGCCCAAGTTGCCGGATTGCCTTGTGTTGTGTCTGATAGGGTCCCGCCCGCGGCCAAGATTTCAAATTTAGTTACTTTTAAATCATTAAAAGAACCGCTGGAAAGTTGGATTGAATCCATTTTGCAACCTCCGCCTGCGCCGCAATATACGCATTTGGAGGAGTGGGATATCTCCGCTATCATCCGCCAATTGGAGAAGTTATATGAACGATAGTTCTCGTACGGATAAGGCCTTAAAAAATTCATCTGTTGCTTTGATTTGTCAACTGTGCTGTTTGGTTGTTGGTTTTGTTTGTCGCACGGTATTTACCTACTTGTTGGGGGCAGAATATTTAGGAATTGATGGACTGTTCAGTAATATTTTACTAATGCTTTCTTTTGCTGAATTGGGAATGGGGACCGCGTTAGTATATCGCATGTATGAACCTCTTGCAACAGGTAACATGGCTAAATTGGCCGCCTATGTAAATTTATACAAGAAAATATATCATTGGGTAATAGTCGTAATTACTGTCTGTGGATTGGCGCTTGTCCCGTTTTTGCATTATTTAGTTCGTGCACCGGAAGTGCGCGAAAGTTTAACACTGCTTTACTGCCTCTACTTATTAGATACGATTGTGTCGTATATGTATGTTTATAAAAAATCTATCCTCATTGCTGATCAAAAAGATTATATTGTATCTATTTATACCCAATTCTTTAATCTCGTGGCGAGTGTTTTGCAAATTGTGTTTTTAATGTTAACTCATAACTTCGTCATATATTGCTTAATTCATACCGGATGTGTTTTGCTTACCAATATCGCTTGTTCCAAAAAAGCAGATAAAATATATCATTCGTTAAATTCAACTCCAAGTTCGGCTCTTACCACGCAAGAAATTACTCAATTGAAAATTGATATTAAAGGACTTGTTCTTACCAAAGTGGCAGGTGTTTCTTTCAGCAGTACGGATAATTTATTTATCTCCGCTTTTATTGGTATACAATACGTGGGAATTTTGTCCAACTATACATTGGTATTGGCTACTTTTAACAGAGTGATGAACAAAATATTTTATGCCGTTACCGCTTCGGTGGGCAATTTGGCTGTGAAAGGAACTCCCGTTGAAGTTGAATCTGTTCTTAAAAAAATGTTTTTTTTGAATACAGCAATTTACGGGTACATATGTGTTGGGGTGGTGTTGCTTGTTCGGGAGTTTGTAACTGAAATTTGGCTTACTCCGGAATATGCCTTATCCCAAACGATTGTTTTATTACTCATTGTGGAACTCTTTTTACGGGGGATTCATTATCCGCTTTATACCACTCGCGTGGCTATGGGATGTTTTTCTCAACACCGCATTTGGTTCGCCATTTTGGCGGTTGTGAATATTGTGTTGGATTTTCTATGGGTTAAACCTTATGGAATAGCGGGTTTGATTATGGCAACTATTTTATGCCGGTCCGTTGCTTATTGGATTGATTTGTGGGTGGTGTACCGGGAGCAATGGAAACTCAGCGTTTTGAATTATTTGAAACCTATGATAACTTGGAGCGTATTTTTGTTGATTAGTGGCTGGATAATCTCGTACCTTTTGTCTTTAATTACCTTTTCCGGTTATATTGGGTTTGGATTAAAAATTTTGTTTATTACGTTTGTTTATCCTGTATTTGTTTTGTTGGTTTTTGGTCGTTGTGAGGAGTTTATTTATTATAAAGAAATGGCTAGTCAATTGCTATTTAAGAGAGGACACGCGTGAAACTGGGTTTGTTAACTTATCACAATATCCCTAATATAGGGGCAACTTTGCAGGCTTACAGTCTATGGAAAGTGCTCAATGATATAGGTTTGTCTACGGAAATTATAGATTATCGTTGTGAAAATATTATTAATCGGGAACTCGTTTTTCATCCGCAAGAAAATCTGCTTGCGAATTTTATTTCACGTTATATCTCTTGGCCGTATAGACGTAGACGTATTCACGGTTGCTTGCTGTTTATGCAGGCGCAGCATTGTTTAAGTTCACGGCCTTACACGAAGGATACTATATTTCAAGCCAATGCCCGATATGATGGTTTTATTTCCGGTTCCGATATGATTTGGTGCCGGGATATAAACGGCCATGATGATACATACTTTTTAGATTTTGCTCAGCCCGAAAAAAAGAAATATGCTTATGCGTCTTCTGTGGGAGAGGAATGGAAAGCGGATGAAATTTCTCATATTAAAAAGTTATTATCGCGTTATAATCTCCTTTCCGTTCGCGAAGAAGATACCGCCAAATTTATTAAGCACTGTATGCAACTTGAAACCCAATGGGTGGCGGATCCTACGCTTTTACTTCCGACAAAGCATTGGGAAAAATTGACAAGCCCTGTGCCCTATAAAAATTATGTATTGGTTTATTTCCCGTATACAGATGTGTTACAGGCGGCCCGTAGATATGCTAAGAAACACCACAAAAAATTGTTGGTTATAGATGATGCTCTGTTGCTTTTTAGGCGGGAAACAAGTATCCACGTAACTAACCCGCAACAGTGGCTTAGTTACATTCGTTATGCAGATGCCGTATTTACTGATTCTTATCATGGTTTGCTTTTTTCGCTTTATTTTAAATGTCCGGTTTGGACGCACAATCCGTCCAATCGTTTGCAGGCCGTATTAAAACGTTTACACCTGGAGCATCGTTTTATTCCTAATGATAGGCAACTGACTTCTGTATTAGATTATGATAAAGTGGTTCCTTTATTGGAATCTTTTCGTCAGGAATCTAGGCAGTTTCTCTATCGTATAGCGCAAGATTTAGGAAGAAAAACCCCGTGCAGACCTGTGGAATTTAAAAATTCTACACAATGTTCCGGTTGTAGCGCTTGCAGAGAAATTTGTCCTTCGCAGGCCATTAGGTTGGAGGCCGATGAAGAAGGATTTGCTCGCCCGGTGATAGACCAAACTTCTTGTATACATTGTGATTTATGTCATGTTGTATGCCCGGCTGAAAAAGATAAAAAAATTATATTGAATTTTACTCCTCCCCGGGCATTTGCGGCCAGGCATAAGGATGAAAGCGTGCGTTATAATTCCTCCTCTGGGGCGTTTTTCCCGGCTATTGCCAAGCATTTTTTAATCCAAGGAGGATATGTGTGTGGTTGTGTGCTTGAGCATATGCACCCTGTTCATATTGTGACAAATCGGTGGGAAGATGTATTGCGGATGCAGGATTCTAAATACGTCCAAAGCGATATGCAGGATTGTTTTACACAAATTAAGCAATTATTGAATCATAAAAAACCGGTACTTTTTACGGGCACATCTTGCCAAGTCGCCGGGTTAAAACTGTTCTTGCAAACGGCCCGTGTCCCCACAGACATGCTTATTTGTGTAGACTTTTTTTGCCACGGGGTGCCTTCTCCTAAAATTTGGCATGAGTTTTTAACTTTTTATGAACATGTAAAAAAGAAAATGATCATCTCTTTTCGTTTTCGTAATAAAGTATGGGGGTGGGGAACTGGAAAATATTCTCACCACCTAAATCTTCTCTTAACAGCCAAATGGGGGGAGCCCAGTCGTATGGAACGAATGCTTAATATTTGGCGTACGATATTTTTTTCTCTCTTGTGCATAAGGCGTTATTGCGGGGTGTGTCCGTACACTACTTTGTACAAACCGGCTGACATTACGATGGGGGATTTTTGGGGTATTGAGAACATCTTGCCTGAATTCAATGATGGCAAAGGATCCAGTGTGGTCGTTACCCATTCTTCCAAAGCATTGGAATTATTGTTTAAGATTGACGGGTTGGTGTTGGCCGAGGTAAATGCACGGGATAGTGTTAAGCGTCAACCTAATGCATTTGCTCCTAGGCCTGTTCCTACGGCACGAAATTTGTTTTGGCAGGATTATCATCGTCGTGGATTTGCATATACTATGTCGCGTTATTTTCAATATACTCCGTATGAACGTTTGAAAAGACTGCTAAAATACACATTATTTAAAGTAGGTCTATATCCAAGACCTTTCTAAACAGAGGTGCTCATGACTAAAATTTTAATTCGCTTTGATGATATTTGTCCTACTATGAATTGGGCCCAATGGAGTAAAGCCGTGGATATCATGAATAAATACGGAATAAAACCCCTGCTTGGTGTAGTGCCCGATTGTCAAGATCCTATTTTACATATTGATCCGCCCCGAGCTGATTTTTGGGAGTATCTCAAAACATTACAAAAGCAAGGATGGACGTTGGCTATGCATGGTTACCAACACTGCTATGATCGTGTTGCCAAAGGGCTTCTCACCTGTCGTGGAAATACGGAATTCGCCGGACATTCTTATCAAGTTCAGTATGAGAAAATCAAAAAAGGTAAAGCCATTCTGGAAAATCACGGTATTTACACGGATATCTTTTTTGCGCCTTCCCATTCCTACGATAAAAATACGCTTAAAGCATTGGCGGCCAATGGATTTAACTACATTTCTGACGGCAAAACAAACACCGCTGTCAAACGGGAAGGTATTATCTGTTTGCCTTGCCGTAATTTTGGAGTTCCGTCCATAAAAAGAGGTTATTACACGGCTGTTTGTCACGCACACGAATGGACCCGGGCCGATAAAATTTCCAATTTGCACGATTTGTGTAATTTATGTGAGCAACATGCTAAGTTTATCGTAGATTTTGAAGATTATAAAAAACAACCGTTGGGAGGATTGCTCGGACAGATTTTAATAGAAAAATTACGTGTGTTGTGGCAATATGATATTTTTCCATTGTTATCAGAAATCAAACGTAAAATTTTTTCTTTTTGCAAATAATTTTTTCAGCGTAACGGAATTTTCCTGCCGGCCGGGCTCGCGGTACTCGTCTTTGCCTACGGCAAAACTCGTACAACGTTGCGGCTTTCGAATCCCGACGTGACACCAAGCAGTTGGTGTCACTCCACCTTCCTTAAAATCAAAAATCCCGTTTTGGCGGGATTTTTAATTTCGGAAGGGGAGGGAATTCGGCCACAAGTCGCCTTACTGACGTGCGGCGCTCGCGGCCCCGCCTCGCCATCCTCGCCTTTCACTTCGTTCAAACTCGGATATGGCTCCGGCTTTTGAATCCCGACGTGACACCAAGCAGTTGGTGTCACTCTACCTTTCCTAAATCAAAAATCCCGTTTTGGCGGGATTTCTAGTTTTTCGGAAGGGGAGGGATTCGAACCCTCGATACGGTTTCCCGTATATCAGTTTTCAAGACTGACGCCTTAAACCACTCGGCCACCCTTCCATACAAGTCAACATAAAAGGAAATCTACGGCAAGATATACACGTTCCACACGGCGTTAGCATGGTTGAGTTCGCTATCGCTGCGCCAGGTGTTTGTACCTTGTTGCACTCCTTCCAAATTCAAACACACCCGGTTGGCCAGTTCGTTGCTGGAGTCGGCCCAACATTCCCGTTGATTCCGTTTAGCGATAGTAGGTTCTTCTTTGAGATATTGAATAAACGCCAGCCCTTGCTTAGCGCCCAAAAATCCGCCAAGGGGTTGTTCTTCGTCGCTGATACCAAAAGCATAGGCCGTTCCGTTATCACAATTATATACCCCGTTTACCAACGTACATCCCGAGATGCCTACATCCAAATCGGTCAGTCCGTTTTTAGGATAGGAACCCATGGACAAATGATACAGTTCCAAACTATTGGCAATGGTTTCTACATTGGTGATAACACCGCTGAGCCGGCTGTTGGCAACGGCTGTTTTATATTCCGGCAAAGCAATCGCCACCAAAATACCGATAATTAGAATAGTGGCTAACATTTCCATCAACGTAAAACCTTGTTTGCACGGGGACATGGAAACTCTCCTTGAACGCGACTTACCCTCCCATTATAGAAGTTTCCTCGTGAAAAGTCCAGTATTTTTACTATTTTCGTGCCAGTAATTGGGCGTGCGTCGTTTTTCGTCCCGGCCAAATTGGTATAATACCATAAGAGGTATTTTATGAAGACACCCGCTATCGTTTACCGTTTTCAAGAAGGCGTGTATATTAACTTGACGAACCGCTGTCCCAATTTGTGCGCTTTTTGCATTAAAACCAAGTGGAAAATGGATTTTCATGGGAACAATTTGAATTTATCTGCCGGCGAGCCTTCGGCGGCGGAGGTTATTGCTGCCTTGGAAAAAGAACTTGCCAAGGCCCCGTTTAAAGAAGTGGTGTTCTGCGGTTACGGCGAGCCGACGATGCGGCTGGACGAATTATTATTTGTGGCCCAAACGCTCAAAGGATGGCAGGCACAAGCCAAATATCCGCCCTTTCTTGTTCGTCTTAATACCAACGGATTGGGTAATTTAATCAATCACCGCAACATCGTGCCCGATTTGGCACGCGTGGTAGACGAAGTGAGTGTCAGTCTCAATGCTCCCGACGAAGAATCCTGGCGCAAACTCGTCCGCCCGGAAGAAGAATATCAACACGGGTATGAAAGTGTGGTGGAGTTTATCCGCCAGTGCGCGCAAGCCGGTTTTAAAAAAGTGGTAGCCAGTTGTGTGGATAAGACGGTAGTTGACCCCAAAGCGGTGGAAAAAGTGGCCTTATCGTGCGGAGCGAAATTTTATTTGAGGAGTTTTTTAGATGCCCAAGATTAGGCAACCCGGCCCGCTGTTTGCGTTTTTTTTGTTTTTGATGATTTTTATTCTCACGTGGTTTTTTTCGGTATCGTCGGATTATTACGAGTACGCGGCCGGGGTGATAGAAAACACGGCCTCTATCGCACCGCTCAATAAAGACAGTTTACAACTGCACCAAAAACGCCGTCCGCTCCCTTACGATACGGAAGTCAAATACCGCAAATTTTATCTCACGGTACCCGGGGCCAAAAAAGTAGAATTGGCGGCCGATTTTAATCGTTGGGGCCAAGACCCCATTGAACTTAAAGCGTACCGCAAAGGTTATTTTGAAACGTCGGTGGCGTTGACGGCGGGGGAATATAAGTACGTGTTTGTGGTGGATGGGGATGACGTGCTTGACCCGATGAACGAGGACCGACAAGTTATTGATGGCCGTACGGTGTGTATCAAAACAGTGAAATAAAATGAAAACAGCCCAACTGATTACTTCTTCGCGGGAAGAAACGTTGGCTTTGGCGGCGCGGTTTGCGCGGGCCTTGCGCGGAGGGGAAATTATTTTTCTGCGCGGGCCGATTGGCGCCGGGAAAACGGTATTTGTCAAAGGAATTGCGTCGGCGTTGGGGCTTAAAAGTTCGCCCACCAGTGCGAGCTTCAGTTTGATGAAAAAATACCAAAACAAAGGCCGTTGTTTATTTCATATAGATTTATTTCGCCTGGAAGCGGGCGAAGTATTTAATTTGGGATTTGAAGAAATGTTAGAAGACGAACAAGCCATTATTTTAGCCGAGTGGCCCGACCCGATAGCGGCGCTCTTGCCGCAGGACCGTCTGGAAATGGATTTTGTGTTGCAACAGGGAGACAAACGGTCCATTCAATTATCTTCGTTCGGGCGCGTATCAGACGCGCGGTTGGAGGCATTATGCAAAGCAGCAAATCCGTCACGTTAGCAATAGACACATCCGGCTCGCCGTTATTAATAGCGGTGCACGCGACGAAACTTGTTTCCCGCCGCCGAAAAGGAATCAAGCAAGAGCGGTTATTATTTCCGCTGATGAAACGGACCTTAACTGCGTGCGGCGTTCGTTTACAAGACGTCCGGAAAGTTTGTCTGGTGCGCGGCCCGGGACGTTTTACGGGCATCCGTATTGCGCTGACGTTTGCCTCTATGATGAAATACCTGAACCACGCCGAAGTGTACGGGGCCACTTTGTTTGAAATTATACGCCGTCAAGTGGAGCCGTCGGCCGTGTTTAAACGGTTTTTGAAAAAAAATCCCACGGGCGTATTAGGGGTGGTATTGCACGCCTTTCGCGAGGAATATTTTTTACAAATCTTTGACGGTAAAGACAGCGGCCCGGTGTGGCTTTCGCGCGAAGAATTAGTATCCCGCTTAGCCGCTTATCCGGCACCGTTATTGCTGGCGGGGACGGATAAAAACGGCGAATCGTTGGAGGCGCTGACCGAGCATAAATATCCCTTAGCCGCGTCCGCCGATTGCCGGGTGCGTCCGCAAACGCTGGTGGCGTTGGCGCAAGACGAGTGCTATAAACAAGACGCATTAGAGCCACTTTATTTGAAACCGGCCCGCTTTGAACTGATTACTCCCCAATGAACTACCGTCCCGCTGTGCTTGCCGATGTGCCCGCCCTGGTGGAAATAGAAACCGGGCAGCCGCGTTGTGCACAATGGGGGAAAACGGGTTGGCAGACGGAATTGGCGGATCCGTCGGCCCGGGTGATATGTGCCGAAGAAGACGGACAAGTCGTTGGATTTTTGGCCCTGCGGTTAGCCGCCGGGGTGTGTGAAATTTTAAATGTGGGTGTGCACGGTGCGTTTATGCGCCACGGTATTGCGCGCGGGCTCATGGCCGGTGCGTTGGACCAAGTGCGTCGGGAAGGCGGTGCACAAATTACGTTAGAAGTGGGGGCACATAACCGGCCGGCGCTTGGGCTTTATGCGCAAGCGGGATTTGTGCAACTGGGGCGGCGGAAAAATTTTTACGCCGGTAACGAGGACGCATTGATTTTAGGAAAGACGGTATGAAATATATTGTTTTTATCATGGGGTTATTACTAACGGGGCCTTTGTGGGCGTTGGACATCAGCAAAGAAGGACAACAAGAGGCCCAACTGTTTAACACGTTTTTAAAAGCCATTTACGTCTATCAAGATGATGCCCCGCGGGCCTATCAAACGTTGCAGCAAGCGTTGAAACTGGCACCGCAATCTAAATACATCCGGCGGTTGTTGGTGCAGACGGCTCTGTTTATGGGTAAGCCCGAATTAGCCGAACCTTATGCGGATTATATAAACAATGGGGAAAACGAGGCGGAAGATTTTTCCGTTTATGCGGCTTATCAAATGCAACGGAAAAATCCGCAAGCGGCCCTGGAATTCTACGAAAAAGCCCTGGCATTGGCACCGGATGACAACGAACTTGCCTACCAATACTTGGTGTTACTTTCGGCGTATGACGAATCCAAAATGATAGCCGTGATGAACGACATGGCCCAAACCCGTCCGGAAATTGCCGCCCAAGCGTATACGCAAATCGGCAAATTATATGTGCGCCGCAAACAATTTGACAAGGCCTTGCCGTACTTGGACAAAGCCGTCCGGGCCGACCCGGCCGACCCCGCGCCGCGTTTGGCCAAGGCGGATATGTATGAACAAACTTCACAGTATTTTTTGATGTTGCACGAATTTGAAGAATTGGAAAAAATGGGATACGGCAATGCGGGGATGTTCTCGCGCATGGCGGCTGTGTTTATGGTGGTACAAGATATTCCCAAGGCCGAGAATTATTTTTTAAAAGCCAGAGCGCACGACGCAACCGACCCGGCCTCCAATTATTTCCTTTCGCTGTTGGCCGAGCAGAAAGGGGATTTAGATAAAGCCATTTTCTATTTGCAAGAATCGGCTGATTATCCTACGAATGCGTCGCGTTGGTTGCAAGTTGGTTTTTTACAACAAAAATTAGGGCGTCCGCAAGACAGTTTGCATACGCTGGAGCAGGCCTATAAGCGGTTTGAAGATAATGTGGAGATAGCGTTTTTCTACGGGCTCATGCTAAACGATGCCAAAGAATTTAAAAAATCCGCCCGTGTATTTAAAAAATTAGTGGCGGCGCGGCCCGAATATACCGACGCGCGGTTGCACTATGCGTATGCCCTGGAAAGTTTGAAAAAATACGATGATATGGAAGCGCAACTCAAAGCCGTGTTGGCCCAACAATCCCAAAATGCCCCGGCGCTCAATTTGTGGGCATACAGTTTGGCCCAGCGCCAAACGCGGCTGGAGGAAGCGGAAGAATATATCACGCGTGCATTGGCTGTTTCCCCGCAGGATGTGTCGTTTCAAGATACGCTGGGCTGGGTGTATGTCCAACAAGGGAAATTGGACGCGGCTGAAAAAATTTTGCTTTCTTTTTCGTCAGACACGTTGAAAAGATATCCCGAAATTGCCTATCACATCGGCGTACTTCGCTACCGACAAGGCCGCCCGGAAGAAGCCCTGAATTATTTGGGGCAAGCACGTGCCGGCTGGCCGGCCGCCGAGGAGTTATACCGCCGATTATCCCGTTAAACATAAAAATTCCCCGAGTTTTGAACCCGGGGAATTTTTACTATCGGAGAGCATCTATAACTTTTGAGTACTCTTTCCGTTTTTCCCTGTTAAAGGTAAGAAACGGGTTCAAATGGTATTTGGCGCGTCGGGCTACTTGAACGGGGGTAAGCCCTTGGTGGTTGGTAATAGTTGGGTCGGCGCCGAGTTCTCGTAATCCTTCCGTTTGTGCCAGAGCACCCCATTGTGCAGCCACGTGCAGGGGCGTGTTGTCCTCGGCATCGCGGGCATTTAAGTCGGCTCCATATTCTTTTAACAACTGCAGTTTTTCCTTGCTATAACCGTAGCGAATCAGTTGGTGTACAGCCCGTGTATTGGCCGGTATGCGTTGCGGCGCATTTTCATCATACCAGTATTCAAAATCCAAAAAGGTTCCGTCTTCTTCCCGGAGTTTCGCTTGCAGGACGGGTTGGTTTACATCGGCTCCCTTTTCTAACAGAAATTTGAGTGTATTGTAACGTATGCCATGCTCATTATGGGTGTAATACGTGATATAGTGTCGGAAAGCAAAATTCGGGTCAGCGCCAAACGAATCAATCAACTGGGTTGCCAAACCAAGATTATCCGTTTCTGTAATGGTTATGGTTAAAAAATTATTTAATGCTTGCGGCTCGTTTTGTAAGGCCTTGGCCAGTAACAAACCTGATTGAGGATATCGGGCCGCGATGGAGTACAACGCGTTTGTTTCGCCTTTGTGGATAAATTTTGTCAGAATTTCCTCCTTTTTAAGAAGAGATTCAAAAACTTCCGGCTCTGTGATGATGATTTCCAAGACGTCATAGAACGGTTTGCCGACTTTGCTAAACCTCTCTATGAACATGTCTGCCAGTAAGATTTTTCCTCCGTGTTTTTGACAGAGCGGAGGGTTTCTTGCATCCACATGCGTGATTTGTAGTTGATGGGTTCTTCGGCGTTAATGGATGTTGCCAATTTCGTTCTGATAGTGTGCAGGTCTTCGGTGGTAAGAGACGGGGTTTCCCTGCTAATGGCGGGCATCCTGGCAGCGCCCGCATCGGTAACCGCGGACATCCGGGGAGCGCGCAG
This sequence comes from Elusimicrobiaceae bacterium, assembly GCA_045645285.1. Lineage (GTDB taxonomy): Bacteria > Elusimicrobiota > Elusimicrobia > Elusimicrobiales > Elusimicrobiaceae > Avelusimicrobium. The sequence goes on along the minus strand of JAZRIL010000056.1, from coordinate 12,659 downwards.
CAAAATAATATCTGTTGTGCTGGGAGAAGTCCACTGTGGTAGCGCATAGGAGTTGAGTAACGGATTGTATGATACGGTTGTAGTCCATTTTACCTGTTTTTCCATGTTGGCTTGTAGGGTTTTTTCGGATACACGGGGTTGGACGTTTTTGGATGTTTGGCAGCGTGAACTGCGGCCGAGTCATGAGCGGCGTTCCGTCCGGCTTTGCGCGGTTTGGGTCTTCCGGCCTGAGCCGACATCGGAGCCAAAAAAGATAATATACCAATTAATAATAACAGACGTTTGATACGCATATTTTCTCCTACGTTTTTGAATTCCTTTAATTACATTCTAAATAAAAGCCGCGCTGAAGAACAGGGCCAAAGGGCCCAATGAAACGAAGAAAAGGACTCAGGCGAAATATAGGATTAATCGGTTTCCAAGTATACAAGCAGTGTGCCGCGCGTGAGTGAAACGGTAAAACGGTTGCGTGCGGTTTGGTTGCTTAGCGTGCGTGTAGTGCCGGGGGACAGACGGGTGTTTATAAGCGGGAATTTTAATCCGGTTAACGTAACGCCTTGACAACATGTCAGCGGCAGTAAACTGACGCGCGTTCCCACGCGCGCCGTAAACGTGCGGCGGGTACATACCGGATACAACCGCCAGCCGTCCCCTGCCACGCATAAGTCCATTTTTCGGGCGTAGGGTAACAAGGCCCAGATGTTACCTAACGTAAAATCCAACCGCCCGCCCGTAAATCCGGTTAAGGTACATTTTTTACATCCGCGGGCCTGCAAGTAATCAAGTGCTTTTTGCAAATCGGTATTATCTTGGTTATCTACAAAAATCCACTCGGACGACGCAAACTTGCGCCGGGCCGCGGCGGAAACGGAATCCAAATCGCCGATAATAGCGTGAGGAACAAGGCCGGCTTTGAGGGCGGCGTTGGCTCCTCCGTCGGCGGCCAATATAAAACCGGCCTGCCGGGCGAGCAGGCGCAGCCGCGCGGAGGAAACTTCCGGTCCGTTACCGATCAATAATGCGTGAGGAAATGCTTTCACGGGGGCTCCGGTAAATAAGCAAGATAAGTAAACTAATCGTTACGCCGATGTAGAATGGGTCCACCGCTACCAACCATTGGTCCGGCACGATGATGCGCCATAAGGTCATAGCGGCCGCGCTAACCAAAGCGGAAACAGTAAATAATCTATCGCTGATTCGGCCGGGGTATAAATATCCCATCAAAATCGGGATGAGTAAACAAGCCGAAAAATAAGAGCCCAACACCAACCAAATTTCTTTAAAACTGCCGTGGAACAACTGTGCCAGCATAATAGAAATTGTACCGACAGCAAAGATAGTAATACGGTTGGATAAGACGATGTTTTGAAATTGTTTGCGCAGTAAATCAAAACTCAGCGTATTAGACGCAATAAACAGAAACGAATTGAGGGTGGATAAAATAATGGATAAAATTCCCGCGACGAAAAACCCCCGCAATCCTATCGGCAACAATTGAATGGAATAATAAAAATAGGCCTGTTGCGGGTGTGCGTGCGGCAGTAGCGCGCGGGCGTAAAGCGAACCGGCCGTGGTGCAGATGTCAAAGCAAAACCAAATGAAGGTAGAAATTAAAATGCCGCGTTTTACGACGCGAGGGCTTTTAGCGGCAAAACACCGTTGGTAAAAACTGGGGTCAATGAGTGTGGCCAGGGCGATAAATCCCCACACCAGCGTGTTTAACCAGGAGTTCCCGCCCGTCAGCGTAAAATGGGAAGCCGGCAGGTGGGTTTTTAAGAACGTAATTCCGCCAAATGTACTAAGTGAAAAAACGACCACCAATAACACCGATAAACACATCACGACAAATTGTACCAAGTCCGAAAAAACCACCGAGCGAAACCCGCCCCACACCGTGTATAAACACGTAAATAACGTGCCGATAATCATGCCCAGCAGTACATCTATGCCGAATACCATGTGTAAAAATAATCCCAAACTCAGTACGTAAGCCACCGGCGTAATGTAGAAGAAGGTAAACACGGCAGACACTTTGGCGGCTTGGGGGCCGAACATTTGTTCGGTTAAATCGGGCAGGGTCATGGAGTTATAGCGGGCAATTTTGTCCGCAATAAAAAATGCAAAAATCAAATACGCCACGTAGAAAAATACGCCTTGGGTAATAAAATTGAAAATGCCGTATTTAAACGTAATTTCGTTAATGCCGAAAATACCGCCGTACCACGTGGCCACCAGGGTTGCCACAAATAGCGGCAAGGTAAGTTGCCGGCCCATGAGTAAGTAATCTAACGGGGTGGGTTTTTCTTTTTCTTGCGACTGGTGTAACCGGTAATGACCGTAAGCCGCGGCCGCGACGGTAGCCAATAAGACTGCCCCAAACACGAGCCAGTCTATAGTATGAAAGTAGGTAACCGTCTTTAATTCGTTTAACATAATCAAAAGAAGCCCCCGGGTTTATCCGTCGGGCTTCTTTTATTTTACTAAATAAATGCGGCTTACCGCACGATTATTGCCACTTCATAAAGTACGGCGGAATGAGTAGCAAGAACGAGAGCAAATACATCGTAATCAGTAGCGGCAACATCCATTTGAGCCATTTAGGGTACGCAATACGCGCAAACCCGATAGCGGCAATAGTAACCGGGTCGGTAGGGATGACCATGTTCATCCAACTGCCGCCCAACTGGAACGCCAACACCATGGTTTGGCGTGTAATGCCGATAAGGTCCGCCAGCGGGGCTAAAATCGGCATCGTCAGTACGGCCTTGCCCGAGCCGGACGGAATGAAGAAGTCAATGACCGTCTGCAACATCATGGCCGCCCACGAGGCGCAAATCGGGTGCAGGTGCTTGATGGCGCTGGACATGGCTTCCAAAATGGTATCTAAGATGTGGCCGTTGTTAGCCACAATCACAATGGCTTGTGCAAAACAGAGGAGCATGGCAATTTCGGCCATACTGCGTACGCCGTCAAAAAAGGCGTCGCTAAATGTTTGCATTTTCATTTTACCCAAAATACCGCACACAAAGCCGACGCCCAAAAACCACGCGGCAATTTCGGTGATGTACCAGCCGGACTCTTCCAATTTAAGTAACGTCATTAAATCAATACCCCACGTGCGGTGGATGAACGCACACACTTGCGGTTTGAGTACCCCGATAATCAGCCCCGCCATACCTAACCCAAAAGCCACAAGCACCCATTTTTGGCGGCGGGTCATGTGGGTTTGCGTTTGGCTGAGTTTTAATTCTTTGCGTTTTTCGATATCAAATTCGTAGGTTAAACTTTTGGTGGGATCTTTGCGCACGCGCCGGGCATATACGCTCAGCCACGCAATGATGACAGACGTACAAATCACCCAAATAATCAAGCGGTACCCAAGCCCGGAGTAAAGCGGCACTTGGGCAATCCCTTGTGCAATCCCGACGGTAAACGGGTTGGTAAATGCGGCGGCAAACCCTACCCCGGCCCCCACGAACGGAATGGCTGTGCCGAGGGTGGAATCATACCCCAGTGAGAGTGCCAACGGAATAAAAATAGGGACGAAGATGAGTGCTTCCTCGCACATGCCGAACGTAGCCCCGCACAGCGAAAATACAATTACACCTAGCGGAATAAACAGAAAGCGCAATTTGGGATGACGGTGGAAAAAACCGCTGGCGGCTTGAATGCCGGCAGTAATAGCGCCGGTCTTTTCAATGATACTCAGCACGCCGCCGATCATGAGTAAAAATACGATAACCTCAGCGGTGCGTCCAAAGCCCTCCACGGGGGCTTTTAACAAATCAAATAATCCTTGCGGATTAGCGGCGACGCGGTGATACGTTCCCGCCACCACTACTTGCCGGCCGTTTACATCGGTCCGGTCGTATGCGCCGGAGGGGATAATCCACGTCAGCGCGGCCACGATCGCCAAGATAGACAAAATAATGGCGAACGTATTTAATTTGATTTTGGACAGAATTCTAGACATTTCTTTCGGGTTTTCCTCTTTGTTTAATAATGTATTTGCAACAATTATATATTGTACTAAATGCGTCCAGTTTTTCGTGATTATTTTATATACTTTATCTATGCTCTATATCGTTCCGACGCCGATTGGCAATTTGCAAGATATAACTTTACGCGCTTTGGATGTTCTCAAAAATGCCGACGTGGTATTTTGTGAGGATACCCGCCGCACGCAAATTTTACTTTCGCATTTTGCCATTTCCAAACCTACCGTGCGTTATAACGAAAATGACGACCACTCCGTCCTACGTTGTGTGGAAATGTTAAAAGGCGGCAAAACAGCCGCGCTCGTTTCCGACTGCGGCACACCGTGTATTTCCGACCCGGGGTGGAAGTTGGTAAAAGCCGCGGCAGAAGCGGGCATCCACGTTTCCTCGCTACCCGGACCGAGTGCGGTGGCGTGTGCGCTGGCCGGGGCGGGCCTTACGGGCGGTGCGTTTACATTTTTAGGTTTTTTGCCGCGCAAACCCGGCAAAGCGGCTAAACTCATTTCCAATGCCTATGCGCTTAACGTGCCGGTGGTGCTTTACGAATCGCCCTACCGCGTGATTAAAATGTTGGAACTGATAGCCAAAACGTTGGGGGAAAATACGCCTATGGTCGTGGCGCGTGAACTTTCCAAAGTATACGAAGAATGGCTCCGCGGTAGCGTGGGTGAACTGATAAAGATGCTGTCTGCGCGGCCCAAAGTGCAGGGTGAATTTGTGCTGATTGTGGACCGGCCCGCCGCCCCGGTAAACGAGGAAGAAGATGAAAACCCATATTGTTAAAGCGGCGGATTTATCATCGCAAGACGTAAGCCGCTTGGCAAGTGAATTGCAAATCGGCGCGGTGGCGGTGCTCCCCACCGATACGGTATATGGTATTGGTACGGGGGCATATCAGGAAGCAAGTATTCGGAAAATTTACCAACTCAAAAACCGCCCGGCCACAAGTCCTTTGCAATTACTCACGGGCAGTTTGGACCAAGCACGTCAAGCCGCCGTGTTTGGTGCGGGCGCGGAAAAATTAGCCACCCGGTTTTGGCCCGGTGGGCTGACGCTTATTTTACCGCCGACGAAGGCCGGTGAACCGCTTTGCCGCGGGTTTGCCGGGCTCGGTTTTCGGGTGCCGGGGCACACTTTTTTAGTAGAATTACTACGTAAGATGACCGGGCCGTTGGCGTGTACAAGTGCGAACTTGCACGGGCAAGATGTTATTACCGAAGAAAAAATTTTGTTGGAAACATTTGACGGAAAAGTAGATTACATCGTTTTAGCAGGTACGCTCAGCCCGGTGGCGTCTAGCGTAGTGGATTTGACGGCAACGCCGCGGCTGCTGCGAGAAGGAGCCCTTTCACGCCGTGCGTTGGAAGAAACTCTGGGCAAAACATTAGCGTAAGGAGAAAAATTTATGCCTTGGCAACTGGTAGTGGTATACATTGTAATTATCGCGTCGTCTTTATCGCTGATTACGTATTGGATTACGAAGAAATTTGTGCTTCGCAAAATGAACCGTACCATTATGAAGGCGGAACACAATTACCAACAGCAAATCGCGTCTTTGCAGATGCAACTTTCCGGCAAAGTAACCGTGTTGGAAGGTATGGTCAACAAGTTGCGTTTGTCCAACCAGGAACTCACGCGGCTTAACGAAATCCGCTCTAAATTTATGTCTATTGTCGCGCACGATTTACGCCAGCCGCTTTCATCCATTCAAGGGTTTGCGTCCGTACTGATGATGGATAGCCCGCAAGGCGGCGGCAATAACGACCAAATTGCCTTAAATAACATTTTAAAAGCCACCGATAATATGAATATGCTCATGGCGGATCTAATGGATATTTCCATGGTAGAGTCCGGCCGGTTCAAAATGGACGGCCAGCCGTTTACCTTTAATACACTGGTGGATGATGTGGTTACGTTGCAGGCCGTCAACGCGCAAAAGAAAGGGATCTTTTTACAAAAATACGACTATCCTGTTATGATTACCATTGTGGCGGATCGGTTCCGCCTTTCGCAAGTGCTTAGCAATTTAATCGGTAATGCCGTTAAATTTGCGCCGCAAGGCGGGCGGGTGGAAGTGAGTTTTTACGAAGAAGGCGACAACCTCACTTGCCGCGTGTCCGACAACGGCCCGGGCATTCTGCATACGGAAAAAGAAAAAATCTTCCTCAAATTCCATCAGTCCGATAACGACCGCAACCTCAAAAAACAAGGGTGGGGACTCGGCTTATCTATCGCGCAGGAAATTGTCCACGCGCACGGCGGGGAAATCGGCGTAGAAAGTGCCGGGCTGGGCCAGGGGGCGATGTTCTGGTTCCGCATCCCCAAAACGCCGGCGGCCGTGGCGAAATAAAATAGGATTGCTGATTGGTTTTTAAAGGGCGCACGATAGGGTGCGCCTTTTTGTTTGTGCTTTTTGCCATTGTGAAATTAAATCCTCTTGACATCGTTTTTTTTTTTGCTAGAATTTGCGTATATTAATTCTCTGCGGAGGGATATATATGCAAAAGAAAAGTGGTTTCAAAGGCAGTTTAAATGAAAATAAAAGGGCCGTTAATAAAAAATGCCGTCATCCTGAACTTGATTCAGGATCTTCCACGCTTGCCGTTTCTCAAGGGCAACAACCCACGTGGAAGATTCCAAATCAAGTTTGGAATGACATCTGTTTTTATAACAGCACGAAAGCATTTACGCTCATTGAACTTTTAGTCGTCGTGCTCATCATCGGCATATTGGCGGCGGTGGCACTGCCGCAGTATAAGGTGGCGGTGGCCAAAGCGCGTATGACACAATTAGTTACGCTTGCCAACGCAGTTGTGCAAGCACAAGAGCGGTATTATTTAGCGAATGGGGATTATGCGGAAGATTGGTCTTTATTTGATATAGATCTCAGTGGTTCTGCGTATGGTAGAACGTTTTTAAATTCCGCCGGGTGGCGGTTGGAAATTACGCTTACGCGTTTAAATTCAGGTCAGCCCAATGCCATATACGCGACGGATTCCCGTCTATCGGGGAATTTACTGATTTTTGCCTATCAGAATTCTTCCTGGAATGGAGCTAGGGCTTGCTATGCTGATATCTCTAACAAATTGGCTAATGTGGTATGTAAAAATGTCACGGGAAAAACCGCGCCCGGTACTTCCACGGGAACGCAGTACGGCTATTTTTTCTAAATGTTTACCGACCGGCACTTTTAATCATCTCTTTGATTTTTTCATTAAACCCGTCGGCGTTTAACAATTCTTCCAATGTTAAGTGCATGCGGTAACGCCAATAATGGCGCGGGTTGGCGGGCACGTTTATCCGTTCTTCTTCCGGATTCGCGGCGCGTAATTTTTCATCCATTCCCAGCCAGTCTTGCCAACCGATGAGCGCAAGCATAGAATTGCTTTTTAAATGTAAATTCAAAATTTCCTCACAAATTTTGCCGCTCATTTCTACGGGGGCTTCGCCGGCGTGGCCTAAAACCTCGTGCCAAAATTGTTGCGAAGTTGCGCGATTTTCCGTCCACCACGCGCGTAGTACCGACATGTCATGTGTGGACGGTGTAGCCACCGACAAATACGGATAATTAAAAATATCCGCAAACGAAGTGCCCGGTTTTTTGGGCATACGTTGTATTTCCAAACTGAGTATTTGCAACCGATTTAAGACGGGCGGCACGCAATGCGGCACCATGCCCAAATCTTCCGCACAGCACAGCATGCGCGTACTTTGCAAGAGTGCGGGCAATTTTTGCAAGGCGTTTTCTTGCCAAAAATCGTTATGGCGGTGGAAGAAAAAATCGTTATAGAGCCGCGTAAACGCTTGTCGGTCTTGTTCGTTTAACGCGTCAAATGCGTCGCTTGTCTGCGCGGTGATACGCGGGTGATACCGGTGCGGTTGGCGGGCGTCTTCAACAAATAACACTTCCGTGCACAACGCTTGTAAGCCGTGGCTAAGTGCTTGTGCATTTTCATCCGTATTTTTTGCAAAAAAATCGGCGATTTTGCGTTGCGTATTAAACGCCTCTTGCAATTGAAAATGTCCGTCTGAAGCCGGAGATAAAAAATTTTCTTTTATTTGTTTGGCTTGTTTGCCGAAGTGTTTTTCCAGCGTTTTTTCGGTGATATGCGGCCGCAAAAAAGAGGTGTGAAACGGCAGACCGTACGATTCTATTTCTTCGTGGCTTAACGGTAAGGCGGGGGAAAATTGTCCTAATAATCCGTCCACGCACGAGGACGGAATTTCCCATATCCTAAAAAATCCGAGCACATGGTCCACGCGGTACGCGTCAAAATATTGGGCCATGTGTTGCAAACGCCGCCGCCACCAGCGGTAATTATCACGCGCCATCGCGGGCCAATTATACGTCGGAAATCCCCAATTTTGGCCCGTCGCGGAAAAGTCATCGGGCGGTGCGCCGGCTTGTACGTTTAAGTGAAATAAATCCGGCTCGGTCCACGCTTCTACGCTAAACGGCGAAATGCCGATAGGAAGGTCGCCTTTTAAAATAACACCGCGTTGGCGCGCATGCGTGGCGGCGGCGGCCAGTTGGGTGTGCAATACAAATTGCACGTAATACCAGAAGTGCAATTCGTGAATGTGTGGCGTGCCCGGGGCGCAAAAACGGTGTAAATCATCGTCGGAAAAACGAGCGTGTTTGGGCCACGTATGAAAATTAGCCGTATGGTACAAATCGCGCAGTACGCAGAACATCGCATACGCCGGCAACCAATGCGCATTTTGATGAAAGAAGTGATGAAACTGCGGTGTGCCCAGTGTATGCTCTGCGTCTTGTTCAAACGCATTTTTTAAACAGAGTAGTTTAAACGCGAGTGTTTGTTCGTAATCTACAACGGGTTGCGCGTTAAGGCGTTGCCGTTCGTTTTCTTGTTGCCGGGTGAGGGGGACGGGCAGGTGGCGTACGTCGGTATACAGCGGATGAAGCGCATATACCGAAATGGCATTATACGGATAAGAATCCGTCCACGTTGCGGTTATGGTAGTATCGTGTATGGGTAAGAGTTGTACGACTTTTTGCCCGGTTTTTGCGGCCCAGTCAATAAGCGTTTTTAAATCTCCAAAGTCACCCGCGCCCGCGCTGTTTTTACTTCTGAGCGAAAACACCGGTAGCACCACGCCCGCGGCGCGAAACGGGGCGGTTGGCGGAAATTGCGGACGTAAATTGTGATAAACATGGGTGCAATTTTCCGACGGTAAACGCAATAATATGCGGTTGGGGCCTTCTTCCCACGTGATGTGCCCGGTATGTTTATCGCGTAGGAAAAACTTATATTCCAACGGTACTTGTAAGTCTGCGGCATTGAGTGCCACGGCCCACGTGTTGGGGCGCGTTTGGATCAAGGCCGGGGCGGCCGAAGGTTGCCAACTGCCTAAAGCGAGCACGTTACCGCACACGCCCAGTTCGTTCGGTGCGTGCGTGCGCGGTGTTTGAACATATAGGACCACGCTGCTAGGCGTAGCGGGCGGTACCGGATGAAGTTCGCGCGGGGCAAATACATCCGTCATGCACGAGGTATATAACCACGATTCGGACGGAACATCTTGCCATTGGTCTACGAGGACGTAACGGTTCGCTTGCGGGTTTAGCCAACAGCACCGCGCCGGGATTTTCCACTCGCGCCGTACCAGGTCTGCGCCGCGGCGTACTTCGTAATAATATTGCAAGGGTAACGGTTGTTGGATAGACAACTGGGTGTGACCGTGCCAGTTTTCTCCGTCGGTGCTTTCCAGCGTTACGTGTACGTGACGCTGGCTGGGTTCAGCCCCTTGGCGAAACAAAACCGCGTGTAAACTTTCACCCCAAGCCGTTTTATAATGCAGTGTAAATGAAATATCCATCGCTTACTCCTGTTCGGCGTTGACCCAACACGTAAACGCGGCGGCCACTAATAAACTTAATCCTCCCACCCCTACCGCGGCAATGGCGCTGGAATTTAACATATACTTCATAAACGGACCGAAAAGCAGGTTTACGCAAATTTGCGGCAGGACGATAAAGAAATTAAATACGCCCATATAAAAACCCATTTTTTCGTCGGGTAGTGCGTTGGCTAACATGGCATAGGGCATGGATAAAATACTGCTCCACGCAATCCCAACACATACCATGGGGATAATCAGCGCATATTTGGAAAATGTAACGCCAAAAAGCGTTAACCCCAACGCGCCGAGTCCCACTCCGCCGATGCTCAAGCAAGCGATGTGGATTTTTTTCGCGGAAAATTTAGTTGTCAGCCACAACAGCAAAAATGAAAATACAAACGCTACACCGTTGTAAATGCCGAAACACGAACTGCCCCAGTTGGCGGCTGTTTCATAAGCCGGAGTGCCGGGCGTGGCGTGAAACACGCCGGAGGCAATCCCTGGCGTGAAGTAGACCCACATGACCATAAAAGCCGCCCACGTGAAGAATTGCACCACAGCCAAACGGCGCATAGTGGAGGGCATGGTTTTAAACGCTTGCCACATTTCGCCCAGCGTTTTAGAAAAACTAAAAGGTTCTTTTTTAAGCCGGTTAAACTCCTCCATATCGGCGGGAGGATATTCCGGCGTAGTGGCTACGGTACCTAAAATGGCCAGTAAAAACACCACGGCCCCTGTATAAAAAGAGTAGCGCACCGTAGCGGGAATGTGCCCCAGCGGTGCGTCGGTGCTGACTCCCAGCCACGTCAATATCTGCGGTAAAAAGGAAGCAATAACGGCCCCCGCGCCGATCATCACGCTTTGCATGGCGTAGCCCGTTTTGCGTTGTTCGTGCGGAAGTAAATCGCCCACAAACGCGCGGAACGGTTCCATGCTCACATTAACGGACGCGTCTAATATCCACAAGGCAATAACTGCCATCCAAATGGCCGAGGATTGCGGCATGAGAAAAAGCGCCAGTACCGCAAAAATAGCCCCACCTAAAAAGTACGGCCGCCGACGACCCAAACGGCACCACGTGCGGTCGCTGTAGTAGCCGACAAGCGGCTGTACCAAGAGTCCCGTTACGGGCGCGGCCAGCCATAACAGCGGAATTTGTGATTCACTGGCACCTAAACGGGTGTAAATGGCACTCATGTTGCCCATTTGCAGTGCCCAGCCGAACTGAATACCGAAAAAGCCCAAACACATATAGGCAATTTGGGTGAGCGTTTGTGGTGGTTTTGTGGTTTGCATAACATTTCTCCCGAGTTGATTTTTTTTTATTATAATAATGTTTCCGCCAATCGGGGGGCTTTTTTTAGGGTTAGATAGAGGTAGCGTTTGGCGGAAAATTTGATATGATATTAATATGGAACAAGATACTTCTTTAGACAGCACAACGGAATATTTTAAACGCTTGGGAAAAATTACCCAAGACATTGACCGTAAAGAAACGGCCCGGTTATGGGCATTGGCCCGCAAAGGAAACCAAGCCGCTAAGCACCAAATTCTGGAAACCAACTTGCGGCTGGTAGTGCCGACGGCTAAACGCTTCTTGCGCCCCGGCATGGATTTGATGGATTTAATTGAAGAAGGAAATTTGGGCTTGTTGCAAGCCATTGATAAATTTGACCCGTCTAAAGGATACCGTTTTTCCACCTACGCCGTGTATTGGATTGAGCAACACATCCGCAAATATATTGAAGAACAATCCGGTTCCATTAAAATTCCGTCGCATGCGTGGGGAAAACTGAAACGTTGGTTCCGTGCGTGGAATGAACTCAAAGAAGCTAACGGACGCGAACCCTCTTTGCAGGAAATGGCGCAAGAATTGGATTTAAGTGCGCGGCAGGTCAAGTCCATTATGGATACGCTCAGCGCAGCCAAAGGGATTGACTCTTTGACAACTATGGTGTATGACGAGGAAGATGTAACGTTGGAAGATGTCCTCAGTGACGACGGGAAAGGCAACCCGCATGATGTGTTTCTTCAACAAGAAGACCACAACAGCATTAAACAAAGCATGGCCGATTTAAGTGACCGCGACCGCCAAATTATTATCATGCGTTATGGGTTGGACGATAACGATCCTAAAACATTGGGTGAAGTGGCCGACGAATTGGGGCTTTCGCGCGAACGGGTGCGTCAAATTGAAGACCGCGCCATACGAACCTTGCGCCGCGAAGCCATGCGCGCGGGACTGATTGAAATAACGCCGGAAAATTTTCGCACGCGCAAATTGCATACGGCCATGCGCGGCAAAGTAAAAACCAATATCTTGGGTGAAGAGCGTCCGCAAGGGGCACTTGCCAAATTATTACACAAAGCCAAGAAAATGGTTGCCCAAGCCAAGTCTTCGGCCGGTAAGAAAACGCATAAACCGATAAAAGTTGCCAAAAAAACCGGGAAAAAAGTTTCTGCAAAAATCAAAAAATCTACCCGTAAAAAACCCGCTAAAAAAACGGTTAAAAAAGTACTCCGAAACGTGGCTAAGAAAAGTGCCCGCCCTGTTTCGCGCCGTCGCTCCAAAAAGTAATTCACAATAATTTACGCCCCCGTAGCTCAATTGGATAGAGCGATTCCGTCCTAAGGAAGAGGTTGCGAGTTCAACTCCCGCCGGGGGTATTTTTCTGTGCAAAACGCTTTATTTCGTTGTTGCTTACTTGCTTGAATACCTCGGCGCTCCGCGCCCGTTCCTACAGTATACTTCGCAAGTGCGCGCCTAGAAATAAAGCGTTTTTCTTTGAAAAATCC
>JAZRIL010000055.1:0-61744 GCA_045645285.1 Elusimicrobiaceae bacterium | reverse complement strand
CAACCCGCTTTTGGCCGCCCGTACGGCCGGGGCGTATCTATCGGCCTTACACCAACGGCGCACCAATGTATCCCTCCCGGAGTTTGCGTTAGTAAGTTTGGAACTGACCCAACTGGAAGCCAACGATTTTACCGTCCGTCTGCCGCAAAAGCAACGCAAAAAAACCGCCACCCCGCCCGAAAAATCCCCGGAACCGCTTCCCCAAGGCACCTCTGCGGTGCAGGACCGGCCGATTTTAGTGGAAGTGCTTAATGCGTCGGGCCAAAAAGGGCTCGCGCTGGAACTGACCCAGTTCTTGCGCGAACAAAACGATAAAGGACTCCTGCGTGTAGATGTGTTGCAATACGACAATTACCCGTCGTTGCAGGAAACTTCTTGGATAGAAAATTACACCGGCCAACCCATTACCTTAAAGCAATTGGGAAATGCCATTGGCATCACGGGCGAAATCCGCGTAGGAACAGCCCCGAATGTTATTTGCGATACCCGCATCATCCTGGGCAAAGACTTTAAAATGCCGCTCTAATACGTACAAATCACCCCCAAAAATGCTAGACTAGAAGATGTACAACTAAAGAGGAAAATTATGAATACCAAAGAACTTGTTTGTTGGGCGGCACGGCTGGCCGATGAAAAAAAAGCCGAGAATATTAAAGTATTGGACTTAAAGGGTTTGTCCTCCCTGTGTGATTTTATTTTGATTGCCACCGCGACCTCCAAGCCGCACCTGGACGCCGTGGAAGACGAAATCAGCCGCAAACTCAAAGAACAAGGCATTTACAAACTAAACCGCGACGGACGCGAAAGCAACCTTTGGCGCGTAAGCGACTACGGCGGTTTTCTGGCCCACATCATGACGCAAGAAGCGCGGGATTTCTACGCCTTGGATAAAATTTTCAGTTTCGGCCAGGAAATTGACTTTAACAAGCCCGTTAAAAAAGCCGCCCCAAAAACGGTTAAGAAAACGGCCCGAAAATCCGGCACTAAAACCGCCAAAAAGACCGCTTCTAAAAAAATAACCGTCAAAAAAACGGCTAAATCCGTGGCCAAAAAAGCCAAATCTCCGGCTAAAAAAACTACCCGGAAAACAGTTAAAAAAACCATCTCTAAAAATACCAAGAAGAAATAAATCATGTTAGAAAAACTGAAACAAGATATTCATTTAAAACTCGCCAATGCAAATTACTTCAAAGGGTTTGAATTGCCGGAAGTGGATTTTGCCGCCGCACCGGCACATACCGGGGCGGATATTTCCTTAAACTGGTCCTTAGCCGCGGCTAAAAAAATGCACAAAAAGCCGTTGGAAATCGCCCAAGAAGCCGCACAATTATTGGCCGAACTCACGGCCGTTAAATCCGCGGTGGCTGTGGCACCGGGGTTCATCAACGTAACGTTAGAGGATGCCTTTGTCATCAAAATCGCCTCCGACCGCCGCATCAAAGACCCCCGTAACGAAAATTCCCGCCAGAATATTTTGATTGAATTTGTGTCCGCCAACCCGACGGGTCCCTTACACGTAGCCAGCGGACGCGGCGCCAGTTTGGGTGACAGTTTAGTAAAAATCCACCGGGCGTTGGGATACTCGTGCGACAGCGAGTATTACGTTAACGATGCGGGAAACCAAGCGGAATTATTAGCCGTTTCGCTAAAGGCGCGCAAAGAAGGTAAAGAACCGCCGGAAAACGGATATCACGGTTCGTACTTGATAGAATTAGCCAAGCGCATTCCGGCCGATTTGCCCGAAAAAGAATACGGACGTTGGGCTATGGAAGAACTCATCAAAACCCAACAGCAAGACATGAAAGATTTTCATGTGGATTTTACGCGTTGGTTCCGCGAATCCGATTTGCACCAATCTAACGCCGTACAATCTGCTTTGAACGATTTAACCAAACAGGGTTACACGTATAAAAAAGAAGACGCTGTGTGGTTTGGTTCCACCCAGGACCAAGAAGCCCAGGACGATAAGGACCGCGTACTCGTGCGCAAAGATGGCCGCCCGACGTATTTTATGGCCGATATTGCCTACCACAAAAACAAATACGACCGCGGGTATACTACGTTAGTAGATATTTTAGGGGCGGACCACCACGGCTACGTACCGCGCATGAAAGCCGCCGTTCACGCGTTGGGACACGACGAAAAATCCTTCGTACCGATTATTCACCAACTCGTACATTTGACCGAACACGGCGAACAAGTCAAAATGTCCAAACGCGCGGGGCACTTTATTACGCTACGCGAACTCATGGACGACGTGGGCACCGATGCGTGCCGGTTTTTCTTTGCCAGCCGCACGCCGAATGCGCACATGCTCTTTGATATGGACCTGGCTAAAAAGCAAACCAACGAAAATCCCGTGTTTTACGTGCAGTATGTACACGCACGCATCCATTCCATTTTCAAAGCTGCCGCCGAACAGGGCTTTACCCGCTTTGACGGTATTACCACTTCGCTAACGGCACAGGAACGCGCACTGCTGCTGAAATTGATTTGGTTTAAACAAGTCTTACGCAATTGTGTAGCCGATTTAAGCCCCCACCATTTAACGACGTATTTAATTGAACTGGCGGGCTTATTCCACGCGTTTTACGATACGTGCCGCGTGGTGGATAGACAACATCCCGATTTAACCCTCTCGCGCCTGTTTATTTGCGGACGCGTGGCCGAGCGGATTAAAAAAGGGTTAGAGTTTATCGGTGTCAGCGCACCGGAACAAATGTAAGCCGCTTTACCGGTATACATATTACATCTCTGTCCGCGGCAAACGGGGGCGGAGATTTTTTATCTTACAAAAAAAGGGGAAATTATGAAAAAATATCTCATCACCATCGTCTGTTTGTTTAACGTACTGAGCGCCGCCGCGCAAACACTTACGCAAGCGGAAAAAGAGTTTCAGGAAGATAATTTTACAGCCGCTCAAAAAATATACGAACAACTCATCCCCACCGCTACCGGATCTGACCTCTATCACATCCAATTGCGCATGGCCGCGTGCGAATATTACGACGGATCTTTTTTGGAAGCCGCCGTCCGATTGTATAATTACCCCCTCCCGCAAGATCCGCTTTGGCAAGCGCGCTTCTTACTTTACCGTATCCGTATGGCCCAACAGGTCAGTGGCATCTACCGCCCGGTACTAAACGCCACGCTCATTGACTCTCCCCAAGCCACCGAAGACAAAACCCAGTGGACCCGCCAACAGTGGCAAAAACAAGTGGATAGCGATTTTCGCCAATTATGGCTGTTGCGTACCCGCTTAATCAATTTCCCCATTGAACAGGAAAATCTATTTTTCAATCTAAAAGATACCGACACCCAACGTATCCCCACGTTGTTTGATTTTACCGTACACACCTGGAAACAATACCTGCAAAACAACAACACGCTTGAGGTGGCGCCGTTATCGTCGGAAATCCCCTTGTTCTTGGACGGTCAAGCGCGGCTAAAAGAAGGACAAACCAAACCCACCGCCTTACTCATCGCCCAACTGCAGCGGGAGGCCGCCGCTTTGGAAGGCCACAACCGCCAAAATGCCCGGCTATTTTGGCAAACCGATGTTATCATGCAACCGTTTTCCAACGACGCTTTTGTACTGGAAAATTTGTCGCGCGCCCAACAAACAGCCACCGGGCAACTGCGAGTATTGGCCGGTACGGAAACCACCCAGGCCTCCTGGTGGAAACGCTTAAAAAACACCCTGACCACCTCGGCCCAAGCCAATTACGGGCGCAGTTACGCCGCGTGGCAACTGGCGCAACTTCTCTACAAGCAAAAGCAATTTGCCCAAGCGTTAAATGTGTGTAAATATGCCCAAGAAAATTTACCCGTTTCGTACTATACCCAACAATGTGCCGATCTGGCCAAGCGTATCACACAAGTAAATTTAGAAGTGCAAAATAACGGCCAACCAATAAACCGCCTCGCGCCAACGCTTACCTTTACCGGACAAAATTTAACACGCGTCTATGCCCGCGTCTATTCCACCCGTTTTGAGGAACTCTCCCGCTTGTACAGTGCACACTATAACCGCCGCACTTTTAACGCTTGGAACGAAGTTACGTATCTCAATTCCAAAGATGTACCCTCTTTTTTAATCCGGACACCGCAACACATACAATCAGTTCCCGTATCATACGAAGAAGTTGGAAAACCGCAAACCGGCACGCTGGCTTTACCGGCGTTGGAATCCGGTTTTTACGTCGTGCTTTTATCTACGCAAGAAGCATTTAACCCGCAAAAAGCCCCCGTATATGGTTGGATTATCAACGCGACGGATTTAGCCCTGTTTGCCACTTGCGCCATTGACGGTAACCCGACCGATTATACGGCCACCCGTACCGCCGCACCTAAAACGCTGACTCCGAAAGTGTTCCACCTATACGCCGTCAATTTGCAAACCGGAGCCGTAGCCCCCAACGTACCTGTGCAACTGATTACCGATTGGAACGGAGCGCGCGAGAAGGCACAGACGCAAACCGACGGCGTATTGGATATTTCCCGGGCGGTAACCGTTTCTTCCAATGAGCGGCAAAATAATACAAGTTATATTTTAGATGCCCTGGCTACACAAGGAACTTCTACCGCTTACACCCAAAACCGTTTGTACTTTCATTTTTATAATGAATCCCCCGTCCAACTTATCCCGCAGAGCGACCGCGCCATCTACCGCCCCGGACAAACCGTCCACCTGGCCGCCGAAGCGTTGGAACGTTTGCCGCGCGGCTGGAAGACGTTAGGTAATACCGACATGCAGTTCAAAGTAACTGACCCGAACGGAAAACAAATTTTCTCTGCCACCGTGCCAACCGATATGCTGGGCAGTGCGCAAACAAAATTTACCTTGCCGGACAATGACTTATTGGGTTCTTATAGCGTGTCCGTTTCGTTAAGCAGTAACGGGCGCATCTACCACGGTTACCACTCCTTGCGGGTAGAAGAATATAAACGCCCGGATTACGGAGTCATGTTGGACACGTTGCAAAAGCCACTGGAATATAACAAAAAATCTACGTTATCTGGTTCGGCCCACTACTACATGGGCACCCCGTTGGAAAAAGCAAAAGTTACCTACACTTTGAAACGAAAAAGTTACTTACCTCCCTTCTATTGGTGGTGGGTACGTCCGCTTAACAACGAAGAAAAAATCGTAGCGCAAGGCAATACCCAAACCGACCAGCAAGGCACTTTTAAAATTACCTTCACTCCCACCCGCCTGGAAGAAGACGAAGAATTTGCCCGCTACGAATTGGAAGCCAACGTCTACGATGAAAGCGGCCGCACTATTTCCGCCACGCGCACATACAAAATCAGCGCGCATCCGCATTTATTGCGGGTGGAGTTTGCACAAGGATTTTACGATGCAAATAAACCCACCGCCCTGGCCGATATCCAACTGACCAATACCGACGGAAATCCGGTCACCGGAAAAATTACCGCGCAGGTACAATTATTGGAAAATAAACAACCGGTACTTCCGGCGGAAGAATGCGCTTTCTGCTCCCAAAAAACCTCGCTAGACAAATGGTATCAAGACGCCAAGCCCGTCCGCACGGTATTTACAAAAATTCTGGATTTTTCCAAACCGCAACCGCAAACCTTGCAACTGCCGGCTCTGGCCGAAGGCGTTTACCGCTTGAAATTATCCAGCGAAAAAGCTGCCGGACAGCAGATGATTTTTATCGTGGCGGCCGAAAAATCCGCGCTGCAACTTCCCGACGTGGCCTTGATGCAACACACTACCTATTACCCCGGCGAAACCCTGCGGGCACTAATCGGCTCGGGTAATTTGAACGGATCCAAATGGGTGGAAATTTATCAGAAAAATAAATTCTTGACGCACCGTGCGTTACGCAAAGGCGGGGTGGAAATTTTCTCGCTTCCGCTCAAAGATTCTCACCGCGGCGGGGTAGCGTTACGCTGGTTTGGCGCGAGCGATTACCAATTTCACAGCGCACAGACCTCGGCCGAAATTCCGTTTGACAACAAAAAATTATCCGTCCAACTGGACGCCCCCGCCACCGTTCAACCGGGTGAAAAAGTGGCGTGGAAAATTTCCGTCAAAGATGCTTCCGGTTCGGCAGTAAACGGCCTTATTAACGCCACGGTATACGATAAATCGTTAGATTACTATACCGCCAACAAACTGCCCGTTTCATTTACCCAACTCTACCCCCAAAATACCGGCACGGGTGATCTGACGCTAAGCCGTCAAGCCGTGGCTACGGTGCAATACAGCCAAGTTCCTCCGTCCCAGGAAAAAGTACAACGCATAGAGCGGCCTGCGTTGCCGTCTTTAAATTTGGATATACCCTGGTACGGTTACCGCGGAGAAGCCGTCTTCGGTGCCGCACCTAAAATGTTAATGACCAATGCCAAATTAGCATCCTCATCTCGCAGTTCAGCAGCGTCTGTACAGCAATGGTCCAATGATGCGGCCGTAGAAGAAATGGCCGTGAAGGATTCATTGGAAATGGAAACTGTTGCCACGTCCGCCGGTGCTGAACCGGACACGACGACTCCGGTGCGAACCGATTTTTCGGAAACGGCCTATTTTAATGCGTCCGTTCCTGTCCTTGGCGGGAAAGCCACCCTTGCGTTTACGTTACCCCAAACGCTCACCACGTGGAACGTACTGGGGTTTGCACTGACGGCCAAGGCCGATTTGGGCACTTTTGATGCTTCCGTCATCTCGCAAAAAGACCTTATGCTGCGCCTGCAGTTGCCGCGTTTCTACCGCGAAGGCGACCACGGGATCCTGCAAGCCGCATTGACCAACCAAACGGATAAAAAAATTACCGCCCAGGTTGCCTTATCCGTCAATAACGAGGGGATCAACGCCCTGGCAGATTTTGGTATCACCCAGCCGGAAAAAACCGTAACCGTGCCGGCACACACCACGCAATTTGTATCGTGGAACGTAACGGCCCCAAATAACCCGGCGTTGTATCAGGTAACGGCCGTAGTACGGGCCGGTACCCAAAACGACGGCGAGCAAAAAACACTTCCCGTGTTACCGGGGAAAATGCGCCTGGTAGCCGCCGCAAATTCCGCCTTACAAAACGGAACGAACCTGTTAACGCTCCCCGAATTAAAAGAGGTTCCGCCCGCCGATGTAGAATTAACCGCGCTGACCTTAAACCCCAGTTTGGCGTTAAACGTGCTCAACCAATTGCCGCATTTACTCGTTTCGCCGTATAACGATTTGGTGTCTTCACTCAACCGGTATGTACCGTTAGCGGTTATCCACCAATTTTACACGACGCAACCGCAACTCAAAGAGGCCGTCAAAAAATTGCCCAAGCGCACCGGACGCACGGCCGCTTGGAACGAAAACGATCCGTTACGTTTGCAACTCTTAACGCAAACGCCGTGGCTCTATCAGGCACAAGGACGGCAAGCCCGCCAGGCCGATATCGTGGATTTGTTTGACGACACCCTCGTTTCGGCACGGCTGGCCAAAGAAGTTAAAAACATTACCCGCCTGCAAAACGCCAGCGGTGCGTTCACGTGGTTTGCCGGTGGCCCCGACGACGATTATTTAACCTTGTATGCCCTGCAACAATTTGCCCAAGCCCTGGCCTATCAAGCGCCCATTGCCGATGAACCGGCTAAAAAAGCAGTGGCTTACATCACGCCTAAAATTGAACAACGGTTGAAACAAGATTCCTCCGACTCAGTTTCTGCCGTGGCGTATGCGTTGTATGCGGCGTACACACTCTCGTCGTATCCGGCCCATTGGAAACAAGTTGCCAATGTTCGGCCCGCTATCAAACGCTGGGTAGATTATGCCGAGACACAAAAGAAATTTATGACGCCGCTGGGCCAAATTTGGGCCGCCGCCATTTACCACCGTTTGGGCGACGATGTGAAGGCCAACCAGTATTTGGATTTGGTACTTTCCCGCATCAAACAGGACCCCCTGGCCGGTGCGTATTTTGCGCCGGAAGCCCAAAGTTGGATTTGGTATAACGATACGCTCTCCACGCAAACAACCACCTTGCGCACGCTCGTAGAAATACGTCCGCAGTCGCCGCTCATCGCGCCGCTACTGCAATGGTTGCTATTCAACCGCCAAGTCAACGATTGGACGGATACCAAAGCCGCCACGCAGGCCGTCTTTACTATCCTAAGCGTTATGCAAGCCCAAGGGGCTTTAGCCAAGCCGTCCACGTACACCGTGCGTTGGGGCGGTGAAACGAAACACATTTCGTTTGAGCCGTCGGACTTTACGGAAGACTTACAATTTGTGCGCACCGGTAGTGAAATTACGCCGGATTCCTACCGCGCCACCATTGATAAACAAAGCCCGCAAACGGATTTTGCCTCGCTAAATGCCGTATACCGCGCGCATGACACAGCAGCGTCGCCCGACGGGATATTAAACGTCAGCCGGACGTATTTTGTACGGGAAAAATTAGGTAACGAAGTTAAACTGCGCCCGGTGGCGGATTTAGCCGACGTGCGCGTAGGGGATGAGGTAGAAGTCCATCTAACCATAAACACCCACAGCGCCTTTGAATATGTGCTGTTGCAAGATCCCAAACCCGCCGGCTTTGAAAGCGATGAATTGTTGAGCGGTTGGACACATCAAACAATTGGCTTTTATCGCGAAGTCAAAGACGCCGTTACGAACTTCTTTATTAGTTGGCTTCCCAGCGGCACCGTTACGCTGCGCTACACGTTGCGGCCCACCGTAGACGGGACGTTACACGCCTTACCGGCGCAAGTGCAGTCTATGTACGCACCACAGTATGCCGCGCATAGTGCGAGTGAAACTTTGCAAGTAGGAAGATAAAAGAAGTATCAAAAACAGCGGAACAGTTTTTACTGTTCCGCTGTTTGGTAAAACCGAAAATGGGTAAAGTTTATTTATCCGGATAGGCCTTACCGGTGGCGGCCATATTACTTAAATAATTGATGACCTGTTCGGCCTCGGAATCGGTAGCCGCCAATTCAATACGTCCAACGATATTATATTTAAGTAACCAACTCGGTTGCGCCGAAGCGAGTGAATAAAATACCACCGGAATATTCATCCGCTTATTCCAAATATGCATACCCAATTCGGACGCGTTTCCGTTATCCATACAGTAATCCGTCAGAATAATATCATACTGCCGGGGATGTTTGTTGAGTAAATTGAGGGCTTCTTTAGCGCCGCACACCCATTCTACCGTGACAGCGGGCATATCGTCTGCCACGCGCATGAGCGTATTGGCCCAATCATCGTCATCTTGAATCAGCAATATCCGTAATTTTTTTACCGACGGATTAAACGGTTCCTTATACTCCTTGTACACATAATTGGATTCCACAAAATCAGGCTGTTGGCGCGCCCATTCATCCAACTGCAAAGAAGCAGGCCGCCGGGCAAATTTTCCGTCGTCCCCGTCTTCATCAAAGCGCGAGCGCACATTCGCGCTGGCTTTGAACGTCTTGTATACCGAGATAAATTCCGCCAGTTCTTCGCGCGAATATACTGCCCAATCTTGCGGCAAAATTCCCAACGCACTTGCCTCCAAACGCAAACTCTCTAACGAACGGCCGCTATATTCCGAGCCGACACGATGTCTGGATGAATATGTTTCCTGGGGCGGTTCCCAAAATTCTTCGTTACCCAAACGGTGGAAATAAGCCACCGGGCTTAAATTGGCTTTTACGGTTGCTTCTTTAGAAATTCCCGGTAGCGATGTAGGTACGGGCGGCATGGGGTGATCGGCCTGGGGTGAATGCTGCGCCGGCGGAGACGGCGGAAGTTCTTTGGAGGCGGCACGCCGAAATCCCTTAAAGCCGCCTCTACCCTTTAATGTGAACTGAATCCGTTGACCCATTTTGGTAAATTTAATCGGTCTTTGTGCCCACGACAGCGAGCACAAACCCATTATTAACATACCTACACACAATAATTTTTTCATATAACAAGTATCTCTTTTTCCTTTATTTATTGGATGCTTCCGGCTCAACTTCATCCATTACCAAATCGCTTAAATAATTAAGTACCCGTCGGGCAGCGTCCCTGGTTTTTGCAATGTCTATGCGGCCCGTCAAATTAAATTGCAACAACCATTCGGGCGTAGCCCCGGTACCCGCATAAAAAACAACGGGGGGCTTTACGCCACCTTCGTAGGCCTTCATCCCTAAATCAACCGCCGTGGAACCATCCTGCAAGCAGTAATCTGTCAAAATCACATCGTAATCATTGAAGGTTTGCGGCAAATTTTCCCCTAAACCCACCAACGAAGATTTCCAATGCACTTCTATGTGCGCTTGGGAATTTTCCGCCGCCATCTCTATCAAGGGTTCCAACGGGGCGTGATGATCGTTGACAACTAAAATGCGCAAGGATTTGACCTTTTCATTAAACGGACGGTTGTAAGGTTTAAAAATAAAATTTCTTCCCCCTTTCCAATCCGGTTGGTTATGCGCCCAGGCATATAATTCCGCCTCACTTCTCTTCTCCTCCAGCGTACCATCCGCCAAACGCTTGCGGAAACGAGAATCCCGTTCCCCGCTGGATTTAAGGGCCCTGTATGTATCCAAAAATTCTTGTAATTCGTCGTGGGAATATTCTTGCCAATTAAGCGGCAAAACTCCTTCTTCGGAAAGTTCCAACCGCAGCGAAGCCGTAGACTGTCTTCTCCCCGTAACTCTTACTCCTTCCTCGGAAGCACCTCCGTACATGGCCCAAATCGGCGGGGGTTCATTGGATCGGGTATTTACCGAAATAGAGGTCGCATCAAAAGGTTCTTCGTCGCTAACTTGCAGGGTAGACGAATGATAAAACTTATTTTTTAACTCCGCCATTTTTTGCACGTATGGGTCTTGCGGGAATTTTTCCATACGCATGGCACAGGCGTGATGCAAGGTTTTCTCGGCCACCCGCTCACCAAAGCGGATGCTGCTGGGCCACCGGCCGTTTTCTTGCACAAACGCGTCCAGTTGTTCATACCATTGTGCATTGGTAGCCGGCGTAATCGTCATCAAATCCATGTAAGAGGGCGTTTGTTGTTGAAGTTCAATCAAGGCCCGGATGTACGGGTCTGCTTTGAAAGAAAGCATACACGGAAGTACCAACTCGTACCCTTCATCCGCCTCGGACATCCAACGTCCGTGTTCTTCCACAAAGGCCAACACATCTTCATACAACGTTTGGTTAAAAGCCACCACTTCGGCCCCGTATTCCGCCACGGCGAGTTGGCGTCTTTGTTCAAAAGTTTCTTCGCTTAGATTGGTTAACTCCCGCGCGAAATCAGCCCGCGCAGCAGGCGTGCCGGGAGCAGTTAATTTTACCCCGCGTTCAGCCGCGGCTTGCCGGGTAACTACCACGTCCTGTATCTTAACGCGCAACACATCTGCCGCCATAAGACGGGAAAATTCGGGACTACGTAGCAGTTCCCCCTGACCAGGCGCAGGCATATTCCCGTGCTGGGCTAAACTTTCCGGGCGGGCGGTTGCCGGAGTAACCGGGGTGTTATGGCGCGGAACGGAAGTCTTGGGACGCCGGGCCACTTTTTTAGCCCGGGCAACTTTGGGTGTATGTACTTTTTTAGGTCGTGGCCGCGGGCCGCCACCAGCGTAAGCAAACACAGGCGCAAGCAGAGAAATAATAAGTCCGATTAAAAATATGTGTTTTGTGCGATAATTATTCTTCATGTAATACTCCTATTTCCGTTTTTAAAACAACACTATCTCGTCCATTTATGACACAAAGATATTGTAAATCAAAATTCCTCCTCAAAAAAGGGCCCTAAGACCTAGAGAAGATCATAAAAAAGGCCTAGAAAAATCTAGGCCCTTTCAAACTATTTTTTCTTTTTCTCGGAAGTAGCGGGTTTAGCGGGAGTGAGTTGTTTGGCCTGCGTAGGTTTGGCCTTGCACCGGGCCAACAAGTCCACCGGGGAAGTAACCCCCAACAAATTAGGCGACGTGGCGTGCACCCCCGGCTTAGCACCGACGGAAATTAAATAATCGTAAATTTCCCGGTTGCAACTAACAGCCGATAAACCTAACGGGGTTAATTGTTTTTGGCCGGCCAAATTGGCCTTATACTCTAACATCAGCGCCAACCGTCCTTCCTGACGGGCCAGTTGGACCAAGTGCTTCAACATCGGTAAATTTTGGGCTTGCACCGCCGCGTGAAAAACATTCCCCTTGCCCGACGCTTCAAACAACCGCGCCGCGTTAGTTAATAGAAAATCCACCATTTCTTCCTGCCCGTTTTGCACGGCCACCAATAGAGCCGTATCGCCTTCTTTATTTTTATCAAACACGACGGCTTTGTTTTGCGCAATCACGCGACGGGCCAAGTCCACATCGCCTGTTTGGGCGGCTTTGAAAATATCCGCGTCTGTAATGGCGGCGGTTTCTTGTTGGGCGCTGGGCAGTTCGCGTCCTTCGGCTTTGGCCTGGGCAATCATTTCGGCATTATCCGCCTCAATAACACTGTTTTTTACAGCTGTAATATCTTTTTCAAACCACGGGAGTACAGCCGTGCGGTTCTTTTGGCGCGCCACCGCATACGGCACCAAGCCGTCATTAGCGGCCAACGTAGCATCGGCATCGGCGGCCAACAGACGCTTGACGATATCCACATATCCCTTGGAAGCCGCCCAGTACAACGCCGTTTGACCCAATTTATTTTGTGCGTTCACATCCACCGGGGCCTGCATGGTTTGCGGTTTTAACAGTTCGCGCACAACCTGCGGTTGATTATACCGGGCCGCATAAATAAGCGCGGTGTTGCCGTCGTTATTAGCGGCATTGACGTCGGCACGGTAAGCCAGCAAATCCCGCACGCTGGGCAAATCTCCTAGCGAAGCCGAAATAATCAGCGGAGTATTGCCTTTTTCGTTGCTTACGTTCGGGTCCACGCCGCCTTTTAACATGGCGAGCACACCCATATAATTTTTCTTGGCACACGCACGGAATAAATAATCGCTGTTTAATCCTTCGGAAACACCGCTGGAAAGAAATAAATCCACCAAATCACCGCGTTGTTTTTCCAACGCTAAAAACATGGGCGAATGCCCGTAATTATTGACGGCGTTAATTTCCGCCCCCGAATAAACAAGCAATTTGGCCAGTTCGGAATTATCGGTATAATACAACGCACGCAACAGGGCCGTATCTTTGGTAAACGCGTTGGTTTTATTCACATCCGCACCCGCCAAAATAATTTGGCGCACCGCTTCCAAGTTTCCCAAGGTGGTGGCCACCAAGAGCAGCGAATCCCCCTTGCTGTTAACAATATTTACTTTGGAACCGATTTTTTGTTCCAACATATCTAAAAATCCGGCCGTATCGCGCTTTTGTAAAAGTTCGGTGGCTTTATCCGCCAGTTCGGTAGAGGTTTGACGTACGACTAATTTTTGAACCCCTTTTGGTTTAGAAGGCGTATACCCGCTTTTGAACGTAAACGCCACCAACAGCACTAGCGGCACAGCCGCCGCCACTAACAACAAAAGCCACGGTTTGTTTAGCGCAAACGAGCGAGGAGCGGAGATTTTTTTATCAACAGGAGCCGTAAAACGGGATGGATTTTTTTTAAATAAAGACATACGGTTTTATTATTTTTTCAGTTGTCCCAACGCATCTTGAGCGGCGGCTTGCTCGGCAGATTTTTTGTTGTGGCCTTTTCCGCGGCCCAGCACGCGCCCCATCAAACTGACCTGAACCGTAAACACTTTATCGTGTTCCGGACCGACGGTTTGAATGACTTCGTATACAGGAGTTTGCGGCCCACGTTTTTGCAAAAACTCTTGTAAAACACTTTTAAAATCTTGTGCATCTTGAGCAAGCGTTTGAGAGCGCACCCACGGCAAAATCACGGCTTGTGCCGCCGGATAGCCGCCGTCCAAATAGACGGCCCCTATCACGGCTTCCACCGCGTTGGAAATAATGCTGTCGCGCTCGCGTCCGCCGGTAGCGATTTCCCCATGCCCCAACAACATAAACCGCCCCAGGGACATTTGCTTGCCCCACAGGTACAAATTGCGGCGGGAAACCAAGTTGGACTTAATTTTAGAAAGCACCCCCTCTTCCACATGCGGGCATTGGTTGTAAATATAATCTGCAACCACGGCACCTAATATGCTATCCCCCAGGAACTCCAACCGCTCGTTGTGTTTGGAATGGCGGTGTTCCCCGGCAAAGGATTTATGAGTGAGTGCTTCCTGTAAAAAGTCCTTATTTTTAAAGCGGTACCCGATGATATTTTCAATATCCGTGTACACGTTTATTTTTTGGCGTTTTCTTCAATGTAAGAAATGGCTTCGCCAACAGTTTTGATTTTTTCGGCTTTTTCGTCCGGAATTTCAACATCAAATTCTTCTTCTAACGCCATGATAAGTTCCACGGTGTCCAAAGAATCGGCGCCTAAGTCGTTAACGAATTGGGCTTCCGGTTTTACTTGATCGGCTTCTACGCCCAATTGTTCTACAATGATGTTTTTCACTCTTTCTTGTACGTTTTCTACAGACATGTTGTCCTCCGTATTTTTTTAAAAGGATTTACCCTTCAAATTCTACATATACAGCCCGCCGTTCACGGCGAGCACGTGCCCCGTAATATACGAGGCGTCTTCCGAAGCCAAGAACAAAACTGCCTTGGCTATATCTTGCGCTGAGGCGAACCGCTTTAAAGCAATCGCTTCCAACGCTTTGGCTTTTACGTCTTCCGGCAAAGCGTCCGTCATGGCCGTTTGCACAAATCCAGGCGCTACGGCGTTTACCCGCACGTTGCGCCCGCCAAATTCTTTGGCTAACGTTTTAGTCAACCCAATAATCCCTGCCTTGCTGGCCACATAGTTGGCCTGGCCGGGGTTTCCCATTTCCCCCACGACGGAAGAAATGTTTACAATGTTGCCGCTGCGTTTTTTAAACATCACTTTTAAAGCGGCTTTGGACATTAAAAAAGTTCCCTTTAAATTGACGTTAATAACATCATCCCAGTCTTGCTCGGTCATGCGTACAGTCAAATTGTCTTTGGTGATGCCGGCATTGTTGACCAGCACCTCTAGAGAACCGAGTTCTTTGACGGTATTTTGAACAAAATTGTCGCAATCTTGGGCGTTGGCAATGTTGACGGCTTGCGTGTAAATTTTCACGCCGTAAGCGGATAATTTTTCGGCGGCTTGTTTTACGGCCTCTTCGCGCGTAGCGCACAAAGCCAGGTTAGCCCCCGCTTGCGCAAACGCTTCGGCCAAGGCAAAACCAATGCCGCGAGAGGCACCGGTAATCATCACATTTTTGCCTTTGAAATCCGCCATGTTATTTTTCTCCGTGCAGTTCTTGTTCAATAGCATCAAACGTCGGTTTTAAGGCCGCCATTTTAGCCGCCACATCACCGATAAAATCTTTTTCCACCAAGCGGGCGGCGGTTTTGATTGCATTAAAAATGGCAAAATCGTTGGACTTGCCGTGAGCAATAATAGCCACCCCGTTCACACCGACCAGCGGTGCTCCGCCATACGAGTCCGGATTGGTATGGTTTTTAACGGCCTTAAAAGCCCCTAAAGATAACAACGCACCCAACATGGCCAACGGGCGCTTTTTCACTTCGCGCTTAATCATCCGGATCATTGCTTTGGCCAATCCTTCGGCCGTTTTAAGTACAATATTTCCGACAAATCCGTCACAGACGATCACGTCCGTTTCCCCGGTATTTACATCCCGTCCTTCCACCGTCCCGCGGAAGTTCACCCCGATCTCGCGCATGTGCGGCACCGTGTGTTTAACCAGCATATTGCCTTTCGTTTCTTCTTCGCCGATAGACAACACGCCTACGGACGGTGCGGGGATATCAAAAACTTTTTGCATATAAGTGGAACCCATGACCGCAAATTGCAACAGATGAATCGGTTTGCAATCGGCATTGGCTCCCGCATCTAACAACAAACTGACGCCTTTATACGTGGGCATTGGGCTGGCAATAGCCGGACGCTGTACTCCTTTAATACGCCCCATACCAAAAAGTGCCGCCACCATCGCCGCGCCGGAGTGCCCGGCCGACACAAACGCATCCGCCCGGTGTTGGTGCACTAAATCGGCACAAACAACGATACTGGCGTCTTTTTTACTGCGGCATTCTTTAGCAGGTTCCGCCCCCATATCAATGGTGTTGGGAGCGTGTACGATGGACAAGCGCGCCGGTAATTTTTTATACCCGCGCGCACGCAATTCTTTGCGCAAAACTTCCTCGTTGCCAACTAAAATGATTTCTAATTTGGCATCTTCTTTAAGGGCTTGCAACGCCCCCATTATATTGGGTTTTGCACCAAAATCGCCGCCCAATGCGTCCAAGGCTATTTTCATACAAAAAGTTATTTGGCTTCGGTATTTTCCGCCGCTTTCGTTTTGGTTTTCGGCGCGGCTACCACACGGTCTTTGTAGAAACCGCAGGACGGGCAGACGTTATGCGGCAAGCGCATCGCTTTGCAGTTGGGACATTCCACGAGTTGCGGAAGTTCCACTCCCGAGTTGTGCGATCTTCTCATATCCCGGCGGGAACGAGTGTGTTTTTTCTTTGGATTCGGCATTTGTTTACTCCTATTTTACTCTAGAGAATATCTAAAGAATTATTATTTAAATTTTCCTTTAAGTGCGGCAAACGGCGACAAGTTTTCCGGTTCGCAATGACACGGGGCCTCGTTTAAATTTTGCCCACACAACGGGCAAAGCCCTTTGCAATCCGGCTTGCAAAGAAAACGGATTTCTTCACTTAACGCCAAGGTTTGCCGTACAACATACATTATATCAATTATTTCTTGTTTATGGCTATAGGTTTCTAAAAATTCTTCTTCAAAGTCTTGCCGGGTCATGGTCAAACAACGCGCACATTGCACCTCACGCAGGGCTTTGACACGCCCACGCACCAAAATTTCGTTACTGGCCACGGAAAACGACAACTCCACCTCCGCTTTTACCAGGTGGTTGGGCGCCTCAAACAGGCCGTCTAAGTAGCGGGTCTCCAACACGCACGAACAGGAAAGCCCTCCCATACGTACGATATCAATAGTCTTAAATTTTAAATCCCGCGGGACATCATATTCGTTATAAAAAGTATTTTCGGACATAAGGGTATTTTACCAAATTTCCGGGGAAGATACGAGATTAGTTAAATTGCCCTTCCAACTTTTTCACGTCAATAAATCCGTGGCCCTGCTTTTCACGCGGCACACCGGGAAGTGCAACAGAGGCCGCTATCAAACTTTGTTTGATTTCTTCCACGGTGGGATAGCGGCCCAGTTTTTTTCTAAGACCTTCTACCGCCAGCGCGGCCGCCGCACTGACAAATCCCGTCGCCACCGAGGTACCGCTCATCAGCGTGTAGGTACCATCGGCGTCAGTGGTATAGACTTTTTCACCGGGGGCCACAAAATCAATTTCTTTACCGTATGTGGAGTTAGCATACACATTTTTCCCATCGGCCGCCATAGCACCCACGGCGATGGTGGTACCTAAATTGGCCGGGTAATGGACCCCGGGATAACCAAAATTTCCCGACGGACAAACAATAAACACGCCCGAATTATACGCCCGGTTAATGGCTTGAGTCAACGGCACATATCCGCCGTTGTGCACACCGTAACTTAAATTAAGCACCGCAATTTTTTGATTGGGATGTTGGGCGTTGTAATCTAATAAGGTATTGATCGCGGCCGCGGCAGCTTGCGGACCGATTAAACGGCTGCCGTCGTCAATTTTGTATACAAAAAGTTGAGCATCGGGGGCCACGCCAGTAAATTTTACCCCACGCGCTCCAATAATACCCGCCACACCGGTGCCGTGATTTTTTACATCCGACGCCGACGCCGATTGCGTAAAATCTTGCGCTTGGATATTTTTACCGTTAAACTCCACGTGTGAAGAAATACCGCTATCGGCCACCGCCACAATCACCCCGCGGCCGGTCAACTTTTTCTGCGGGGCTTGCGGATACAAACGATACGCCCACAAATTATCAAAAGGTTGCGCGGGCGCCTGTGTCTCCACGCGCGAGATTTCCCCTTCTTCACTCACACGCAGATTACGCGGCCCGATAAATAAAGTATCCGTGGCCCCTACAGTTTGGGCCGTTAAACCAAGTAGAAATAAAAGAGTAATTTGATGTTTAAATAGCATATGTTTAGCCCTTTGTTTTATTGTAGCAGTTTTCTGTTTTTTGTCAAACACTGGACAAAAAGTGCTACAATGTTTTTGTGCCGCGTGTATTTGTCGCGCGACAACACACTAAAAGGAGGAACAAAACACATGAAAAAAATTGCAGTATTGTTAGTTGCTTTGTTGTGTGCCGCTCCGGCTTTCGCCGGTGACAAGGGCATTTTGAAATTGTCCTTGTGGGATGATATCGCCGTAGCCGTGCCGAACAACATCCACAATGTAACGGGTTTATCTATCGGTATCGGTTCTAAAGTAAACACCTTAGACGGTATTCAATGGGATTTCATCTACAACAATGCCCAAAAAGTACGCGGTATCAAATCTGCGTATATCTACGAAACCGCTGATACCGTTTACGGGTTGGAAGGCGCGCTCGTTTCTATCAACCGCAGCGAAATGAAAGGTATTCATGGCGGTTTGGTTTCCATCAACAAAGGTGAAATGGTCGGCTTGCACAGCGGTCTAGTAACCATTGACGAGGGCAAAGTAACCGGTGTGCAATACGGTTTAGTCAACTGGAACAAAGGACACTTAACCGGTGTGCAACTCGGTTTTGTAAACTACGTAAACAACATTAAAGGTTTACAGATCGGTTTACTCAACATCGCCAAGAACGGTTATTTGCCGGCTATGATTTTCATCAACGGCCGCTTCTAATCTAAGTTAATTCTTAGCAAAACCGCGCATAATCAACATGCGCGGTTTTCTTTTTTGTGCTATAATATATGTAGGTGAAATTGAGCGGAAGGGCGCAACAGGTAGTAAATTAAATGCCCGTTCCGACGTCACCCAGGTAAACGCCACCGAGGTATCCTCTACCTTAATTTAGGCGCAAACCACAGGAGAAAAAATAAATGAGTAATGTATCCATGAAAGCCATGCTGGAAGCCGGCGTGCATTTTGGCCACCAAACTTCCCGCTGGAATCCGAAAATGGGCCGCTTTATCTTCGGAGAAAGAAACGGCGTCCATATCTTAGACTTACAAAAAACCGCCAAAGAACTTAAAAAGGCCTGCGCTTTTGTAAAAGAAGAAAGCAAAAAAGGTGCTAAATTTTTGTTCGTCGGTACGAAGAAACAAGCCCAAGAGGCCATCCAAGCCGAAGCCGCCCGCTGCGGTGCTTATTGCATCCATGAAAAATGGCTCGGCGGAACGCTGACCAACTTCCAAACCGTCAAAAAATCGGTGGAAAGACTCAACGAACTGGAAAAATGGGAATCCTCGGGCGTATTCAAAGCCATTTCCAAAAAAGAAGCCAGCCGCTTAACCAAAGAAATGCTGCGCTTACAAAAATTACTCGGCGGAATCCGCGATATGAAAGTATTGCCCGACGTAGTTTTTGTCATTGACCCGGTAGACACCGCCGGTGCCGTACGCGAATCTTACACGCTGGGCATCCCGGTAGTGGCTGTGTGCGATACCAATGCCGACCCGGATATGATCACAATTCCCGTCCCCGGCAACGACGATGCCGCACGTTCTATTAAACTTTTCTGCGCCGCCATGGCCGACTCCATTTTGGAAGGCCGCGCCGAAGTAGAACCCAAACAAGCCGAAGAATCTCCGGCCGCTGAAAACCCGGTCATGGCCCAAGCGTTTGAAAGCGCGATGTTGGCCGCCGAAGAAGAAGCCAAAGCGGAAGAAGAAGTCAAAGCCGAAGAAGTAAAACCGGCCAAAAAAGCGGCTAAAAAAGCAGTAAAAGTGGAAGAAAAAGCGGAAGAAGTAAAAGAGGAAACTTCGGAAGAAAAACCGAAAGCCAAAAAAACGACCGCCGCTAAAAAAACCACGGCTGCCAAAAAACCGGCTGCCAAAAAAACTACCACCGCTAAAAAAACCACGGCTGCCAAAAAACCGGCTGCCAAAAAAGCGGAAAAAGTAGAAGAAAAAGCCGAAGAAGCCAAATAACTTTGTCCTACGGGGAATTCCCTTCGGGGGATTTCCCGTCGGGATTACATAAGTTAGGAGAAATAACATGTCTTTAATGGACGATATCAAAAATTTAAGAGAAAAAACCGGCGCAGGCATGATGGACTGCAAAAAAGCCCTCATGGAATGCAACAACGACATGGAACAAGCCGTTGTTTACTTGCGCAAAAAAGGACTTGCCGCCATGGCTAAACGCGCCGACCGCGATACCAAAGAAGGCCGCGTCAGCGTCAAAACCGACGGCAAAAACATCGCGATGGCATACCTCGGTTGCGAAACCGACTTTGTGGCCAAAACCGATGACTTTATTAAATTGGCCGATGAATTGGCTGATTATGTACTCAAACACCCGGGCGTAGATTATATGGCCGACGAGTATATTAAAGGCCAAATCACCGAACGCGCGCCGAAATTCGGCGAAAACACCGCGCTCAAAGGTGCCTACAACTGGGCCCCGGCCGAAGGTTCCGTAATGGCATACTACGTACATTCCGACAATAAAAAGGCCTCCATTTTGGAATTGGCTATTAAAGGAAATTGCGACAAAGCCGCCGCGACGGAAATTGCCCGCGGACTCGCCATGCACACCGTCGGCATGCAAAGCGGTTGGGTAGATGCGAAAGATATTCCGCAAGAAGTCATTGACCGGGAACTGGACATTTACCGCACCCAAGCGCAAAACGAAGGCAAACCCGCCGAAGCCATTGAAAAAATGCTCCCCGGCAAAGTCAAAAAGTTTGCCAAGGATAACTGCCTTTTGGAACAACCCACGATTAAAGATAACAAAAAAACCGTGGCGGATTATCTGAAAGAAGAATCTAAAAAATTAGGTTGCGAACTGAGCGTGGTACGCTTTGTACGGTTCTAAACTTAGTTGGTAGTTTTGGAAGAAACCCCCGCAAGAAAATTTCTTGCGGGGGTTTAGTTGTACTACTAATTTTTCAGTTGCGCACGTAACTGTTTACAGAGCTTTTCACCGTGAGAGTTGTGGTGTTTACAACGGGCTAACGCCCCGTTAGACCAAATCAAGTTAATAATATATTGTTGATTATTAAATTGGCTCATAGAATCGCAACTATCCGTTTTGCAATAAGTCAGTTCGTAAGACGGAACGCTGCCTATAGTGAAATAAAATCCCTTACAATACAGTCCTGTTTTATTCCACACCATATCCGGACATAGTTGGGTTAAATCAATATCCAACAATGTCAAATCGTTGGTATAGGAACCGTTTGCCATGAAATAAATTTGTTCTGCTTGGTCTATGTCTCTCATACGTTGCAAATAGGGCATAATACGGCTTTTATCTACCGCAAGCGTATACTGCGGCACGGCCACCGCCGCCAAAATGCCTATAATGAGAACAACCACTAAGAGTTCAATGAGGGTAAAACCGTTGTTATTAAATCTGTCATCCCCGAGCGCCTTTATCGGGGATCGCCACCTTGTATTATGTTGAAAGCGGTGGAGATTCCCCATTACAACCTTTGGGAATGACATCTTATTTTCATTTAAAACACCTTTAAAACCACCTTTCTTTTGCATGCGTACTCCTCCTTATACAACGAGTATACGCAAATCCTAGCAAAAAAAAAACGATGTCAAGGGCTTTTCCGCTTTTCTTGCACAAGAAAAGCTAGCAAAAGAGTGCCGTCCCTGGGCGCTACAAAAAGCACTCCAACCGGGAAAATTTATAAACTCGCTGGCGCTCAAACATATAAATTTCCTTTTCCGGTTGGACGCTTTTTGTAAACAGCGCTAAAGGGACGGATGATAACGACAACAACAAGTAGGTCAGGGTCCTCGCCGGACGGGGTCCTCGCCGGACGGGCAAATTACCTGACCTATATTGATATCAACATATTGTTTAAAATATTACCTTGCTATATCAAATTTGCTATACTGTAAAAAATCAGCAAAGGAGCGTACTATGTCCCCCACCACGAAGAAAAGAGTTTTGTTAAAACTTTCCGGCGAGGCCTTAACCGCCGAAGGTCACCGCGGTATTAACCCGCAATCGCTTAAAGAAATCGCGACCGAAATTGCCGATGCCTACCGGAACAGCCATTGTGAACTTACCATTGTCATCGGCGGCGGGAACATCTGGCGCGGCGTGCGCGACGGGGGCGGAGTGATAGACCGCGTCAATTCTGATAGTATGGGTATGCTCGCTACTGTTATCAACGCGATTGCCTTGCAATCCGCCATTGAAGACGCCGGCGTGCCAACGCGCGTGCAAACTTCTATCAACATTTACCAACTGGCCGAAGCGTTTGTGCGCCGCAAGGCCTTGCGCCACTTGGAAAAAGGCCGCATCGTGATTTTTGCGGGCGGTACGGGTAATCCGTTTTTTACCACAGACAGCGCGGCCGCGTTGCGTGCGTCTGAAATCAATGCTGATATTTTGCTCAAAGCCACGCAAGTGGACGGTGTGTACGACAGCGACCCGCGCAAAAACCCGGACGCTAAACTCATCCGCAAAATTTCCTACGCCGAGGCCATTGCCAAACGGCTCCAATTTATGGACACCGCCGCGCTGGCCTTATGTATGGAGAAACAACTGCCGTTGCAAGTATTTAATTTGCACGTGAAAGGCAACATCCAAAAAGCCCTCTGCGGCGAAGAAATCGGCACCGTGATTTATTAGTACTCGCCGTACGAAACGCCCGCCGCCGTGGGGCGGTCCGCAGGGCTGCAGCGTGACAACATTTTAAATCCCCGGGGTTATCTGTATAGCAAACTCCCCGGGGATTTTAGTTACATCGGCAAATTGTAGGCGTTGAACGTATCATTACCCTGTGTAGAAGTGCCCCCCAAACTTTTACACACCCGATTAGCCACCGGATTACTCTTTGCCGCCCAACACGTTATATTTGAATTGTGAAAATATTTTTCAAAACTCGTCCAAGTTTTCCGTTCTGCACAACCTACTGAATAAAATTCCGTACTACCTAAACGACTTATATGACAAGCACTTGCCGCCGGCAAATCAATATCCAATTCTTCTATATCGGCCGTATAGGTTCCGTTTTTCAAATGAAAGACCTGCTCGGCATTATCAATAGCACGTATGATAGGAAAAAAGGCAGACATCCGACTTTTAAGCACGGCTTGCTCATACTTCGGCAACGCCACCGCCGCCAATATGCCGATAATGAGAACAACCACCAGAAGTTCTATGAGCGTAAAGCCGCCATGCCGCGCCTCGTCACCCCGCAGGGTTTCTATGCGGGGTATAGGCGCGGCAAAATTCTTTATCGCGCCCCTTATATCCCGCACTAAGACTCTGCGGGATGACGAAAGGGGCGTAAATGCTTTTACGCCGTTATCAAATAAGGATGTCGTCCCGTACTTGATACGGGATCTTCCACGCACGCCGTTTTGTAACGACAACAACCCACGTTGAAGATGCTGAATCAAGTTCAGCATGACGACCTTTTTATTTTCTTTTAAACCGCCTTTAAAACGACTTTTATTTTCCATACATATTCCTCCACAGCCAATGAGTATATGCAAATACTAGCAAAAAAAAAAACGATGTCAAGCAATATTTTTCTCAGACGAAAAACAAACCATAAAAATCCCGGGTTGGATAACCCGGGAAATCAAATTTTGTTTTTAAATCAAGCCCTATTCGGTTAAAATACTGGGCGGAGGGAGTCCGTCCTCATCTTCCGGCGGCACTACGCTTTGGGCAGAAGCATCGCCCGATTCGTTTTCTTCCTCTTCGTCTTGCAAGGGCGTGAGCGTCATTTCTTCATACGTTTCGTCTTGCAAAGACAAATCCATTTCCACCGGCACAGTGGTTTGCTGACGTGTTTGCGATTTGGTGGCGGGTGCGGTAGTGGTAGTTTTGGGAGTTTCCCCCGTCGTGCCGCGCGGATTCCACCACGCGGGCGGCATTTCCGCACACGCACCCAGCAACATTACACTGAAAATAAAA
Organism: Elusimicrobiaceae bacterium; assembly: GCA_045645285.1. GTDB lineage: Bacteria > Elusimicrobiota > Elusimicrobia > Elusimicrobiales > Elusimicrobiaceae > Avelusimicrobium. The sequence goes on along the minus strand of JAZRIL010000055.1, from coordinate 37,715 downwards.
CTTATCACTTTTTGCATATATCTATTATACTTTATCCACGTGAATTTTTTCACAAGCCGTTTGCAAACAAGCCGCCTCATACAACGCCCCCGCCCGGTAACTGCTACGCACAAGCGGCCCGCTGGCCACGCCTTTAAACCCGAGCGTCCGGGCTTGTTCTTCCCATTTCTTATACTCCTCCGGCTCGGGATAACGCACTACGGGATAGTGATTTGCCGACGGGGCCAAATACTGCCCAATCGTCACCAAATCCACCCCGGCCGAACGTAAATCTTTTAACAATCGGTAAATCTGTTCTTCCGTTTCGCCAAGTCCCACCATAAAGCCGGACTTGGTAAAAACCTGCGGCGCATATTTTTTGCTGTTTTCCAACACCCGCAAAGACCGCACATACTGCGCGCCCGCCCGCACCGCCGCATACAACGGTTCCACCGTTTCCACGTTGTGCGCCAGCACAACGGGGTGCGCGCGGAGCACGGTACGCAACGCTTGTTCGCTTCCTTGCAAATCGGAAATCAACGGCTCCACGCGCACGTGCGGCGTGCGGGCATGGATGGCGTTAATTACTTGGGCAAAGTGGGCGGCCCCGCCGTCTGACAAATCATCGCGGGTGGGCATGGTTAACACGGCATAGCGGATATGCCACTCGTCAATGGCTTGCGCAACACGTTGCGGCTCATTTACATCAGGCGGCAACGGTTTTTCGCGTGATATCGCGCAAAAGCGGCACCCGCGCGTACAACGTTCGCCCAACACCATAAAGGTAGCATCGCCGCAATTAAAACATTCCCCTCTGTTGGGACACTTAGCCGCGTGGCATACGGTGTGGAGCGCGTGGCGCGAAAGCGAATCCTCGGCCGACAACGCCACCGCGGAACGTAACGCGGCCTTATTGCGGCCGACCATTTCTTTTAACCAGGCAGGAACGGATAATGTCATACGAGTATTATACCAAAACCGGCCCGACGGGAATATGATAAAATAAACAGTAACGGTAGTAAAAATGAAAAAACTATTTATCTTTTTTTTACTGGGCTTAAGTACATTCGCCGCATTTTCTCAGACGGCAGAATTTACCACAGCGGCCAAATTGCAAGAAGCCGCCGATCTGTATTTTTCCTACCAGCCGCAAAAAGCATTAGAGATGTATTTACAACTCGCTAAACAGACACAAGACCGCGAGGCCTTTTTAAACGCAGTGTTTATCGCCATGGAGCAAAACGATCCCAAATTGGCCGTGGATATTGCTAACGCGGCCTACCGTGCCCACCCGCAAGATCCCGAAATTACCCAAACCGCCGCCGAAGCACACCTGGCCGACGGCCAATACGCCAGCGCGGAAATGTTACTTTCCCAATTGCAAGAACCGCCCGGACGCGCCGAATTACTATACATCAATTTGGCCCGGGCGCAAATGGGAATGAACGAAAAAAAATTAGCCAAAAACAATTTGCGTTTGGCCGCGCGCGGCAAAGTACATACGGCGTTGTCCAACTATTTATTGGGGATTCTTTACGAGAAAGAAAACAATTATAAAAAAGCCGCCAAACATTTTAAAATTGCTTCTGAGTACGACCACCAATTTATAGAAGCCAAAATGCACTACGCCGCCGCGCTGGAAAAAATACGCGATTACAACGAATCTTACCGTCAATACCGCATGATTTACGCGTTGGAAAAACACAATGATACCGTGCGTAATGCCTTGGCGCGGCTGTTACCTAAACTGACCCGCTCGGAAAAGGAACTCACCGCCGGAAAAACCAAAACAGATCACACCGTTGTCAAAATGCTCCTCGTTCCCGACGGGCGCAAATATCCGCAGGAAATCAAAATCGGCCTGGGCATGCGCGCCGACGGCAAGCCCTCTCCCCGCGGCAGCGTGCGGTTTGTGCCGTCGCACGATTTCACTATTACCGACGATAAAGACAAAGAAATTTTGCACGGCCAAGCCAAAGAATCTTGGGTAGCCGTGCTGGAAAACGGTAAATCGTATTTGGTATCCCCTACCGGCAAAAAAACTTTTTTCAGTAAATCTATTACGGTGCACCCGGTGTCGCATACCGCCGGGGAAGGCCACACCATTATCGTCAAACAACTGATGAGCGGCGCCGGCATGACCTGGGCCAGCGTGGACGATAAAGAGTACCGCGGCAAATTACAAATCGTCCATAACGCGCGGCTAAACACACTTATTCCCATCAATATCGTTACGGTAGACGAGTATTTGCAAGGTGTTATTTCGTCGGAAATGCCGGTACAGTTTCCCATAGATGCCCTGCGCGCGCAAGCGGTACTGGCACGCACGTATGCGCTTAAACACATCGGCAAACACAAAGCGTACGGCTACGATTTATGCGATACGCAAAATTGCCAAGTGTACGGCGGCGTCAGCGCGGAAAGCGAACGCGCCAACGCGGCGGTGGAATCCACTATCGGCGAAACTTTATCGTATAACGGCAAACCGATTGAAAGTGTTTTTTCGGCCAACTGCGGCGGTATTACGCAAAGTTCCAAAGAGGCCGGCTGGAGCGAAACACCGTATCTGCACCCCGTGTCCGATTACAAAGATTTTGATTTTGAGACGATACAACCGTATCACTTCAAAAACTTGTTGCAATACTACCACGATGCTTACAGCCGCTATGATAAAAACGTCAGTCTGGCGGCATTCCGTTGGGTACGGGTGATAGACGTGAAAGAATTGCAAGAAGTTATCAAACGCCAGAAAAAAGACATCGGTGAGATAAAAGCCCTCATCCCCCAACGGCGCGGCAAATCCGGTTATGTCAGCCGATTGTTGGTCAAGGGGACAAAAGGCAGTGTGACACTCAACAAAGAAAATGTAATACGCAACAATTTGAGTTTAGGACTCTTGCGCAGCAGTTATTTTATCGTAGAACCCAATTACGAAAACCACCAACTGAAATATTTCGTCTTTTACGGCGGGGGTTGGGGTCACGGCGTGGGCTTTGACCAAACAGGCGCCGCCGGACGGGCCGACGCCGGGCAAGATTACAAAACAATTTTGCAACACTATTTCCCGAAGGCAAACTTTGTAGAAGGGAAATAATTACTTTTCATTCCCCCCACCTATTCTTTCTTGTATAAGGAAAAAACCTCGTTTGACTGTTCCAACGAAAGACCCCGGCCAGCGGCCTTCCGGAGTGGCAGACCTTTATTTAATAACAGCAACGATTGATTAAAACAGATAAAAAAGGCCGCCCGGTAAGAGCGGCCTTTCCATGTGGTCAAACCAAATTTATTCTTCGTTGTAGTTGCGCACAAAAAACACAATATAAGCCAACCAAGACGTGCCGAAGAAAATCAAAAAGCAATACGAAAACCACCACAATTTACTCAGCGGATTGTAGTCATTCAACAGCGAGCCGATAAACAACCACGCCATCACTACGGTGATGTAACACCACCCAAACAGCACGACGGCTTTCAACAACAAGTCGCACGTACCCAAGACAACCCCTTTTTCCGTATACGGTTTTTTGATAAACGCTAAAATTCGTTGCATATTCTTATTTTAATTCCTCCACGTTCACTTTGTCAAGCGGGGTTAATTGCCCCCGTACATCCCGGCCGGTTGAGCCAAAGGATCCTCCGACGACGGCGGCAACAAGGTATCCGGAATGTCGGTTTGTGGCGCCGGAGTTTCCAACGCTTGTTGCGGGGTCGGTTCCAATTCAACAACCGTTTCCTGCGAAGAAATCTCTTTCATGGTGCGGGCCGGTTTTTGCCATTTATTAACCGATACCGAACTCTCTTGCGTGTCCGCCACCGTCTGTGACGGCATAACCCGGGCCGGATGTTGCTGGGTGGCTTCTTTTTTGGATGTTTCTTCCAGCAGGGCTTGTTGGGCTTGCAATTCGCGCTCGCTTAAAATATCGTTTTTTAATTGCGGGAACCGCGCAGAGCCCACGTATTGATGCCGCACAAACATATTGTCTTCGTTATAATATTTTTGCTTAAGCGGGGTTGTTTTTTCTGCCGTTTCTTTTTCCGGGGTTTGGGTAGTTACGCTGGCATAAATAACCTCGGGGCCGGCACCTTGCGGCTGGGCCGCTTCGGGCGTTAAACAATAATCCACCCGCTGGGGTGTGGTCGCGCAGGGGTGGCTGTCCACGCGGGTTTCACACGTGGAAGCATGCGCCGCAACAGCGGCGGCAAAAAGGGTAAGTAACAGTAACGGTTTTCTCATATTCACTCCGTATTAACAGCATAACACATTTTGACGTGTTTTGCACATAAAAAAACCCCTTTAGGAGGGGTTAAAAATGTCACCGGGTGGGATCGAACCACCGACCTAGCGCTTATGAAACGCTCGCTCTAACCAGCTGAGCTACGGTGACGTAAACTGTACCTATATTATATCAAAACAGCCCCCGGGCCTGCAACCGTTTTCCAATACCCGACGAGGAATTTGTTATTTTATCAACGAATAGACACTTAACGTCGCCGGAACTTTGCCGCTTTTGGCCAGGGCAAAATCTTGTTCGGCCAAGTCGGTTTTGCCCAGGCGCAAATAGGTGGCGCCGCGGGCGTTGAGCACATCGGCCGCCGGGTGCAAGTTGATAACAGACGTATAATCGGTAATGGCCTCGTTATATTTACCCAACATAAAATAAACACCGGCGCGGGAGAAAAAATTCTCCGGTTTGGACGGGTTCAACCGGATAGCCATATCCAACACTTTCAGCGCATTTGGGTAATCCCCGCGCGCCGCTAATACACTACCATACGCGGTGTACGTATCGGCGTGGAAAGGATTTTCTTGCAAGACGCGCTCAAAATCTTGTTGGGCCAGTTCAAAATGCCCTTGAAAAAAATGCACCGCTCCGCGCGAGGCATACACTTCCAAATTTTTAGGATTTACTTGCAGGGCCTTATTATAAGCGGCAATGGCTTTTTCGGGTTGGCCGTCTTTTAAATAGCCGTCCCCGCGCAACGCATACTCCGCCGACGTAGGCAACGTCATACAGCCACTTATTCCCAACAGACTCAGTAAAGCAATCGTAATTTTTTTCATAATTCCTCATTCCTCCGGGTTTCTTTTCAAATTATACAATAAAATTCACGCAACGGTTTGTTGCACCTCACCGCAGAAATGCTAGAATAGTAACATATGAAACAACCCGTCCTTTCGCTGTTTATCATTACTAAAAACGAGGCGCACCATATCGCGGCCTGTTTGCAAAGCGTGCAGGACTTGGCGCAGGAAATTATTGTGGTGGATAGCAACTCCACCGACGGTACCGTATCTATTTGCGAACAATTCGGCGCGCGCGTGTACCAGCAAGCGTTTGAGAATTTTACCACGCAAAAAAATGCGGCCTTACGCCACGTCACCGGCCAGTGGGCGCTTTCCTTAGATGCCGACGAGACCCTGACGCCCCAACTGGCGCAAGAAATCCGCCGGGTTATTTCCTCCGGCGAGTACGACGGCTACGAACTGCCGCGCGTCAACGATTTTTTGGGCAAGCGTATGCACCACAGCGGCATTAAGAAAGAATATATTTTGCGTTTAGTCCGCACGCAGAAAGCCCGGTTTGAGGGTGGAAAAGTTCACGAAAAACTGGTCGTACAAGGCAAAACAGCGCGGCTTAACAACGTGTTTGTGCACCACCCGTACGACGATATAGAAACCTATTTTGCCAAATTTAACAAATACACCACCCTGGCAGCCCAGACGATGTTTGAAAACGGCAAGCGCGTTCATATCGTGCGGGTACTATTGACCGTACCGTTTGAGTTTGCGCGGCGGTATTTTTTAAAAGCCGGATTTTTAGACGGTATGCGCGGCCTGATTTGGGCGTCATTTTCGTGTTTTTACGTATTTGTAAAATATATGAAATTGTGGTATTTGTGGGAACGCAAATCATGAAACGCGTTCTCGTGTTAACGTATCAAAAAATCGGCACCCCGCCGAAAAATTCTACTCTCAAAAAACAATGGACGACGTTGAGATCTTTAGAGCGTACGTTCAAAAAAATCACAAAGCGCGGATTTACGACCGTTTCCCCCCGACAAATTTTAGAGGGCAACCTGCCGGATAAACCGGTGTTGCTACTGTTTTTAGACGGGTACCTCTCGTTTTACACCGACGTGTATCCCTTACTCAAAACCTATAATTTGGCCGCGTGTGTTTGTCTGCCTGCGGCGTGCGTAGGGGCGCACAATGCGTGGCAAGACCCGCACCAAGAACCTTGGCAAGATTTATTAGCGTGGGAAGAAATTAAAACGCTGGCTAAAGATGGGCGAATTTCTTTTGGGGTCCAGGCACTCAACCGGGAAGATCTGTCCTTACTTGACACCGAGCAAGCACAATACGCCGCGCAGGAAAGTTTGGCGCGCTTGGCTGCACAACTACCGGACGCACCCGTACTTTTTGCTTTTTCCCCCGCCCAAAAACATCTCAATCCTTCTTCTTTATGGCCCGGTTTTAACGGGCTGTTTGTGCGCGTGAACCAGAGCACCCTTGTCAACCAACAAATACGTTTGCGCGTATTGGATGCCAACTCCCTGCGCGCCCAAATAGCCCTGTAAAATTTCTTCTTCTTTTTTTTCACCGCTAACAGCGTCTCCCCGTCGGCAAAGGGCTATTTCGCTTTAGCAACGCCCAATTGGTATTTCTCTCATCACAAAAAAATCCTTGACAACTCAAAAAAAAAAACGATAATAAAGGGACGGAAAAAAATAGTCAACGGAGAAACAACATGAAAAACATAAATAATAATTTGTCATGCCGTATAACCCACCACTCGTCATCCCGGTACTCGCCGTACGGGCGTATGCGGGATATAGTGGTGGGTTATTTTAACGCCCCGTTATATCCCGGATTACAAATTTCCGGGATGACGAACGGGAGGGGCGCCTTTACGCTGATTGAATTATTAGTGGTCGTCCTTATTATCGGCATTTTGGCGGCGGTAGCGGTGCCGCAATATCAAAAAGCGGTAGAAAAATCACGTGCCGCACAAGCGTTAACTATGCTTAAATCAGTTGCCCAAGCCGCCGAAGCGTATTATTTAGCTAATGGCACGGAGTTTACTTCCTTTGATGAATTAGCCTTAGATGTTCCATGGCCCACAGGAACACAGGTCATTGGTATTGCGCAAGAAACACGATCCGACGGCCAATGGGCTTTAGAAGTAGAGAACGCTTCCTCAATCAGTACAACTATATTATTTATAACACGATTAAACGGAAAGTATAAAGGAGCCGGATTTGCCATTGATCTTCGCAATGCAGAACACGTTGGTACATTAAATATAAGGTGCTTTGAACGCAAATCGGGCGCAACAATTCTTTTTGACACCTCGTTACCCGCAGGATCCTATTGCGCACAAATGATGAAAGGAACCCTTAGCAGTGACGGCCAATGGTCACGCAGTTACTCCTTACCTTAAAATATCCTCCAGCAAAGCCGGGGGGTGTCTATAACAATACAAACCGCCCCACTCAACGTGGGGCGGCTAATATCCGGCTATCAATTATTACTCTTCCTCGGACTCATTAGCGCGCTCGGTGCGTTTGCGTACTAAGTGCGATAAGATTTTCTTGCGTAAGCGAATAGATTTAGGCGTAATTTCCGCCAGTTCGTCCGGCGCAATATATTCCACCGCTTGTTCCAAACTCATCGTGCGCGGCGGCGTGAGTACGTAAGATTCATCGCTGGCTTTACTGCGCATATTACTCAAGTGTTTGGCTTTGCACGGGTTAACGACTAAATCGTTAGAGCGCGAATTTTGCCCCACAATTTCCCCCGCATACACTTTCACGCCGGGGCCCAAAAATAATTCGCCGTTGTCCTCCAGCGCAAACAACGCATAGGGCGTTGTTTCGCCGTCTTCTTTAGCGATGAGCACACCGTTGCGGCGCAAGTCGGGCAAGTTGACTTTGGGGAAATACCCCTTAAAACTGTGGTGCATAATACCCGTACCGCGGGTACTGGTTAAAAATTCGTTTTTAAAACCGAGTAACGCGCGCGACGGAATGAGATATTCCAACCGCAAGCGTTCTTCACCCTCAGACACCATATTTTCCAGTTTGGCCGCGCGCGTACCTAAAATGGTAAACACCGCCCCCTGAAATTCCGAGCGGATATCCAACACCAAATATTCCATCGGCTCTAAAATTTGTCCGTTTTCTTCTTTGTAAATCACTTCGGGGGACGATACGGCCAACTCAAACCCCTCGCGGCGCATATTTTCAATGAGAATAGTAAGGTGCAACTCGCCGCGTCCGTAGACTTTAAATTTTCCTTCGCCCTCCAACTGTTCCACTTTGAGTCCGACGTTGGTTTGGGCTTCTTTTTCCAAGCGGTTTTTTAAGTGGCGGCTGGTGACAAATTTTCCTTCTTTGCCGGAGAACGGACTGTCGTTGACCATAAAATCCATGGACATCGTCGGCTCGTCAATGCTTAACGGCGGCAAGGCATTCAAGGCGTCGGGGCGGCAAATGGTATCACCCACATCCACGCCTTCCAATCCGGCGATAGATACAATGTCCCCCGCACGGGCACTTTCCACTTCTACTTTACCAAGCCCCAAAAAGCGTTCAATTTTGGCGGCTTTGGCTTGCGTAACAGAGCCGTCTCGGTGCATGAGGGCCACCGTTTGGCCTTTAGCAATATTCCCCGCCAAAATACGTCCGATACCGACGTGGCCCAAAAAATTATTGTAATCCAACATCGTTACTTGCATTTGCAAGGGGGCATCGGGGCGTGCTTCGGGGGCGGGCACGTGCGATAAAATAGTGTCCAAAATCGGCGCGATATCTTTGCCTTGTTCTTCCATTTTCAAACTCGCCCACCCGGCACGTCCGGAGGCGTAAATAATCGGGAAATCTAATTGCTCATCCGTCGCGCCCAATTCCATAAAGAGGTTAAACACTTCGTCCACGACTTCGCTGGGGCGGATGTGGTCGCGGTCCATTTTATTGATAACAACAATCGGACGCAGGCCCAACGCCAGTGCCTTACGTAATACAAAGCGCGTTTGCGGCATGGGGCCTTCCACGGCGTCTACCATTAAAATAGCACCGTCTACCATACGCAGTACGCGTTCCACTTCACTGCCGAAATCGGCGTGGCCGGGCGTATCTACAATGTTAATCGTGTGGCCTTTGTAGCCGATAGAAGTACACTTGGCTAAAATAGTAATACCGCGTTCGCGCTCCAAAGGATTGGAGTCCAACACGGTATCCTGTGCCTGGTCTTCTTTTACTTTAAATTCTCCGGCAAATTTAAGCAAGGCATCAACAACGGTTGTCTTGCCGTGGTCTACGTGGGCAATAATAGCCACGTTACGTACGTCTTGGCGGGTATCAGTCATTTGTTTTTCCTCAATAAAATTTCCACAAAAAACCCCGCTCGGGCGGGTTTGCATAACGCAACATGCGCGCAATACTTGTGATTATTTATATTTTAGTATTTTTTGAGACGTTATGCTTGAAAAAAATAACCTTTCCAGGTGAAACCAAATTTTTTATAATACTTCCATGGAACGATTTTTACAAATGACGGGCGTATTAGTAGCCCTGTATATAGTGTACCGGTTAGGGATAGGTAAGTGGGATTATACCTCCCCCCAAAAACGCCAAGAACGCAAAACGGAACTTAAAACGGCCGGGCTGTCCACACGGTTTTATTTTATGCACGCGGGGACACAAAGTTTTTTAACCTTACTCAGCGGCGGATTATTTACATTTTACTGGTTATATAAACAGTGGCAGCAGGTTGTGCGCGGATTCAAACGCTTGGACGGCACACCGTTACGAGGCGGCGCGTTTCGCCGGGCGGTGGGCGGCGGGTGGAGTTTCTTTGCGCTGGCCGAACTTATCAACCGCACATGCGAATATATGCACAAACCGACGTCGTGGCCGGCCGGGCTATGGGGGCTGGTATGGTTGGGCGGCCTGATACTGGTGTTTTGCCCGGTGGCGTATACTTGGCGAATTGTCGGATATGCACTGTGGTGTTTGGTACCGTCAGTTTATCAACGGCGGCTTAACACGTTAACCAACGATCACGTTTCCGCTTTTCCGCGCACGGTGGAAATTATCGTTACGTTATTTTTTGCCGCGTGTACCCTGGGGCTGATAGCCGCCTGGAAAATGTGGATAAAATAAAAAATATATATCGCAAAACGCCGACCCGTCAGGGGCGGCGTTTTTGTATGGGGAAAATTTCCTCTATTGGTTATTTATTACCGGAAAGGCCTCTTTCTTCAAACACTTCGCGGCGTACGCGGTCTACTTCCGTTTCGGCAGAGGCAGCCGGCGGCACACCCGTTTCGTAGCGCGTGTGCAACCCTTCCTCGCTTTCCGCTTGGCGGATTTCCTCAAAGGTAGGTGCAGGATCCGCTTGCACTTGGTCTGCCGGAGTGGCCGAAGGATCTGCCGGTTCTGTGGCCGGATCCACCGCCGGTTTTTTGGCCGGCACTTGCTGGGCGGCTTGCATACTTTCGTTTAGCGAGATAAATTTACGGTTTGCCACATCCAACAACAGCACATCGGTCTCGGAAGTCCGCACGTTGAAAACAGCAACTACAAAGAACCCGGATTTAAGTTTTTGCCCTTTGCGTAGCGCATACGGAAGCACCTCCTCTACGCTCTGCCATTGCACCCGGTGCACCGCCAGGCGGAAGATATATACATCCCGTAATGAAGGCAAAAAGTCCGCGGCAAAACGTACTTCCGGTCCGTACGCATCGGATAAAATTTCAATCCAAGCGCTGAGCGAAAAATCTTGATCTAACGCGTGCTCTCTCCAACTGGATGGAAAATCCACATAATAGCCGGGGCACGAGCGGACCAACAAAAGTTCGGCCATTTTTTCGGAAAGATGAGTAGATGCAAACGGACGTATTTTTTCACTTAAGCGAAGCGCCGGAACATACCAGGCACTCTCCCCGATACGCGGCAACGGACGGGTGGTTAATGCTCGTGCCACTTGCACGTTAGGAGTAAGATACGACCGCCCCCCGTTTGCCAATATTTTATTGCGCCAGTGCGTTTCTGCCTGATGAGCCAGTTCCATGTGGGCTCTTTGATTGGGGCTCATTTTACGAGCAAGACGAATTTTGTTTTGCGCCCACGCTCCCGTACACAATACCAGTAAGCAACCGGCTACTACACTGAGTTTAGAGTATTTCATACAGACGATTTTTCCTCCATAACAGACAACCTTCGTAATATATAACTATATTCATTTTTCCAAAAAAATTCTTTAACCGCAAGGGCCAAAAGACCTATTTGGTTTTAGGCCTTTTGACCCTTGTTGCACAGACAAAAAATTTTAAAAATATAAAGGTAGTAATTTAAAGACAAGGAGCAACAAATGAAAAAATCATACGTTACACCCCTCGCATTCCTCTTAGGCATTTCGTTTATCCCGGCCGCCGGTAATGCTAAGCATTCAGAGAATGTAGTAAACAGAGAAGTTCTCACTTCGTCTATTAAAGAGACGATAGAAGCCCTACAAGTGCCGGGCAACAAAATAAACCGGGCCGCTATTGAAAATATCGCATTGAAGGCCTTTGTTTCATTCAGACGTTCCTGTGAAAGGAATTGGATAACCCCGGCAGATAATGCGTATGTTCGCAACGGACGTATTTATTTTCAAGGATATAAAAGTTTTGGAATTGGCAAAACTTTATGTTCAACACCGATAGTCATAGACAACGAAGGCAATTTTACCGTATATACACAAGGGGAAAGAGAAGATGGTAAAGGTACAGAATTCATTGAATATCGTCGCTATAAGACAACGATTCAAGGTATCAAAATGCCTGATGGATATTATCATATCTCTGTACATAATACCAACTATGTCGTTGACATGCGTGCAAACAAAGTAAATGCGTCTGATGTTATGAAATCTTATCAGGCCCGTCTGCAAAAAGAACTCAATAAAATTCAAGATTTCGGCAACATGAAAAAAGATATGATTGCCGCCATACTGGCCGGGAACGGCGTGTATGAAATAGACCACGTCAAAACAGGCCAAAAGCATACGATATATGCCGATACGCTTAGCAGTAATATTGAAATTAGGTTTGTCAAAAAAGACGCCCAAACCGTCTATGGTGTGTATATCATCAGCAAAAATGATAACAGCCAAGCCCGAGAAACCAATCACGGCTCTGAAATATACGCGTTTAAGTATGTAGATGAATCTACGATGAAAAAGCAACGTGTTAAACTGATGACCAAACGCGTTATACAAAACGAGTTTGACGAGGAAAATCCTACTACGCAAAAATATACCACCGGTACGGAAGGCCGGGAGTATGAACAATCCCAAGCGTTTAGCCGCGGCGCGGGAATATTCTTCAGAAGCAAGACAGAAACTAGGACAAGCAACTTAGATAAAATATACGAAGAATTTATGTGTGAAGGCGTTATCCATACCACCTACACGCAAAATAACGGTATCTTCTACAAAAACCAACAACGTATGTTTTAAATATCGTAGGTAAATGTTTATACCCCGCCCGAAACGGCGGGGTGTTTTTTATCCCGTTTTTCGGCAAACAACCTGTTCCGCTAAATTTTGCTTGACAAATCAAAAAAAAAAACGATAATAAAGGGACGGTAAAAAAAACAAAAAGGTTGAGATCCCCGAACCCTGCGGGTCGCCAAGCACTCGGGGATGACAGCTAATTTTAAAGGAGAATTTTTATGAAAAAAGAACATCAGTTAAAAAGTTGTTTGACCTCGCCCCTTGCGGGAGAGGATGCCCGCAGGGCAAGTGAGGGGGATATAAAGGCAAGTCCTTGTTTTACCCCCTCATCGGTTTGTCCGGACTTTGTCCGCCAAACCACTTCCCCCGCCAAGGGGGGAAGTCACACGACAGGCGGTTTCACGCTTATTGAACTTCTAGTCGTTGTTTTAATCATCGGCATTTTAGCGGCGGTGGCCTTGCCGCAATATAAAGTGGCCGTGGAAAAATCCCGCTCCGCCGAGGCGTTGACCACGTTGTCATCCTTATCCAAAGCCGTAGGTGTTTATGTGATGGCAAACGGATTTTCTAAAGCGGATTTAATGGGACAAGTAAGCGGCGATGGATGGGAGAATGCCACCGAGTCTTTAGACATAGAAATGAACAAAAGCATTGATTGCACTACCGACGATTATTGCCACTCCAAAAATTTCCGTTACGACGCCTCTTGTATTAGCGACTATTGCACGGTGTTTGCCTATCGCCAAGAAAACGGAGAAAAAAGCAAACCACTGCAATACACGCTACAATTTCGTCTTTATGCTAACAGCGGACAGTGGCAACGTGATTGTTACGGATACACTGACCTCGGCCAAAATATCTGCAACGCCTTAAAAGGCCAAGGATTTAACTAACCTAAAAACCCCCGAAGGAAATTCCTTCGGGGGTTTTGCCTATTTTCCTACATGCAAGAAATGGCCCGCCGCCCCAAAGACTAACTTTGTGTAGATGAGAAAATGATTTTTCAGATTTGAGGCAAATTTGCGGGATATAGGCGGCCGCCTAGGCGTAATGATAGTTACGTCAAGGCCGCGAGACCGCAAATTTGCCCAAATGTGGAAAATTGTATTGCAGAAAAGCAACACAACCCAAAACAATTTGTTTTGGGTTGTGTGCGCAAATCGCAACTTTGCAACAGTTGTTGTTATTTGGCTTGAGCAATTGCTACGGCTAACGCCACCGTCGCCCCTACCATCGGGTTATTACCCATACCGATTAAACCCATCATCTCCACGTGGGCCGGAACGGAGGACGAACCCGCAAATTGCGCGTCGCTATGCATGCGTCCCATGGTATCGGTCATACCGTACGAGGCAGGACCCGCGGCCATATTGTCCGGGTGCAAGGTGCGGCCGGTGCCGCCGCCGGAGGCCACGGAGAAATATTTTTTGCCGTTTTCGGTTGCCCATTTTTTGTAGGTACCGGCAACCGGGTGTTGAAAGCGCGTCGGGTTGGTGGAGTTCCCAGTGATGGAAACGTCCACGCCTTCGTGGCGCATAATGGCTACACCTTCGTTTACGTCGTCGGCGCCGTAGCATTTAACTTTGGCGCGGTCGCCTTCGGAAAATGCTTTTTCGCTGACGATTTTGAGTTCGCCCGTTTTGTAGTTATATTCGGTTTCCACAGAAGTAAAACCGTTGATGCGGGAAATGATATACGCCGCATCTTTGCCTAAGCCGTTTAAGATAACGCGCAAGGGTTCTTTGCGTACTTTGTTAGCGGTGCGGGCAATACCGATAGCCCCCTCCGCCGCGGCGAAACTTTCGTGCCCGGCTAAAAAGCAGAAGCATTTGGTTTCTTCGCGCAGTAACATCGCCCCCAAGTTGCCGTGGCCCAACCCTACGGCACGTTGGTCGGCTACCGAGCCGGGAATGCAGAAACTTTGAAGCCCCACGCCGATTTGTTCGGCGGCTTCGGCGGCGGTTTTGACGCCTTTCTTAAAAGCAATCGCCGCACCAACGGTGTACGCCCAAACGGCGTTTTCAAAGGCGATGGGTTGAATGCCTTTTACAATGGCTTCCACATCTACGCCTTTTTTGGTGCAGATTTCTTTGGCTTCTTCTAACGATTTAATACCATTTTCTTTCAAGACGGCATTGATTTTCTCAATTCTTCTTTCGTATCCTTCAAACGTAATCATAGTGTTTTCTCCTCGGGCTTACTCTTTGCGGGGGTCAATGACTTTTACCGCTTCGTCAAAGCGGCCGTATTTGCTGATGTTTTTCTCGTAGGCCGTTTTGGGGTCTTCGCCTTTTTTAATGGCGTCCATCATTTTGCCCAAGTTGACAAATTGATAACCGATAATTTCACCGTTTTTATCTAAACCGATTTTGAGCACATACCCTTCGGCCATTTCCAAGTAGCGGGGACCTTTGGCTTCGGTACCGTACATCGTGCCGATTTGGCTGCGGTGGCCTTTACCTAAATCTTCCAAGCCCGCGCCGATAGCCAAGCCGTCGTCGGAAAATGCACTTTGCGTGCGGCCGTAAACAATTTGCAGGAAAAGTTCGCGCATGGCGGTATTGATAGCGTCGCAAACGAGGTCGGAGTTTAACGCTTCCAAAATGGTTTTGCCGGGTAAGATTTCCGCGGCCATAGCAGCAGAGTGCGTCATACCCGAGCAGCCCAAAGTTTCTACGAGCGCCTCTTTAATCACACCGTTTTTGACGTTCAAGGAAAGTTTGCACGCACCTTGTTGCGGGGCGCACCAACCGATACCGTGGGTAAAACCACTCACATCGGAAATTTGTTTGGATTTGACCCATTTTCCTTCTTCGGGAATCGGGGCCGGGTCGTGCTTAGCGCCTTTGCAAACGCAGCACATATTCTGTACTTCTGTGGTACATTTTTCGCAGCTCATGAATTTCTCCTAATTGAAAATAAATCCGTCACTATATTTTAGCAAATTAGAAGACGCGGAAAAGGTCTTTTTACGGAAATAACCACGTATTACTTTCTTGTTGGGTCATATCTGCCCCCAAATGTTTACAGTATGGCTTGGATACCGCCTCAGAACCTGTGGAAGCCGGATATCCACAAAACTTGTATTCCCCCGCCTCCCACGCGCCAAACGATAAACGGAGCCCCAGCGAGTACTTAATATTTTTCTCCGTAGCATTCACTGCCCCCTGTGAAATAGCAAAATTATAATACTTGCTTTCTCCAACATCAATATCTAAATCGGCGATATCAGTGGCATATGCTCCTGTGGCCATATATCGCGCCTCTTGCGCTTGTTTCAAAGAGCGAAGAACTGTCCATGCTTCAGCCGCATGCGACTTCTCTACCGCCCACTTATATTGCGGCAAGGCCACCGCCGCTAAAATACCGATAATCAAAACCACCACTAATAACTCTATGAGCGTAAACGCTTTTGTGCCTAAAACATCTCTAAAACAACCTTTGCTTTTCATATGTACTCCTCCTTGTAAAATAAGTATACGCAAAGTCTAGCAAAAAAAAAAACAAATGCAACTCTTTTTTGTGCCTTTTTAAAAAACAACGCAAAAAGAATGTAGATCAGGCATTGCCTGACAATGACGCCTAAGCGGCATATTCCTTATTCTTTCCCCCGAAGGTTTTTGTCGGGGGTCTGCCTTTCGTTATAACGGCGGATCCCCGACAACAATACTCGGGGAATAGCAAAAGTTGGTTCTCTATTTGCGTCAGGTTAACACCTGACCCACATTTTTACTCCTTCCCCCTAGGCGGGGGAAGGTGGGCGGTAGCCCGGATGAGGGGGCGTTGTTGAATAATAAGCACTTCTTTTCATTACCCCTCACCCGGCCTACGGCCACCCTCTCCCGCAAGGGGCGAGGGATAAGAGGAGAAATCGCCCATCCGGCGAGGGGAAAAGAGAGAGTGCCCGTGCGGCGAGCACCTCCCGCAAGGGGCGAGGAAATAAAAGGCCAACTGCCCGTCCGCCAAGGACTGACAATGCCATTTAAATTTGATAACTTATATATATGCGTTTTATTTTCTCTGTTTTATTCCTTTTATCTGCCCTGAGCGTACACGCGCAGTCCTTGCAAACCATGGTGGAGCAAAAACTCCAACACCCGGTATTGCGCGGGGCGGTGTGGGGCGGAATTGCCACCTATACCCAAGGCGGCGAAGGCCCTTTGTTCGCCGTGCAAGATTCTACCCGGTTGGCCCCGGCCAGTACGCTTAAACTACTTACCACAGCGGCCGCGTTGGAAATTTTTGGGCCACATCACCGTTTTGAAACAAACCTCTACCGCCAGGGAAATGTGGACGAAAATGGTACGCTACATGGTTCCTTGTATATTCAAGGCGGCGGCGATATGACGCTGGGTTCCACGCGTGTAACCGGCGGAGAAACGTGGCAAACCGTAGCCAATCGTTGGGCCAAGGTCGTCAAACAGGCGGGCATTTTGCGCGTGAACGGAAATTTAATTGCGGACGTTTCGTTGTTTGAAGGGCCGACGGTGGCCCCCAAAGTAAATTGGGAAAATATGGGCAACTACTTTGCCGCTCCGGCAAGCCCTTTGTGCTTTAATGACAACTCTTTTGAGATTCATTTTAAACCGCAAAAAACAGCCAACGCCCCGGCGGAAATTGATTTTACGGTGCCGCAAGTGCCCGGCGTTCGCTTGCAATCGTTCGTTACCACCGACGGGAAATCAAAAAAAGACAACGCCTATGTATACGGCGCTCCGGGGCAATACGATTTAAAAATCTTCGGCACCATTCCGACCAACGCCAAAGGATTTACTATCAAAGCCGCCCTGCCCAACCCGGCGTTGTTTGCACTCCAAGCGTTTAAGCAGGCGTTACAGGAACAAGGTATTACGGTGGCGGGCACGTTGCAAACGACCACGCAAACGCCCGATTATCCGGCGATGACGCGGCTGGATAGATATCTCTCGCCCGAATTAAAAGACATTGTGCTCATCGTCAACAAACGCAGTTTTAATTTGTATGCCGATATGCTGCTACGCATGCTGGCCGTGCACGCCGGACAAAAAGGAAGTATAGAAAACGGTACTGCACAACTGAAACAATTTTTAGAAAGCCGCCGGATTGCGGGCTCCAATGACGTGGTTTTACACGACGGCAGCGGCCTATCGCGAGATAATCTGGTAACGCCGCGCGTGCTGGCTGCGGTACTCAATTATATGTCCAAAAGTCCGCATTTTACGTACTATTATAATTCGTTGGCCACGCCGGACGACCGCGGCGATTTACTTGTCTTGCGCCGTTATCTGAAACCGCAAAAACGTATCAATGATGTGCGCGTAAAAGGCGGCACAATTGACAGCGTAAAAGCGGCGGCGGGTTATGTACGTTCGTCGGACGGACGGCTGATCTCGTTTGTGTTAATGGCAAACAATTTAGCCAACAGCGACGAGGCCTTATTCCGCATCCACGAAGATATTTTAAAAGAATTATTGAAATAATTTTCCCCCTCACAAAAAAGACGCCCTTACCGGGCGTCTTGTTTGCAAGCAAATCACGCAACTAGAAATTTAATTTCGTAGACGAGCCGCACGCACAATCGCGCACGTCTACAGGAATTTTTTCAAGAACCGCAAACAACAAGTTTTTGAGTTTTTCAATGTTGCCGTTAAATACTTTTAATACTTCCTCGTGCGACACCGGCGGCACATCGCCCACCAGTCCGGCGTCGTAATCGGTAATGAGCGAAATATTGAGCGGACACATATTAAGTTCCTTAACTAAATACGCCTCCGGAAACGCCGTCATATTAATTACGTGCCATCCCTGATTGGTAAAAAAAGCCGACTCCGCTTTGGTGGAAAAGCGCGGCCCGTTAATAACAACTACCGTGCCTTTATCGTGCACCGGAATTTTTAGTTCTTTGGCCGTTTCTACCGCCAGCGCACGCAATTTCGGGCAGTATGTTTCCGCCGGGGACGGGTGTTGCACGGCCTTGCCTTCAAATACGGATACATTTTCAAAAAATGTATTTTTGCGGCCGTCGGTCCAATCTACAAATTGGTCGCAAATGACAAAATCACCGGGTTTGATATTTTTTTGCAAACTGCCCGCCGCGCACGGAGAAATTACGCGCGTGCACCCGAGCCGTTTCATCGCCCACACGTTAGCGCGGAAGTTGACCTGGTGCGGCGGAATGGAGTGGTCCCGGCGGTGGCGCGGCATAAAAGCGACGCGGTGCTTGCCGACAGAGCCGATAAACACACTGTCGCTCGTTTCACCGTAGGGCGTGTAAATTTTGACTTCTTCCACGTCTTTTAAAAAACTGTAAAAGCCCGACCCGCCAAAAACGCCGATGTCGGCCTGGTGCAAAATTTCCATAAAACACCTCCCTGTTAAATTAGTAGTATTGTACAAATTTTCAGCCGAAAATAACTTCCCCCTCTTTTGGGTGCGATTTCAAACACGCCATACAAACAAAAATATCGTCGGGCAGAAAATTTTACTTGACAAACCAAAAAAAAAACGATAATAGAGTGTCGGCAAAAAAGACGTTCATAAAAAGAGACGTCATTCCAAACTTGATTTGGAATCTTCCACGCACGCCTTTATGAAAGGCAAACAGCAACTACAAGCGTAGAAGATCCTGAATCAAGTTCAGGATGACACTTATTTGATAACAACAAAATTAAAGGAGAAATTTTTATATGAAAAACAAACAAGCATTTACGCTTATAGAACTTCTAGTCGTTGTTCTTATCATCGGCATTTTGGCGGCGGTGGCATTGCCGCAATACCAAAAAGCGGTGGAAAAAGCCCGTATGACAGAGGCAGTTTCCCTAGTGCGCGCGATTGCCAACGCTAATCAGGTTTTTTACATGGCAAACGGAAGATATGCTGATATGACCGAGTTAAGTTTGCTGGATGTAGAAATACCGGGAAGTTCTTTTGAACATTCAACTTATACCGGACGTGTTGAAACAAAGGACTTCATATATTCCCCCGGCGGCAGCGGGGACAGTTTTATTGCCCTTGCCCAACGGATCCCGTTTGGCCAAACATATTTCATCTCTATCCTCCCGAATGACGCAAGCCGTATTCATTGTGACGTATATCCGACGGGAGGAGCCACCGCCGTCCAACGCAAACTTTGCGAACAACTAAACGCCAACGGCACGTTATAAAAAACACGCTCTTTCGTCATCCCGCAGTGTCGGTATGCGGGATATAAAGAGCGTGGTACATGAGTCTTGCTATACCCCGCATAAAAACCTTGCGGGGTGACGAGCAAGACAAAAAAATTTACAAACTATCTCGTCACTTCAATTTGTTTCCATTTGCCTTGCAAAAACCGCCAAAGCATCAGTAATGCCGTCAGGCCGGCGTAAAACGTCAGCCAACTCCACACCCAAAAAACAGACAAATGCCACTTATACACAATCAGCCACGTACCGGGTATGAGCAATCCCCACGCGCAAACCAACATCACATACATATAAAATTTAGTATCCCCCGCCCCGCGGATAGCATCCCCGAAAATTAAATACGTTGCATCCATCAGCACAAAACAACTCACCAGTTTAATAAGCGGCAACGTCAGAGCAGCCACTTCTTGCGCGTTAGGCGTAGCGGCCGGGATAAACAAATGCAAAAATAACGGTGCGCCAAAAAAGAACAAAACCGATATGGCTATGGCATAACTATACCCCAACTTACACGCATTTTTGACAACTTGCATACTCAAATCGGGGCGTTTAAGTCCTTGGTATTTACTGACTAAAATTTGGATACCGCCGCCCAGCCCCACAATGACCATAAACACTACCGGTTGCATGGACATCACAATATTACTTGCTTGCAAGGAAAGCGTATCTATATTCCCAATCATAAAAGTAAACAACGTAAACGAAAGCACATCCATTAAAAACCCAAAACCGTTGGGCACGCCAAAGCGCACCATTTGCATAAAAATCGGTTTATAAAATCCGGCCAAGCGCGATATCTTAAACGTATAACGGTTCTGCCGCGTATTGATTAGCGAGCAGAAAATCAGCGTAGAACACGCACAACTGATTACTGTGGCCCATGCCGCGCCTTGAATGCCCAAGCGGGGCATACCCAATTTGCCGAAGATAAAAACATAGTCCAACACCATATTAAGTGCAATTCCCGCCAAAGAAGTATACATCGGAATTTTAGTATTTCCGCGTCCGCTGAAAAAACTCCCCAGCGCATTATTAGTTACCGCAAATCCGCCAAAAATATTTAAGATAGTGAAATAAGAAAGCTCCAATTTCTGCACGGAAAGCTCGTGGCCGAAAGAAATAATCAACCACCGCCCCAGCGGCGTCAGCACCGCTAGCAAAGCCGCGGAAATCAAAGACAACCACACCCCCTGCCATAACGAAATCGTAACCGAAGCATTTTTTTTCTTCGCGTAAAATTGGGAAATAAATACACTGGTATATCCGGCCAGCCCCATAAATAAACTGGCAAACGTGAAAGCCAATAACCCCGCCGGCACACACGCGGCTAATGCCTCCGGCGAGTGCCACGCCAAAAACATGCGGTCCACAAATTGCATCACCATTTGTGCGCCCATCAGTACAATTAACGGGTAGGACAATACCCATAATTCTTTTAACGGGGCTTTGGCGGCGGTTTGTTTTTTCTTCATTTTTCACTCACAAAAAAAGAGCCCCTTGCGGGGCCCTTTTAAAAGTCTGATAGCCTTACAGTTTTACAACTTTTACGGCTTTCGGGCCTTTTTCAGATTCTACGACTTCAAATTCCACTTCTTGACCTTCGGCCAAGGTTTTGAAACCGTCGCCCTGAATTTCTTGATAGTGTACAAAGAGATCTTTAGAACCATCTTCGGGGGTTACGAAACCGTAACCTTTTTGATCGTTAAACCACTTCACTTTTCCTTTAGGCATTACTAATACTTCCTTACTTTATTAAATTAGGTACCTAAGTACCTATAAGTATTATACTATAAATTAGTATAAAAAAAGCAAGTCTTTTTTAAAACTAAAAAAGGTTATAATAAAAATATGCAACTTATAGAGGCCGTACCTAACATTTCTGAAGGGGAAAATGCGCAGATTATTTCCCGTATCGTTGCCGCCGCTAACAGCGTGCCGGGCGCGCGCGTGTTGCACGTAGATAGTACCCCAGACGCCAACCGCACCGTTATTACGCTTGCCGGCGCACCGCAGGCCGTAGTAAAAAGCACGTTTGAACTCATCCGTACGGCCGCGGCTCTGATTGATATGCGCCAACACTACGGTGAACACCCGCGTTTTGGGGCGGTGGACGTTTGCCCGCTGGTACCCGTGCGCGAAATTTCCTTGCAAGACACCGCTAAACTGGCTGATCAATTAGCCCACCGCGTAGCGGAAGAATTGCATATTCCTATTTACTTATACGAAGAAAATGCGCGTACAACAGAGCGGAAAAATTTAGCGTTTATCCGACGGGGCGAATATGAAAGTTTGCCGGAAAAACTGCGCGCATTACCGCCGGACTTCGGCCCGCGTAAGTGGAGTGAAAGCGTGGCAAAAACGGGAGCAACCGTCATCGGCGCGCGGAAATTTTTGATTGCGTTTAATATGTCGCTAGACACGCAAGACGTGGCTACCGCGTGTGAAATTGCCGCGCGGCTGCGCGAGCACGGCGGCGGCTTAAAGTGCGTCAAGGCAATCGGTTGGTATATGCCGGCGTACCGTTGCGCGCAAGTATCGTGCAACTTAACGGACTTTACCCAAACGGGTTTAGCTGAAGTTTTTGAAATGACAAAACAACTGGCCGACGAACGCGGCGCGCAAATTACGGCGGGAGAACTCATCGGGCTCGTGCCGCAAGAGGCGCTGATTAACGCCGGAAAATTTTACGCACCGGGCGAAACAAATTCCGCCGCTTTAATAAATGTGGCGGCGGAAAAATTATTACTCAATGCGTTGCGCCCGTTTATCCCCAACGAACGCGTGTTGGAACAAGTGTTAGAGATGTAATGAATTACACACCTTTTGACCGAGGGTAGTGTTAGCGATACACTCCACTTTATCAGGAAAAGCGGAATCTGTAAACCAAACCCTATATATCAGTTCGCGCTTTTCGTTACAGGCAGACCATCCGGCATAATCTGCCACAGGAGTATAACTGGGGCAATATACGGCCCTTGCATTAGCACCTGTACCTTCTAAAATGTCCACCATAAAATTACCGCACTGCATTATATCTAAATATTGCCGTTTACATTGTGACAAATCTAAAGATAATACACCCCAATCATCCACATACGCCCCGTTTGCCATATAATACGCCTCTTCGGCTTGCTTGACAGACGCCAAAACCGGACGAATGGTGGCCAAGCGGCTTTTGGCTACCGCCACTTTATATTGCGGCAACGCCACCGCCGCTAAAATGCCGATGATAAGAACAACTACTAACAATTCAATGAGCGTAAATCCTTTGACGTCTAAACGGCTCAACAAACCACTTTTATCTTCCATACACACTCCTCCTTGTACAATGAGTATACGCAAATCCTAGCAAAAAAAAAACGATGTCAAGTATTATTCGCCCCCTTTTAAAAATAAAACCTTCAAGAGAACTCATCAAGAACGGTTTGCAATTTGTTACCATATATATATGAGCAAAAGACGTTCCACTAAGCCGTCCGTTCCCGTTATCAATCCCGCGCCGCGGGCCGAAACTTTTTTGCACCGCGCGCTGGTACACGCAACGGGAGCGTTGGGGTTGCTGATTAGTCTTTCGGTTTTTACCGCCACGTACGATACCGCCCAAGTTAAACTAACGTTACTTCACATGGGAGCATTACTGTTGGGCGTGCTGTGGGCCGCGTTGCAAATTTCCCGACGGAAATTTTTTCTGACAAAACAAAATTTACCCGTGCTCTTGCCGCTACTGGCGTACGCGGCTTGGAACACAGTGTGCTATATTTTCGCTCCCCTTCACACGCAAGCGGCTGAAGAATTTATCCGCTTTTTACTCTACACCTTGATCACTTTGGCCGTAGCAAGCGAATTTCATTTGCGCGATGTCAAAACGCTGACCCGGTGGATAATTACCACCGTTTGTATTTCGTTTACTTACGGGCTGGTGCAAGTAGTAAACGGTTTTTTCCCCGGGTTTGACCCCATTGATTGGCACGGATTTTTTACAAAACGTGTTTTTGCCACCCACGCCAACCCAAACTTCTTTGCCGATTTTATTATCTTTTCTTCGTGCATACTGGGAGGGGCCTTTTTAGCCACCCGTCGTAAAATATATTTTTTTCTGGGGATAGTGGGGGCGGTGCTCCTCTTTTTTACGGAAAGTAAAGGGGCGTGGATTTCGTACGTGGCGGCCGCTTCATTGGGCGTGTGGTTATACACCAATTCTCTTTCCCCCGCTCTCAAAAAATGCCGTCTTAAAATAAACGCGGGGCTTCTTGTCGCCGCCGTAGGCGTAGCCGTATTAGCAGGCGTGTATACCGCAAAACGTTATCAATCCGTCAGTTTCCGCACGTATACGTGGCAGGGCACGTGGGAAATGATTAAAAAGCGTCCCATGATAGGGGTGGGAATCGGGAACTTCAAAACGTTGTACGCCGCCCACCGCCGACCGGAAATTTTTTACATTGAATCTTCTCACAATGTGGAAACGCAACACGCCGAAAACGAACTGTTAGAACAAATGGCCGTCAGCGGGTTTATTGGGTTAGGATTATTTTTGTGGCTGATATACGCTTTATTTACACGGGCGTGGCGTACGTTACGCCGCCCGGAAACACCGTCTGAAAATGCGTATTATTTACTGGGTTACACGGCGGCGTTTGGCGGAATGTTGGTGCATAGTTTGGTGGATATCAGTATCCATTTTGCCTCCAGCGGATTCTTCTTGGCACTATTTATGGGCGTACTCGTGGCACTTACTGATCCGCCCCAACCAACAACACGCGAAACAACCAATTCCCCCGCCTGGCTCATCTATGTATTACGCGGGATAATCTTCATCGGGCTTTGCGCGCTGGATGTGTGGCTCGTGCGTGCGTTTTACGAAATTACCCAAGTACTGGTATTAAAAACATTCGGAGATTTCCTGCTTGTGGCTTGTGCGTGGACGGTGTTTGCGGGATGTTTACTGGGCGGCAATTTGGTTGTTCTGCGGGCCGCGTGGCTGTTGCGGCGCGCGGCGGCCTTGGTGCCGTTCGTGCTACTGCTACCGTTGGAGTGGGTGGCGTATGCACCGTTCCAAGCCAATCATTATTATAGTTTGGGCATTGCACTCATGAATTTGCAAAATCCGGTCGGTGCAATTGGTTATTTTACCAAGGCCGTACGGTTGGACCCGTGGCAAGCCGAATACCGGCAATTTCGCGCCAATTTATTCACGGCTTTGTTAGATTTAACTCCCCGTTTTTCACCCGAGCGAGGGGATGTTAACAAAATTTCCTCAGACGATTACACGCGCGCCTTGGCTGATTACGACGTAGTCCAACGACGCGCTCCGTATCATGCGCTTTTGCACCACAACCGCGGACAGTTGTTCTATAAAATGGCCCTGACCCGCTCGGACAACGCCCAACGTGCGGCCAATCCGGCGGAATATAATCGGCTTAAACAAGAAGCCCTGGCTCACATGGCCCACGCCAAAGAGGCGTTTGCCCGTTCCCTGCAAATTGACCCGGTTAACCCGGAAACATACATGTATTTGGTACAAATCGGCCTGTTGGAAAACAGGTTGGATGAAGCACAAGCATGGCTGGATAAATTCCGGCAAGGTCCGGACGGAGTCAAAGAAGAAAAATTTTTGGCGCGTGCCCGGAATTATCCGCCCGCGGAAATACTACAAGCGCAAATTAATGCACGCCGACGACAACCTGCGCGACGGTAAAAACCCAAGCGTGCAAAAGTGATACTTTTTTGGTAGAATATAAGAGTAGTAAGCAGATTTGTTGCCAAGATAGCTCAGCTGGTAGAGCAATCGCTTCGTAAGCGATAGGTCCGGGGTTCGATCCCCCGTCTTGGCTGGAGTTAGAAAAGCACCCGTCAGGGTGCTTTTTTTATTCCAACCAAGACAGGATACCAACTGCTTGGTATCCGTGGGGGAGCGAAAGGCGGAGCGATGTTTTTGTTTGAGCGTGCGCAAGCCGCAAAAGGCAAAAACCGCGAGCCCGGCCTGCAGGAAAATCTCGTCAGAGATTTTACCGGAAGGCGAGGTCCCGTCTTGGCTGGAGTTAGAAAAGCACCCGTCGGGGTGCTTTTTTAATTCCAACCAAGGCAAGATACCCTTTTCGCCGATATTAACGCCGCTTGACGGTCGGCCCATAAATTGTTTTCCAATCGTTTTTCATGGACACACAAATCCAACCGTATTGTCGGCAACCTTCACGCATTTTTTCGGCTTTTTGGATGTTCCCATATTCGCGCTCCATATCGTCGCACATCAGCATAAACCCGAGCGACTTATATTTGTTGCCGTTGATCGTATAATTAACCATACTTGCATCACTAAAGGTATTTCCAAACGCTAATACCGGTTGTACACCAATTTCCTGGACCATGGTAGATACTTTGTTCATTTGCAGGTTTTTGATTAGATTTTTCCCACCCAATACCAATTCATCACCCGGCCTAAACATGTACGAAAGCCCGTCGGCATTTGCTTGCTTGCGCGTTACAATAGTACTGTCAGAACCGATAATTTGGCGCGGCGGAATATAAGGCATATTTTTTTCTATTAGCGGCCGGACTGTCAGACGGTCTGTACCGCTGGAAATATATACCGTGAATTGATTTTTTATTAAATATCGGACTACTTCCACCATCGGTTTATAGAAAATATCGCCGCGTTTCATGCCTACAAAACCCGGTTGATCTTCTTGCATAAAAGCGCGGATAAAATCATAAAATTCTTCCAAACGCATGGCTTGATAGGCCTGGGAAACCAGTTGTTCGCGCTTGGCATTTAACGGTGGGAAAACACCTTTTTCACGCGAAGCGCGGGCGGCCGCCAGTTGTTCCTCCGAGGCGTGGTAACCGGGATCATCTAATACGCGGTGCTCAAACAAAGCCCAGTCAAAATACGTTGGGTCCGTTTCCAGGATCAGTGTGCCGTCCAAATCAAACACGGCAATCCGGTTTTCTACCGGGATAAAATCCGGCGAGCGGGGATTGGTCACTGTTTTTACATAATTAACAAGCGCTTGCTTGGCAGGGGCCGAGTCCCTCCACAACGAAAGATTATCTCGTTGAATATGCGCACAACCGCCCGTCAGTAAACTGACTACTATCCAACCCATGACGGCAAAACCAAATTGTTTTTTATTATTTAATATCATGAGAAATTCCTCTCTAAAATACAGCAAAATTGTATCATTTTTCCTTTGCTACCGGGCAATAAATAAATTTGTCACCTAAATAATTTTTTTGATATATTGGTGTGGTAACTTCTCTGTCATACAGGAGACTAAACATGAAAAAACTCATCTTTGTGTCTTTATTACTAGCCAGTTGTTTTGCCCCCGTTTGGGCGGAAAACATCTCTTACGATAAAACCGGGTTTGCCGAAATCAGCACCGTCATTGATGATGTTGCTTACGATATCCGGTATTATTCGCCCAATAATTTTACGGGCCATAAAATCCGGGGCTACAAAGCCCCCCGCGCCTATATGACCAAACAAGCCCTGGCGGCGTTGGCCCAGGCGGCGGCCGATTTGCGCGCGCAAGGATACCGCTTACTGATTTGGGATGCCTACCGTCCGCAAAAAGCCGTGGACAATTTTGTAGAGTGGATTAACGACCCGAAAAACCCCGGCGATAAATCCTTTTATCCCACGCTGGAAAAATCCGATTTACTCGCCGGTGATTACATTATGGCCAAATCGGGCCATACCCGGGGTAGCACCGTAGATTTAACCATTATCAAAAAAGACGGCGGCTTTGTGGACATGGGCGGGACCTTTGATTTATTCTCGGAAATTTCCCACCCCGACTACAAAAAAATTACCAGGAAACAAAAGAAAAACCGGAAAATTTTACGGGATGCCATGGTAAAAGCCGGGTTTAATCCCCTAGATTCCGAATGGTGGCACTTCACTTTGAAAGACGAGCCGTATAAAGACACCTACTTTAATTTTGATGTAGAGTAAATGTTTGCAAAGTAACAGCCGGTAGTTTAAAAACTACCGGCTGTTTGTTTTGCCCTAATAAAACAAAGAACGGCTAAACACTTGCACGCCCTATCTACCGGATGAAATCGCACCGGTCGGGCAAACATAACGGCACAACCCACAGCCCACACAGCGTTTTTTATCCACCGTAATAAAGCCGTCTTCCAAACGCAAGGCCTGGTGTTCCGATTCGTTACAAATCATCACACACTTACCGCAACGGCCGCACACCGCGTGGGTAAAATGCGGATAGGCAAGCGGTTTCTTGGGCAAATCTTCGTGCGAACAAAGATGCGAAATGGCCTTGTTCTTAAGAGCGGCCACACTGGCAAATCCCTTTTCTTCCAAATAAGCGCGTAACCCTTTTAACATCGGCCCGATTACCTTGTATCCGTTTAGCATTACTTCCGTACAAACTTGTACGGCATCCGCCCCAACAGCCATATATTGCACAGCGTCTTCCCACGAAGAAATACCGCCTTGCCCTAAAATAGGGAGTCGGCTGGCTTGACGGATTTGCGCTACACACCGTAGTCCAATCGGTTTTACCATCGGTCCCGAACAACCGCCGTAGGTGGTTTTTCCGTTGACGTTTAATAACGGCTGAAAGGTATGCAAATCAATCCCCATAAACCCTTGCACGGTATTGATAGCGGCTAAACCGTCGGCCTTAGCACTTTCCACGGCGCGGGCAATACGGGCGATATCCGTCACGTTAGGCGAAAGTTTTACAAATACCGGTTTCTGGGCAACTTCTTTGACCCATTTGGTAATCTGAGCCGACATTTCCGCATCGGTACCGATAGCCATGCCGATACCTTTTTCCGGCATTCCGTGCGGACAAGAAAAATTTAATTCAAACGCATCGGCCGGCGTATTGTTAATCGTCTTTACCAAGTCTTGCCATGCGTCTTTATTGACCGGAGCCATAATACTGGCAATTACTACCTTATGCGGATGTTTTTGTTTTAAAAACTTTATACCGTCGCACCAGTATTTAACGGTTTGGTGGCTGAGTAATTCTATATTTTGAAACCCCATAATGCGTTTTTTATCATACAAAACGGCATAACGCGGACTGGCTTCGTTCATTTCCAAATTGTCGGGAGTAATGGTTTTAAGCACGGCTCCCCCCCATCCCATGCCGAATGCTTCGTCAATACTTTCTATGAGTGCCGTAGGCGGAGCCGAAGCCAACAAAAACGGATTTTCAAAATCAATTCCTAAAAAAGAAGTGCGCAATGTCGTTGTCATAAGAAATCCTCTTGATTTAGAATTTTCTTTATTGTATCAAAATTTACTAATTTTTAGCGGTGCTGTTGTTTTTAGGATAATTTTTGCTATACTATCAGTAGCAGTTGGATTTTAGTAAGAAGGAGATTTTTATGAGAAACCAACAAGGTTTTACGTTGATTGAATTACTGGTTGTAGTGTTGATTATTGGTATTTTGACGGCCATAGCGTTGCCGCAATATACGACCGCCGTGGAAAAATCCCGCGCCGCCGAAGCCCTTACTTTGATGAGTGCCATAGCCGGTGCCGCCGAACGTTACCGTTTACAAAAAGACGAATGGCCGGATTCTTTTAATAAATTGGATTTGGAAGTTCCTACCCGCACCGACGGAAAATTCGGCGGTAAAAGTTTTATTATGACCATGGGTGTGGACGCCAGCAACGCCAACGGTTTTGTGGTGGTGGCCGAACGGGATATGGCCAACGCGAAATATGTACTCAAAACTATCGTAACCGAAAACACCAACGGTTCGTTCTCGCAACGCCGTATTTGCACCGGCGAAACCGCCACGGACTCCAGCCAGTTGGAAGCCCCCGGTAACGCCGAAGCAAAAAAATATTGTGATGCCGTTACCAACGGGTCAAGTAACACGGATGCCGAAGGCAAAATTGCCGGATTTTAAGTATACGTTTATCAGTTAAAAAAAGCGGAACCAGGTGTTCCGCTTTTTTTTACAGTTTAATCCGTCCGCACGCCGCTTCAAACAACAGAACCGCCCGCACATTACGTTCATTTAACTGTGCTAATCCCGCATCCGACGTGTCAAAATAAATTCGGCACACCGCCGCAGACGATTTAATACCGCCGCTCACGCAACCGCTCAAGCACGCGCTGAGTAGGCCAACGATCCACCCGGTCCACCATTTGTTGTACACGGGCCGCCTCCTTAATTTCCCGTTTGAGTGCGGCTAGTCTTTCCGCGCGCTTGGCGTCTTGCCGGGCCCAATAAACCAGCCCCAGCACCAAAGCACACCCGAAAAGAAATCCCATTATCGGACCCATCATTTAACCAGTTTCCCGTCGGGATTAAACAAAGACAATGCGGCTAGTACCTTTATTACTTTTGCTAAAAACGCATCATCTTTTTGCGTGGGGGTGAGTTTCACGATAATAGACGCTACCGTTACTACTCCGCCGATAACAGCCAAAATATCTTTCCAATTTGTATGTATCCACTCCATCTTTATTTCTCCTTGATTTCAATGTGAGGCCAGTCTTTTAACGTGCCCCATTTACCACCATATACGAACTCACTACTTATTACTCCTTCGGCACGGAGTATATTCGCTACCGTGTCAAAACGGATAATCATTTCGTTAAACCGGGAAACATTATCCCAGTCTGTCGGGTACGGGGCTAAATCTACCGCCAAAGACGGCGTTTTGTTGTGGGCCGAGTGCGGATATTTCACTTGGCTTGTACCCTTTTTATAGGCGGCGTTTTGTGCTTGCTCTCCCCGGTGGCCTTCCAGCACCGAGAAATCATACTGCTTGATTAACTCGTTACAGACGGCCTGTAAATCGGGGTGACAGGTGGCTAATCTTTGTTGGCTTGCGTTGCTAAACTGCGGCATATCCGGCACTCTCCTTCTAATTTGGCCACCCGCTCTTGCAGGTGATTATATTTATCTTGCTTTTCTTCCAGCCGGGCAATATCTTTGCGGATGGCTTTCAACTCTCCCCACAACACCCCCACCGCAAAAACTATCCCTCCGATTTTAAAAGCAATTTCCAGTTGTTCCGGCCCCATGGTGTTCTCCTAAATTTTTACCAGGCCGTACGCCCGGGCGGCACTTTCCGCATCGGGATGTTCATCCCACCCCTGATTAACCACTACCCGCAACTCATACACCACTTGGCCCTCGCTGTCCGTTTCTTGCGTCGGGGAAAAGGCCAAACTCTCTGTACGCTCGCACGAAAGCACGTCATAGTGCACGCCGTTTTTATCTACATAACTTCCGTTTTCATTTTTCTGTTTTTTAAATACCATACAACCTCCTTACGCCACCGTTAAACTCCACCCTTTGCCGGTAATGACGGCTTTGTCATCGCTTGTCAAATCAGTAGTTCCGGCGCACCCCCGCACATCGCATGTTTTGGTGACGGAGGCCCTGCCCGCAAACCACGAAACCCCATTTACTTTAATATAGGTTTCGTTTAGGTCTATAGAACCTCCAAAATAAGACTCTGCATTTGTATCTGCATACCCTATATAGAAATTTCCACCCGGCGCTGATACGGAGACGTCGTTAATAGTGTTTCTTAATGTATAGTTAACACCATCTAAAGACGAATAGAGTCTAACTGTTGTTCCATCGTAAGTGTATTTAAGCCAAAACCAAGTGTCTACTGTTGGAACGAAACCAGTAAATGCATAAGAAGCATTAGGACCTGGCAAATACATAGTCGGGGTGCTAAAGGTACCACCCTGTGTTCCGTATGCGGAACATTGGAAATTACCTCGTCTAAATAAGTAGTTATAGTGACTTCTTAATCCTTCCGAAGTTAATTTCGCTTTGAACACCCATTCTGTAATGGTAGAAACGTTGTTTGGAAAGGCCATTGTCATATAACTGCTACCACTAAACCCACTGGCTACACCGTCTACAATAGTAGGACTCCCTACAGCAGTATACCCCACATTATACGGCATAGAATTAAACAGATTGACTAGCGCCGCACGGTTTAAATTGGAATAACTCACGTCCACTTGCGGACTGATGGCGTTGTCAAACGGGGCTTCGTTGGATACAAGTACACTGGATATGTTGGCCAAATTGCCGCTTGTGCCGGCGGCGGTCAATTTTCCAAGTTGGGTGTTTTTAGACAAATCTAAATCAAGCGCGTGTAACGCACCGGTAGCCGCTAACAAATCAGCCGTGTCAACACTTGCTTGCGTATTAAAATTTCCGACTTCATACTTTTGAATATACGGCGCAAGAGCCGACAAATAAGTTAAGTTGGCCGCCACTTGTGAAACAGTAGAAGAAGTGACACCTGAATTGACCGCATTGGATTGGGCCGTAGTCAAGGCATCTTGTTTGGTAGCCAAGCCGGAAGTTACCGCGCTTTGCGTAGCGTACGTATCGGCCGCATCGGCTTGTGTCAAGTAGGTTTGTTCGGCTGTACCGGGTTGCAACGCCGTGGCTCCCGCCTGGGCTCCGGCCCGGATGTTGGCCAAGTCGGAAATAACCGGTTGTTTTTCCGCCAATCCTTGCGTCAGTGCCGTCGCCGTTGCATAGGTTGAAGCGGCCTGATCCACCGATAATTTACTACTTTGCAACGTAGAAATTTGAGAAGTATGCGTTTGAATTTGGGCTACTTTTGCACTGGTTACACCGGAATTGAGTGCGTCTACGTGTGCCGCAGTTAACACCGTTTGCTCCGAAGATAAACCGGAGGTGGAAACCGGATACTTCATACAACGGTCCAGTTCTTCGGATAATTCCTGGGCCAGTAGCGTGAGTTTATCGTATCCCTGCTCCAACACTTCGGCGTCAAACTCTCCCTGGCACAATAAGTCTATCTCTTGCGTAAGAGGGGTGTGACGCAATAGCGTGATCGTCCAGCCCGCGGCCAACGGGTCTCTATCGCTGGCTTGGGTAGGATATGTCAGCGTATCTAACGCGGCATTTAATTCAAAATCCGCCGTTACTTCTTCCGTTTGTCCGGCCGGCGATGTAATAAAAACTTTCAAATCTTGGGCCGATACCAGCGGGAAATCTACGTCCCACGTGCGGGTAAGTCCGTTACCTGCATACATACGTTTTGTTACTTGCATTGAAACCGTCATCGTTTTCTCCTAACACGTTAATAAAGTTTTAATTTGTTTCCAAAGTTCCAGGCGCCCGGCATCGTCTTTCGCGTTGCATAGCACCGCATAAGAGGCCCGGGTAATGTCATCTTCCCCAAACCCCTGTTTATTCATCCACGTCTGTATACCGCGGCAAATCCACCACCCGGCCGGAACGGTTTGGCCGCTTTGGCGTGCCTGCTGAGCGGCTTTCAAACGGAAATAATCCCGTGCATTACACCATCCTTTTTCCAGGGCTTTTTCCGCATCTGCCTGCGTATCAAAATAGTGGGTGACGAACCAAGTTTGTTGCGTCGCACTGGCCGGCATATCTTGCTGTTGCAAGGCCTGCTGGACCTGCGTTAATTGGGTGCTGTCCAGTACGGTTTGCTCGGTTATAATTTGACGCATTTGCGACGGATTTTGCGCGTAGGCCAACCGATCAAATACCTGGGCACGCGCCGCCGCCACTTGCTGCGCTTGTTGCGTAGCCAAGCAGTTAATTTGCCCCTTTATATTTTCCCGCAACTCCTCTTGCGGCTCTTGCACCAAAGACAATGCTTGTTCCCGCGCCGCCGCCACGTCCTGCCCGGCGGATTGCCATGCTTGTTGCCACAAACGGTTTGCGCAGTCTTGGGCGAAACTGCTTTGCACTTGTTGGGCATACCGTTGACGGATGTCGTCCGTTAAGTGTGCCTGTTGCGCCGTGAGTACTTGCGCGGCCGTTTGCCAATCTCCGGCCCGAAGCGAACGGGAAATATGTTCTTCCACCGTCTGAGCGCGCAAACGCGCGGTGACTTTAGCGGCTTGTTCGGCCGAAACACCTTGGTGTTGCAAACGCTTTTGATAAGCGGGCAATTGCGCCGACAAATAGGCCTCCAACGCTCTGTTATCCGACGTCAAAACACCTACTTGGCGTGTCCACGCGGTTTCTTCTTCTTGTTGCATTTGTTGGGCGTGAAGTTGTTGCTGTTGTTGTTCACGTTGGGCGGTATGACGCAAAGCGGCATAATCCCACGCCGCCGGAGTATCGGCAGCCGATTGGTCCAACCGGGTAAGTGCCAACCGGTCCAAAAAATCTACCGACACCGTCCCGTGTTGACTTATCTGTTGGCGAACTGCTTGCGCCAATTGTTGGCGTATGGGCCCGGAAGAACCGGACGCCTTCAATGCGACTTCGCCAGAAGAAGTTTCCGGTTTGGCCGGGGTGGGTGATGTATAAATGGGTACTGTTGGCATATTAATAAAATCCTCCCAACAAATTGTCTACTACCGAACGCAAACTCCACCCCCACGAACTGCGATGAGCGGCTTTCCGTTTGGCTAAAGCCGAGGCCTTGAGCGCACGGATTTGTTCGGTCGCTTGTCTTTCGTTTTCATACACGGCCGTTTGCATATCATTGACTAAAGATTTTTCATCCAATAGGGCTTGGAAACGGCTGTTCTTCAAAAGATACTGTACCGAGGCCGAATCCTGACGCAAGCCGGACTTGGCCAGTTGCGCCTGCCGGGCGGCCTGTTGTTGCAGATATGTTTGATACGCACTGCGCGACTTTTCCGCCGCCGACTCCAGCAGATAAGTGTTTTTTTCAGCCACTTGCGCAGCGGCCAGAGCGGCCTGATATTCTTCATCGGCGGCTTGTTGGCGCAGCGAAGCCCCGGCCGCCCGTTTTTTTGCTAAGGATTCCAAGAAGGTGCTTAAACCTGTCTCCAATTCCTCTAACGTTTTTTCCATGATTCCTCCTAAATAAATCCACCCGCACTTACGCAACCCGGCACTGCAAGGCCAACAGCGTAATAGGTAACGGTTCCTCCTGGCTTAGCACCAACGAAGGCCCCAATACATGTGTGCCCGATAAGGTCAATACATAATTTTCCGTCTTTAAAGCCAAGGGCGTATTGTACGTTTCGGTTTGACGCTGGATGATAACTTCCCCTTCTTCCCCGATGGAAGATACTTTCCCGCCGCGGCTATCGGCCAATTGTACGGTAACCGATACCAACCTTTTTTTCTGGTCGGAAGAAATCCCGTTTGCCGTAGCAAACACGATAGGAAGTGTCTGCAACCGGGCTTGATACCCCAGCCCCACATGTACGCACGTCATAGCGTGCGGCAATACAATTTTCCCGTTGCTAACAGTCCTACTGCCTAGCACATTGCCGTCGGCAAGCACGTTCACTTCGCAACCTTCCAAATGCGCCAATCCTTCTACTTGGGTAAAAGGCGTGTCTGATTTTTTAGACACACTGGCATCTAAAAAGAGTTGGTCTTGCGGTAATTTGCTGGCTAAACGCGGCAACATTTTTTCCACAAAACACGCACCGTTTCGCTCTACGGCTACCCACAATTCGTCGTAACCGCGGTTGGGGATTGTACACACACTGCGGAAGTATCCCTGCGTGGTGTGATGCGTCCACGCACACACATTTTGTTCCGCTACGTAGGTGAGCGAAGCCAATACACCGTTACTAAGCACACACCACACTAAATTATCCGGTTCCTGTTGGTGGCAAATTTCCCGGATTTCGTTATTCTGAAACAAGTGTTTTGCACATAAGGTTAAATCTTCCCCGGTGTACGAGGCCGAAGCATAATCGTAGTAAAAATCCCGCAAGGCACCTCCCCGGGCTTGCACATACAACGCCCGGTTGCCTACCATGACTACCGCACAACGGCTGGCGCCGCGTTCACTTTGTTGCTGGATTTGCAGGTTGTAGGGAGTCAGCGCACCCGAAGAAGAAAGTGTCCATTCACTGCCGGAAGTAAAAATAAAAAGCCGTCCCGCCACCGCCACTTGGTGAATGGCGTTTAAACATTTCCCGGACAAATTTAAACTCAACGCATCGTTATCCAAAAGTCCCGCCCGGGCATGCCCGAAATCTGTATAACGGGCCGTTTTGGAAAACCACAACGTCTGGGGTTCGGCGTTCGTGCCGGCTAAGCCCAAACGGTCTTGGTAAAAAAACACGCACGAGGGATAACCGTTTTTGGGGCTAAACGACCCTTCGGCCCAATCGGACGTCCACGTTTGCGCCCCGCACGGACGTTCTAAAGCCACTTCCACTTGCCGGGCATTAATAAAGGCCGTAACAACAACGACTCCTTCCTGCACAAACGCCGCCGCGGATAGAGCATACCCGGCCTGGCCCGTGATGCCAACCGCCCGTAAACGCAAGTAGTACATCTTGCCCGTATCTTCCAAATTACCTAAGTCTACCAGACTGTTGTCGCTACTGGTACGGCTGTAACTGCGCACGGCCTGCCACGTCGTGCCCGAATCTTCCGATTTTTCCAATATAACCGTTCCCGTCCAGTTTCCGGTTAGTTGTATCCGCCAATCCGACCCAGTCTTGAGCGTACTGGAAACGTCGTTGTAACTGATTGTGCCCGTTAAATATTGGCTTTGAATAGGGTGCGTTAAACTAAACCGTCCCCCTACTTGCAAGGGCGAAAAAATATCAAAATCGCTTTCCAATACATACACCACATCTCCCACGGGTACCGTTCCCCCACCGTTGACGCCGCCGCTAAGGGCTTGCTGCGTCGTGAAACTGGGGTTTTGGGCAAAACTCAACCGGTACGTCAATGTAAGCACGGCGCCGTTCCAATCTCCGCCGGTGGCTTGGGGCGAGGTGATTTGAAGCACGCCCCCTAAATTAACGGCCGTAAGCCCTTGCGACTGGTAACGCGTGTTAAAACTGGATACCAATTGATTGAGGTCTAATCCATAATCGTCCGGCATAAAAAATTGCTCGTTATTGAAATAGCCGTACACAATGTAACGGCTATCCGTTACCGGGGAAAAGCGAAGCGAGGCCGCCACGCCCTCTACTTGCATTGTCTCTTGAGTTTCCACCACGCGCAAATGACGGGTGGTTTGCGTGTTAGCCGGTTGAAACGGCCCGTATTGGATAGGAAGTGCAGCCAGTGTAAACTGCCCTACGCCGGTGCGTGTCAAACATTGTAACGGATACGAAGGATGCGCTAAAAATAATTTTTGGTCGTATTGGGTAAAACAAAGGGTTTGCAAATCGGTCGCCGCATACGGGGAAACAATCTCGTACGGGACGCCTTGGTTCGTCAATACTTGCCCGGCCGACGTATATACCCGAATGTAGTAATTTCCCAATTCCAAAACATAGGATTCTTGCTCGCTGATAACAAACGGAATAAGCCGGCAAGGGGTAGTATATTTAGCCGTCCCCATATAGGCCGTACCCGGACGGTTAGAGGCACCGCCCTGCGGGTGCACAAAAAAATTGCAGGCACTTTTTAACCAGGAACTATACGCACCGCTATCCACCCGGGCGGCCAGCGCGGGGCTGACTTCCCCCCCGGAAAAAGAAGGTTGAATATGACGGGTAAACATTAACGCACCTCCGTAAACGCATCTTCGGACGGCTGGGGAATGAGCATTTCCGAGGCATTACTGCGGCGTGCTTCTTCCAAACTGCGTGTATATTTTTGCAAAAGTAGCGCGGCTAACTGCGTATCGGCCGTCAGAGAAACAGCCAAATCACACGCTAAGGCAAGTGAAAAACTCTTGATAAAGGCCGCGTCAAACAGGTTTTCGTCCGTTATGCGCCGTGTATAGACAGCCCGCGCTTGGCGCGAAGCAGTAAGCAAAACCCGGCTGTGCAAATCCGGCCGGAAAAATTCTTGAAACTCCAACCGGGAATGCGTTTGGTCAAATACGCGCCGGATAAATAAGGCCTCGGC
Source organism: Elusimicrobiaceae bacterium (assembly GCA_045645285.1). Taxonomy (GTDB): domain Bacteria; phylum Elusimicrobiota; class Elusimicrobia; order Elusimicrobiales; family Elusimicrobiaceae; genus Avelusimicrobium. The sequence continues at coordinate 293 of JAZRIL010000055.1, read as the reverse complement.
CGGGTATTTATACACCAACCGGTCGGCCCCGTTTGATTCTTCCGCTAACAACACCAAGGGTTCCTGCACCGCGGCAAATGCCCAATTGTGGGTACGCAACACTTCATCCCGAACCGGAGCATAAAATAAATTTAACCGGCGCGCCTTTTCATTTTCCTGTTCTAAGGACAAAATAGGCGCCTGTCCCAAATGGGCTAATGCTAAATTACAAATATCAATTTTTGTTGTCATTTTTATACTCCATTTTATTTTTATTTATTTTTTAAGATATTTTTTATATTTAAAAATATATT